>CAIUOU010000086.1 GCA_903900845.1 uncultured Opitutia bacterium
ACCCGCCTCGACCCGGCGTGGAACGCGTACGTCTGCCCGGTGAAACCGGCCTTCGGCGCCGTCTCGAGCAACTAGCCAACGGGGTAGAGCTTCACCCCGCGATCCTGCCTGCGCTGCTCCCTTGGGCGCGAAAACTCGGCGTGGAGCGTCTGCCGGCCGGGGCCTGACTCGAAGCACGGCGCCGCTTGGCGGGTTAAAACAGCCTGGGCTGCCGGCCCGCCCCAAGGGGTCAGGGCGTTAGACGTTTATTGAGTGGATTCGCGGCTCCGCCGTTAAACGATCAACGCCCTGACCCCTTGGTGGGTCAGACCGGGGCCCGTGGGATTGAACCTTCGAGTTGCGCACCCTCCCAGCGCGCCACCAGGGCGGGGGACGCGCAGTGCCCCAGGACGTTGACGCTGGTTCGCACGGGATCGATCAAGGCATCGATGCCCAGCAGGAGCGCTAGACCCTCGAGCGGCAGCCCGAACGTGGGGAAAAGCGCCGCCAGGACGACGAAGTTGCCTCGCGGGATGCCCGCGACTCCCTTGCTCGTGATTTTCAGAGTCAAAAGAATGAGGAGCTGCTGCTGCAGGGTCAGATCAACGCCCGCGGCTTGGGCGACGAACAGGGTCGCGAGGGCTAGATGCAGGGTGCTTCCGCAGAGGTTTAGGCTCAGGCTCAGCGGCGCGACGACTCCGAGGATGGACCGCGGCACCCCGAGGCGCTCGAGGTTCGCCAGGGTTTGCGGCAACGCCGCGGCGCTCGACGTGGTGGCGAAGGCCACGAGAAAGGGTTCCCGGGCGTGGGCGGCGAAACGCGACAGCGGCACGCGTGCGAGCGCCAGCGCGCCGCCCAGCACCACAATCAGAAAGAACGCCTGGCCGGCCCAAGCGACGCCGGCGAAACGGGCCAGACCGGAGAGGGCATTCAGGCCTCCGCCCCCGATCGCGGAGGCCATCGCGGCGAAGATCGCCGCTGGCGCGAGAAGCATGACGATGCGGGTGAAGCGGAAGGAGATCTCGGCCAGCGCCTCCACGAAGGAAAGGAGCGGCCGGGCCTTCTCACCGACCTTCAGGGCCGCGAATCCGAAGAGCAGGGAAAACACCACGATCTGCAGCACATCGCCGCGGGCCATCGCGTCGAAGATGCTGGTGGGAAACGCATTCGTCAGCACGGTGACGAACGCCACCGGCGCCGCGGCCGGCACCACCGCTTCGAGCGGCAGCGCCACTCCTTCGCCGGGTCGCCACCACACTCCGGCCAGCCAGCCAAGCAGAAGCGCGATCGTGGTCAGGACCTCGAACACGATGATCGCGCGGACGCCGATCCGGCCCAGGTTGCGCGCCTCCCCCGCGCCTGCGACGGCGCGGACCAGCACGCTGAAGAGCAGGGGCGCAATGATGGCGCGGATGAGTCGGAGAAAGACATCGCTGACTGGAGTGAGCTGGCGGCCGACTTCCGGCGCCGCGAATCCCAGCGCTATTCCCGCCGCCGCCGCCATAACCAGCATCCAAGGCATGGAGATTCTTCGCAGGGCGGAAAGCATGGGGCGGAGCTTCCCGGGCCGCGGTTTATTGTCCACGCCCAAGCCGTTTCGTTCGAGTGCGATTCGACTGATTCAGGCTGCGGCATTTCCGCACCGGTGGTTCGCTAAAGTCTATCAGCCTGCCAGCTCGGGGTACTTCGGCCTACCGCGTGCTCGACCTCGTTATCCGTTCGACCGGTATGCTCCGCCCTGCGGACTGGTTCAGCGCGCCGCGTAAATCCGGTTTCTCCTTCACTCTCCTCTTCCGAATCAACCATGCCTCCGTTGGTCCTCGCCTTAACCCGCACCGCGTGCGTCCTCGCGCTCGGATTTTCGACCATAGCGATCCGGGCCACCGCGCTGCGGATCGATGCCGATTTCCCCGGCGGGAACATCATTGTTGACGGTATCGAGGGTGACACGGCGTTTCTGCGTCCGAACCTGCGCGACACGCAGGGCGATTGGTTCTACTGGGCTTTCCGGGTGCGCGGGGCCGGCCGGCCGCACGCTAGCCTTCACCTTCGCCAGCGACCGGTTCTCGGCGCGCGGTCCGGCCGTCAGCGTCGACGGCGGGAAGTCGTGGCGGTGTCTGGGCCGTGAGATCGTTAGGGACCGCACGTTTCGTCACACTTTCGCGCCCGGCGAGGACGATGTTCGTTTCTCCGTGGGAATGCCCTGCACTGAGGAGCACCTGCGCGCGTTTCTCCAGCTACCCTCGGTCCGTGGGGCGGTTGGGCAGGAAACACTTTCCCGCACCGCGAAGGGCCGCGACGTGGAGCTGCTGAGCTTCGGACGGCTGGACGGTGAGCCGCGCTTCCGCGTTTTCTTCACCGCGCGCCATCACGCCTGCGAGATGATGGCCAACTACGCCCTGGAGGGCGTCATCGCGGCGGTGCTGGCGGAGGATGAAGTGGGCCGGTCAGACTTCCCGGCCTTCTGTTCAAGGCTCGGCTGGTCGTGACGATTGCCGGTATCGCTTCGCGGGGTGGCAACCACGGATCAACATGGATGAACACGGATTCGGCAACCGGTGATGAATGTCGCGGTACGGCTCCGCGAGGGGCAGAACCACGAATGGATACCAAGGTGCACGAATGACGGGGCTCGGGTGTAGCCGAGGCTGTTTGCCTTGGATTTTGAGGGTACACGTTTTGCCGTAGGCAGTTCGTGAACGCCCTTAGTTTCTGACCGCGGATTTCGCTGATCGCGCGGATGAGCTGGGCTCGAAGGGGCGGGTTAGAAACCTGCAACAACAGCCGTACCCGCTGAGGTCTCCTACTTTGACGGCCCTCCGAAGCAATGGGCTGGTTGGCATGATTCGTCCTGACCGGTCCCCGCCTTTCGTCGGCGATCGGCGCGGTCGTTTTGACAAGGTTGGGGTTGGCCGTCCGTTTTTGGACATGTCGCGCCTTCCTTTCCCGCGCCGATCGTCCGCCGCGCGCGCCCGGCGGTGTTTCGTGCCGGCGATCGCTATCGTGCTCGCACTTTTGCTCTCCGGCTGTGCGTCCCGCCTGCCACCCTTGCCGACGGTCGAGAATCTCGATCTCAACCGCTACATGGGAAAGTGGTATGTCATCGCGTGCATCCCCACCTTCATCGAGACGGAGGCCTACAACGCTGTGGAGACTTACCGGCTCGAATCCGACGGCACGATCGACACGGTTTTCACGTTCAACCAAGGCAGCTTTGACGGTCCGGCGAAGCGCTACAACCCGCGGGGCTTTGTGCGCGATCCAGTGCACAAGTCGACGTGGGGAATGCGCTTCGTTTGGCCGTTCCAAGCTGAGTTCCTCGTCACGCACGTCGACCCCGACTACACCCGGACGGTCATCGGACGTAACAAGCGCGATTACTTGTGGATCATGGCGCGGACATCGGAGATCCCCGCCGCCGACTATGATCGTCTGGTGCGCGAACTCGCGGCGCTGGGTTACGACGCGGCTAAAATCCGTCGCGTGCCGCACGGTCGGGCGGACGCGGATGCGTTCCGCTGAACTCCGCGGAGGGAAGCGGGGTCACTTCAGACCGAGGAGGGTGGGGAGCCAGAGGGAGAGGGCCGGGACGTAGGTCACGAGCATGAGCACGATCACCATCGCGGCGAAGAAAGGCAGCAGCGGGCGGATCACCTGACGTAATGTGGTGCGCGCCACGCTGCAGCCGATGAAGAGCACGCTGCCGACCGGTGGCGTGCAGAGGCCGATGCAAAGATTGAAGATCATGATCAGGCCGAAGTGGATCGGATCGACCCCGAACTTCTGCACCACGGGCAGCAGGATCGGGGTGAAGATCAGCACCGCCGGCGTCATGTCCATGAACGTGCCGACCACAAGCAGGAGCACGTTGATCAGCAGGAGGAGAAGGAGTTTGTCGTCCGTGAGCTTGAGCAGCGCGGCAGTCACCGCCTGCGGGATGTTGGCGGAGGACAGGACCCACGAGAGCCCCATCGAGGCCCCGATGAGCAGCAGCACGACGGCGGTGGTGGCGGCGGAGTCGGCCACGAGCCGTGGCAAGTCGTTCCACTTCACTTCGCGGTAGACAAGGACCGCGAGCACGAAGGTGTACAGCACCGCGACGGCGCTGGCCTCCGTCGGCGTGAACCAGCCCAGGATGATGCCGCCCATCACGACGAGGATGAGGGCGAGGCTCGGTGTCGCCGACCAGAGGATGCGCAGGGCCGCAGCGAGGCCGACCCTTTCGCCGACTGGGTAGCCGCGCTGCTTCGCGATGCGTCCGCCGACCAGCATGAGAACTAGGCCGAGGAGAATGCCCGGCACGTAGCCCGCAACGAAGAGGGCCGCGATGGAGACTCCTCCGCTGGCCAGCGAGTAGACGACCATCACGTTGCTCGGCGGGATGAGCAGGCCGGTCACGGCGGACGAGATGTTGACCGCGGCGCCAAAGTCGCGGTCGTAGCCCTCGCGTTTCATCAGCGGCGCCATGAAGCCGCCGTTGGCCGCGGCGGCGGCCGCCGCCGAACCGGAGACGGCGCCGAAGAGCATGTTCGCGAGCACGTTGACGTAGGCGAGCCCGCCCGGCAGCCGGCCGACCACGACCTTCGCCAGTTCCACCAGGCGCGCCGCGATGCCGCCGCGGTTCATCAGGTTGCCCGAGAGGATGAAGAACGGGATCGCGAGCAGGGCGAAGCTGTCGAGTCCGGTGGCGAGCCGCTGGGCCAGCACGGTGGCGGCCGAACCTGGACTGAGGGAGACCGCAAGCGCGGCAAAGGCCGCCAGCCCGAGGGTGAAAGCGATCGGCACGCCCGCGAGGAGCAAAACGCCGAAGACGACGAGTAGAACGACGGCCTCGTTCATTTTAGTTCAGTCCTCCCGACGGACGCGCCTGTTCGTCGCGACCGCGCCAGAGGGCGTGGAGCGAGGCGAGGCAGAAGAGGACGATGCCGGCGCCGGCGAGGGGAACGGCGGCGTAGACGTAGCCGAGCTTGAGCCCCAGGGCCGCGGAGGTCTGCCCGAGCGTGAACGTGACCCACATCAGACGCACCCCGCCCCCGACCATCACAGCCGCGGCGAACACAAGTACCGCGGCCTCGATGGCCGCGTGGGCCCAGAGCCGCGCCCGGCCCGCCAGGCCCGCGACCAGAAAGTCGACCGCGAGGTGCGACTTCGTCCCGACCCCGTAAGCGCCGCCCAGCAGCCCGAGCCAGATCATCAAGTAGCGCGCGAGCTCCTCGGTGTACGAGCTGGGGGTGCCGAGCACGAAGCGGGAGAACACCTGCCACACGACGTTGAGGACCATGGCGGAGAGCAGGACGGTTATGACGCCGCCAAGCGCGCGCTCGAGTCCGCGACGCAGTCCGGTCATGGCCGGGCCTCCCGGACGCGCCGCGCCAGTTCGCCCACAGCAGGCAGTTCGCGGGCGATCTCCCCGTACAGGGCGGCGACCCGTTCCTGGAACAGGGCCTTTTCCGGCTCGATGACCTCGACTCCAGCCGTTCGCACCGCGTCGAGCGCACGTCGCGTGGCCTCGTTCCAGAGTTCACGCTGGTGGCGCTCCGACTCCCCGGCGGCCTCCTGCACCCAGCGCTGTTCCTCGGCCGTGAGCTGGCGCCAAAGATGGGTGCTGATGAGAAGGACGTCGGGAACGGCCGTATGCTCGCTGAGCACGTAGTGACGGCAGAGCTCGTAGTGTCGTGACAGGTGGAAGCTCGGGGGGTTGTTTTCCGCTCCGTCCACCACGCCCTGCTGCAGGGCGGTGTAGAGCTCGCCGAAGGCGATCGGCGTGGCCGAGGCACCGAGAGCGCGGACCATGCGGATGGCCATCGGGCTCTCCTGCGTGCGGATCTTAAGACCAGCCAAGTCCTCGGGCCGCACCACCCGGCGCTTGGTGGTGTAAAAGTTTCGGGTGCCCGCGTCGTAATAGCAGAGTCCGCGCAAAAACTTCCCCTCGGCCGCAAGCAGGATCTCGCGCCCGACTTCCCCTTCGAGCGCCGCCCAGCGATGGGCCTCGTCGCTGAAAAGAAACGGCAGGCCGAAGACACGGAATTCGGCGGCGAAGCCCTCGAGGGCGGAGGAGGACGCCTTCGTCATGCCGAGTCCGCCGAGCTGGAGCAGTTCGATGCACTCACGCTCGGAGCCGAGCTGGCCGCTCGGGTAGAGATCGACCCGCAGGCGACCTCCCGACTTCTCGGCCAATCGCGCGGCGAAGTGCGCCATGCCCAGGTGGACCGGGTGCGACGGGTCGAGCGCGTGGGCCAGCTTGATGACCTTGACCGAACGCACCGGGCCGCAACCGGCGAGGAGCACGGCGAGCAGGGTGACCAGCGGAAGCAGGGCGTTCGGACGGCGCAGGTTCACGGGGCAAGTGTGAGGACTGTCAACGGTCCGGACCGTGCAGACGAGGCTTTCTTTCCTCGCGCGTAGCGTCTCCAGCGGGATTCTCCGCGCCCGTCCGGTTAACCGCCGTGAAGCCAAGGTGATGATCGCCGCCGCCCGGCTCCCGCGCCAATCCCGCGCCGGCCTGGACGGACCTTCGTCCCTCGGCAACACGTCTCTCCCGCCGTGCAAGAGGCGGATTCCTTCGCCGGGGGCCGCGATCCACGCGCTGGGCCGAAGGTCAGGGGGCCGGCTTCTGTGCCGGGGTGAAGTATTTTTTCACGATCCGCTCGGGTTGCCATTGGTCGGTTTTGCGGGCCTGCCCGGTGAGATCGACCGGCGGGGGCGGAGTGCTGCCATCGTTGAGCACGAGCGTATCGCCGACCCTCTGCTGCCAGACTTTCATCGCGGCCGTGAGGCGCACGATGTGGGCGGCGTGTGCCGGGTCCTCGTAGACGGAGCGCGTTTCGTGGGGATCGTTCTGGAGATCGAAAAGCTGGCTGTAGCCGAGTTTCGGGTAGCGGATGAGTTTCCAGCGTTCGTCGCGTACCGCGCGTTGGACCTGGAGGTAAGGCAGGAAAACGGTGTCGCGCAGGGCGGTTTTCGCGCCGGTCCAGAGCGGGCGAACGCTTTCGCCGAAGACGCCGGCGGGCGGGTTGATTCCGGTGAGATCGCAGAGCGTCGGGAAAATGTCGAAGAGGTAGGTGAAGGCATGGATGGATTTGCCTTTGGGAATACCGGGGCCGCCGATGATGAAGGGGGTGCGCATCGAGTGCTCGAAGACGCTCTGTTTGCCGAGGAGGCCGTGGCTGCCGAGCGCGAGGCCGTTGTCGGCGGCGTAGACGATGATCGTGTTGTCGGCCAGGCCCCGCGCCTTGAGCGTGGCGAGGATGCGCCCGATCTGGGCGTCGAGGTGCTCGATCATCGCGTAGTATTCGGCGAGCTGGTCGCGGATCATCACTTCGGTGCGTGGCCAGGCGCCGAGGTTTTCGTCGCGGCCGCCGTTCATGGCGCCGTTGTCGAAGGGCAGCTGCGGGAGGAAATCCTTCGGGAGCGGCGGGCGGGCGGCGTAGTTGGCGGGGAAGCCGGGCGGGGGTTGGCGCGGGTCGTGCGGGGCGGTGAAGGCGATGTAACAAAGAAATGGATTCGCGTCGGCCCGGGGAGATCGGGTTTCCAGAAACCGGATCGCGGCGTCGGCGAAGAGCTCGGTGGAAAATCGATCGCCTGCGCGCGGGCCGACCATTTTGCCATCGGGGCCACGGTCGTGGAGCGGGACCTTGGTGTGATCGGACATGCCGCCGAACATCACGTTCTCGCCGTGCTGAAAGGCACGGAGCCAGGAGGGTTGGCCGTTGTGCCATTTGCCGGTGCCGAACGTGGTGTACCCGTGCTCGCCAAGAAGTTCGCCCAGGAGTTTCTCGCCGGCGAGCGTCTGGGTATTGAGGGCGAACCACGTCTTGCCGGTGTGCAGCATGGCGCGGCTCGGGACGCAGACGGCGCCGCTGTTTCCGCCAAAGACGTAGTTGTGGCGGAAGCTGACGCCGGCGCGGACAAGGCCGTCGATCACGGGTGTCTTGAGGTGGGCGTTGCCGTGGGCGGCGATGGTGTCGGCGCGTTGGTCGTCGGTGAAGAGGAAGAGGATGTTGGGCTTCGCGGCGGCGAAAGCCGTGGCGGAGAAGGAAAGAGCGACGACAAGGGCGAGCGGGCGCAGGACTCGGTGGAGCCGGGGGGTGTTCATAGTACGGGGAGGTGGGCGGTTGACGGTGCGGGGGTGGAGGCGCGGGAGCGCGGGCAGGATTGCGCTGAGATGAGAGACCGAGCAATCACTCGGTGGGACGAGCACCCTCCGCGGGGCGGGAGACGTTCGAGAGGGTCGGGGTGAAACCTGCTACCGCAGGCAGGCAGGCCAGCCTGTTCGGCGGTCGCTGCCTCCAGGAACAGCGGATTTGGAGTTTCCGGATGCTCCCTCTCCTCCGTCACCCCCGTCGTTTCCTGCGCCACGGCCTGGGTCGCTCTATTATGGAACAAACAAGCTGGGGTTTGCGCTTCGATGTTCCGGCGATGCGGCTGATCCGGAGGATCGGCTCTTCGCCTGCGGAAACGCCGCGCTCCTGCGCGAACGGATCGTCGAGATGTACGGTCCGCCGTGACCTCGCTCCGGTGCGGCGAATGCTGGTAGCAACCGTCGCCGGCTGCTCAGAAGTTGAACTGGTCGATGTTCTCCTTCGTGAAGGCGAAGGGTTTACCGAGGAGGATGTTGTCGCCCTGGATCTCGATGGCGCCGAGCTTGCGCGAGGGGAACGTTTTGGCGCCGGGCTTGAGGGTGCCCTTCGCGACGGCGACGGCGGCCTCGATCGTGAGGTAGCCGAGGTCCTCGGTCTTCCAGAGCACGACGGTGTCGGTCACGCCTTCCTTCACGTAGCGGCGGTTCTCGCTCGGGAGACCGAGGCCGATGACCTTCACCTTGCCCGTCTTGCCGGCCTGCTTGACCGCCTCGGCGGCGCCGGGGACGGCGGGTGAGCAGATGGCCATGATGAGCTTCAGGTTCGGGTGGGCGCTCATGAGGGCGGTCGCCTCCGACTGGGCCTTGTCCTTGAGGTCGTCGCAGGGGCGCACGGCGACGAGCTTCATCTTCGGGTACTTTTCCTTCCACCGCTTCTCGATCAACTGCTGCCACTCGCGCTGGTTGGCGGCGGTGAGCGTGGCGAGGATAATGGCGAACTCGCCCTCGCCGTTGAGGAGGCGGGCAGCGTCGTCCATCAGCGTGTGCGCGATGCCCTGCGGCGTGGCCTGGTTGACGAAGAACGAGCGGGCGTCGGGCTGGGCGTCGGCGTCGTAAGTGACGACCTGGATGCCCTGCTTGCGGGCCTTGCGCAGCGCGGTGGAGATGCCCTCGCGGTTCTCGGCGGCCACGGCGATGACGTCGACGCCGAGGGTGATCCAGTTTTCTACAATCTCGTTCTGCTTGGCGGCGTTGCTGTCGGTCGGACCGTCGAAAAGCAGTTTCACCCCGAGATCGCGGGCGGCGCGGTCGGCGCCGGCCTTGCAGGAGACGAAGTAGGCGTTGCCCTTGGACTTGGGCAGCATGGCGACGATCAGCTGGGATTCGGCGGCGCTCAGCGTGGACGCGAGCACCAGGGCGGCGGCGGCGAGGAGGCGGGTAAGCGGGGAGTTTTTCATGAAGAGGGCGGGGTGGGGGACGGTGCGCGGTGGGGGCGGCGGAGCCGCGGGACCATGCGAAACGCGACACCGCCGGTCAAGGCGAGCAGCAGGAGGGCGCCGGTGAGCAGGCCGGCGATCTCTTCCGCGGCGTTGAGCTCCATCACGACCGGCAGGCACGCGAGACCGTTCTTGAGCACGGCGATGGCGGCGACGCCGAGCAGCGTGCCGTGGACCGAGCCGGCGCCGCCGAAGATGCTCGTTCCGCCGAGTACCACCGCCGTGATGGCAAAGAGTTCGTAACCCGTGCCGGCGTCGGCCTTGGCCTGCCCGAGACGGGCGGTGTAGATGATCCCCGCGAGCGCCGCGATCCCGCCGGCGAGAAGGTAGACGCCCGCGAGCCGCGAGGCGACCGGCAGCCCGGCGTGGCGGGCCCCCTCAGAAGAGTAACCGATCGCGCGGTAGGAGCGTCCGAAAGTGGTGCGGTGGACGAGCAGCCAGACGGCCAGGGCGACCAGCGCGAAAAGCCACGCCTGGGTGGGCAGGCCAAGCCACCGTTCCTGGCCGAGGAACAGGAAGCCGGCCGGAAAATCCGTGTAAGTGACCGCGCCGCGGGTGATGGCCTCCGCGAGGCCGCGGAAGAGCGAGTAGGTGCCGAGCGTTACGATCAACGGCGGGAGGCGCAGCGCGGTGACAAGTACGGCGTTGAGACCGCCCGCGAGCGTGCCGATCACGAGCGTCAGGCCGGCGGCCACCGGGATGGGCAGGCCGGCGTCGTGCCAGAGTTTGCCGAAGAGGATCGCGCAAAGTCCGAGCAGCGAACCGACGGAAAGGTCGATGCCGCCGGTGATGATCACCGGCGTGAGCGCGAGCGCGAGCAGGCCGATCTCGCAGGAATGCCGCAGGACGTCGAATTGGCGGTCGAGCGTGCCGAAACCGATCACCACGCCGCGCCGGTTCACGCTCGTGCCGGCGAAGTAGAAGAACAGCCATTCGGCCACGAGCACGTAGAGCAGGATCATCTCGTGCCGCAGCAAGAGCGCCTTCCAATCGCGCGATGGGGCGTCGGTTGGTTTCATCATCAAGGTCCCGTCCGGCGGGAACGGATGCCGTCGGCCACCACGGCCAGCAGGATGATCGCGCCCTGAATCGCTTTTTCCCAATAAGCCTCGACGCGCAGGTGCGTGAGCGCGGGCCCGATGCACGCGAGCAGCAGCAGGCCGGCGAACGCCCCCCAAAGGTTCCCGCTTCCTCCGGAGATCGCCACGCCGCCGACCACCACCGCCGCGATCACCTTCAGCTCCAACCCCAGGCCGGAGAGCGGCTGCACTTGCGGGGACTGCACCACGTTCATCATCGCCGCGAGCCCCGTCAGCGCGCCCATGAGCACAAAGACGAGAAACGTCCCCAGCCGTGGCCGGATGCCCGCGAGGCGCGCGGCTTCCGCGTCGCTGCCGATCGCGTGAATGAAGCGTCCCGCCGCCAGGTGGCGCATCGCCAGCGCCAGCGCGACGAGCAGCAAAACTGCAAAGCCGACGATCAGCCCTTGTCCGCTCGACTGGCTTAGTCCGAACCATTGCACCCCGTCGGGCAGGTTCACAAACTGCCCCTGCCGGGCGAGGTTCAGGCCCTGTCGCAGCGTTACCATCGTCGCCAGGCTTACCACGATTGAGGGGAGCCCGAGGCCGGCGATGAGGGCGCCGTTGACGGCACCCAGAAGCGCGCCGGTGGCGACCGCCGCGGGCAGTGTCGCGGCGAGCGGCCAGCCCGAGGCGGCGAGCAGACCCGCGCAGACGCCGCACACCGAGAACTGCGAGCCGACGGAGATGTCGATCTGCCGCGAGATGATCACAAGGGCCATCCCGCAGGCCACCACAAGGGTCGGGGCTTCACGGGTGGCGAGAGAGAGCAACGGTTGCGGCTGGAAGAACGCCGGCGCGAAGACGGCCAGCAGGGTGAGCATCACCAATAGCGCCGCCGCCACGGAGAGTTCGCGGAAATGCTTTCTCACGCGGCCCCCTTCGCTGTTTGCCCGAGCGCGAGGGCCATGACCTCGTGGGCGTCGCTGCCGCCGGGCAGGACGCCCGCGAGTCGGCCGCCACGCATGACGCCGATCCGGTCGCTCATGCCGAGCACTTCGGGGAGATCACTGGAAATCAGCAGCACCGCGAGGCCCTCGCCGGCGAGCCGGCGGATGATGCGGTGGATCTCGGCTTTGGCTCCGATGTCGACGCCTTGGGTGGGTTCATCGAGGATCAGTACCCGCGGTTTGGTCGCGAGCCAGCGCGCGAGTGAGACCTTCTGCTGGTTGCCGCCGGACAGGCTGCCGGCGGGCGCCTGTGCGCCGGCGCACTTCACCGCGAGGTCGCGCACAAAGCCGTTCGCGAGCATCCGCTCCGCGGAGGAACGCAGCCACGAGCCGGGAAATAGTCTCCGGTGCACCGCCATCGTCATGTTCTCCGCCACCGCCATCTCGAGTACCACCCCGTGGCGACGGCGATCCTCGGGCACGTAGGCTATGCCGTGGCGCACGGCTTCCTGTGGCGAGCGCAGCGTGACCGGGATGCCGTCCAACTCGATGGCGCCGGAATCGGCGGGCGTGAGTCCGAAAAGCACGCGCGCCAACTCCGTGCGGCCGGCGCCGACCAAGCCGGCGAGGCCGAGAATTTCCCCCGCGCGGATTTCCAGCGAAACATCCCGCACGCCGCCCGCGGCGCAGCCGAGGTCCCGGGCGGCGAGCGCGACCCCGCCCGGCGGACGCTCCGCGGGCGGGTAGATCTGCGCGACCTCGCGCCCGACCATGCGGCGGATGAGCTCGCGTTCGGTGAGTTCCCCGATCGCACCGGTGCCGGCGCTTTCGCCGTCCCGGAGCACGGTGACGCGATCGGCGAGGGCGAAGATTTCCTCGAGGCGGTGCGAGATGTAGATGATGCCGACGCCTTCGCGGCGCAGGTCCCGCACCACCGCGTGCAACAGGTGCTGCTCCTTCTGGGTGAGCGAGGCGGTGGGCTCGTCCATGATCACGATGCGGGCGCCGGTGCCGACCGCGCAGGCGATCTCGACCAATTGCTGCTCGGGCATGGAGAGGCCGCGAACCTCGGCTTCCGGGTCGATCGCGGCGCCGATTTTCCGGAGCAGCCCCGCTGCCTGCTCGTGGAGTTTTTTCCAGCCGACGCGGCGCAGGGCGTGACCGGGATCGAGCCGCAGGCCGATGTTCTCCGCGACGGTGAGGTCGGGGAAGAGGGCGGGCTGCTGGTAGATGCAGGCGATGCCAAGCCGGCGGGCGGAAGCTGGGTCTAGGCCGGAAACCTCGCGCCCCCCGATGCGGATCACGCCGGCGTCGGGCTGATGCGCGCCGGTCACTATTTTGATGAGGGTACTCTTGCCCGCGCCATTCTCACCAAGGAGCGCGTGGACCTCGCCGGCCCGCAGTTCGAAGTCGACCCCGCGCAGGGCGCGTGCGCCGCCAAACGACTTGGCGAGCGAGCGAATCTCGAGGAGCGGGGCGTCGGTCATGCGCGGTGCGAAGTGTCGATGGCGCGCCGGCGGGCGGGTCGAGTCAAATCACGCCCCGTTTGGACAGTCCGTGCCGTCCACGGCGCGGAGCGGGGCAAGATCCGGATCGGTGGCGGCGGCTAGGCGGAACCCGGGTTCGAGGGCGATGGCCCGGTCGACGCGTCGACGCGCGGTGGCGAGGTCATCCCGTTGGCAGGCGTAGCAGCCGAGGTTGAATTGGATCGTCGGTTCCGCGGGAAATAGTTTTTCCGCCTCTTTCAACACGGTCTCGGCGGCGGCGAGCGAGTCCGCGCGCCGTGTGGCGTAGGCGCAGGAGATCCACACGCCGGCGTCGGCGCCGCCGCGGGCAATGAGCGAACCTGTGAAGTCACGCAGCGCGGCCCAATCGCTTTTCTCATGCAGGAGGACCAGGCGAATCTCCGCGACCTCCGCGGGCTCCGCGCCGCCGTCCTCGGCGAGGAACAACTCCCGCTCGGCGTCCGCCAGCAGGCCGAGGCCGAGGTATCCCCGGGCGTGCATGAGGCGGCGTTGAGGAAACATGACGGGTGGGGAGCCAATCCCGCCGGTATTCCGCCTGCAACCCGCGAGGGATCGTCAGCGTTTGTGCTCGGATTCGCTGCAGGCCTCGGCCCTGGCCTTGGATCGATGCAAGGGGAGCAGGAGGTCCTGATTCCGGCCGGCCGCGATCAGCACCGGGGCGGTCGCGAACACGAATGCGGCGAGGGCGGGCCATGGCTCGCGTTCGAAGAGCAGGCCGAGACCCAGTGCGATCGGGCCGGTCACCAGGAAGAAGGCCACGAGGGACTTCATCGCGAGCATGACGGCGCCCCCGAGGAGGAGCGACGGAAGCGCGATGGCCGGGGCGAGCGTCGTCAGCACGACGGCGCCGGTGAAGAAAACCGGCGCCGGCTGTTTTCCGGGGGAGGTTAATAGAAGAGCGCTCAGCAGAATCGAGAGATACGCGGCGACGAGCGGGATGACCGCCCCGGCCCATTCGGCTGCGGAGGGGTACCACGGCCAGCTGGCACCAACCTGATGCAGCATCGTGATGGTCAGCCACGATCCGGCCGCCCCCCGGGCTAATTCCGTCCAGTGCCAGGGGAAGCGAAGCACCCGGCGCCACGCTTGGGTCCAACTTCCGTTGCGTCGTTCAATATCCAACTCCTGCAGCGCCCGATAGCTGTGCCGTCGGCTGAAAAAGGCGGGAAAGGGGAAAATCAGGAGCCCCAGCGCGAACGCCAACATGAGCGAGGGGAGCAGCGTCATTTGGTTCTGGTTGGCAGGGAAGTCCCGGGGAAAAAACGCAATCGCCCCGCGCGCCCTGTAACAAGGTGCAAGACACAACTAGGTAAATTTCCCTGTCGGGTTGGGAGTCTGCACCCAAGGGCTTGCCGCGCCCCCGGGGCTCGCATCTGGTGCGCGGATGATTTCCGTCCGCGATGACTGGGTGTTGGGCTTCGACGCCGACGACACCTTGTGGCACAACGAGAACATCTTCGAGCATACGCATCAACGGTACCGCGCGCTGCTCGCGCGCTTCCATGACGCCGCGACCGTCGAACGCACCCTCTTCGCGACGGAAATGCGCAATCTCGAGCTGTACGGCTACGGCGTGAAGGGCTTCACGCTTTCCGCGATCGAGACGGCGATCACGCTCACCGCCGGACGCATCAGCGCCGAGGAAATCCAACAGTTGATCGCGCTCGGCAAAGATATGCTCGCTCATCCCGTGGAGCTGCTCGACGGGGTCGAGGAGACGCTCACGGAGCTAGGCGGCCGCCATCAGCTCCTGCTGATCACCAAGGGCGATTTGCGCGATCAGGAGCGGAAGCTCGCGAAGTCGCGCCTCGCCGCGCGGTTCCGGCAGGTCGAGATCGTCTCGGAAAAAGATGAGGCCACCTACCGCGGTATTTTCCGCCGCCACGGTATCCCGCCCGAGCGGTTCATCATGGTCGGTAACTCGCTGAAGTCCGACATCCTACCGGTTCTCGCGCTGGGGGGTGTCGGTGTGCACGTGCCTTATCACCTCACCTGGGCGGCGGAGCGCGTCGACGAGGCGCCGCGCGCGGAAGGGCGCTTCTTCCGTCTCGGCTCGATGCGTGAGTTGCACTCGCTCGTGGATGAAGTGACGGGACGCGGGCGTTGACGCGCGTCGGCGCGCGGGCTTGCCTCGCCGCGCCCCGTATCATGAAGCGTTCCACCCCGTTCGCCTTCCTCCTTCTCTCCGCCTCGGTCGCGTCCGCCGCGCTCCCCGCGCTCAAGGTCCGGCCGCAGGTCATCGACGCCCAGATCAAGATCGGCTACGGGCTCGCGGTGGCTGATGTCGATGGCGATGGCCGGAGCGACATCCTCCTCGCCGACGCGCGGCAGATCGTCTGGTACCGCGCGCCAAAGTGGGAGAAGTTCGTGATGGCCGAAAACCTCACGGCGAAGGACAACGTGTGCATCGCCGCGCGGGACCTCGACGGCGACGGCAAGGCGGAGGTCGCGGTGGGGGCGGAGTGGAACCCCAACGACACGCTGAAGAGCGGCGCGGTGTTTCTCCTGGAGGCTCCGGCGGATCGCACCCAGCGGTGGACTCCGCGCCGGTTGCCTCACGATCCGACCACGCATCGCATGCACTGGGTGCAGACCTCCGGTGGATGGAGCCTGGCGGTGCTGCCGCTGCATGGCCGCGGTAACCGCAACGGTGAAGGCGAGGGCGTGCGGGTGCTCGGGTATGAATGGCCGTGGCGCGAGACCAGTGCACCGGCGCCCTTCGCGGCGGATCAGCCCGCGCTGCATCTCGCGCACAACTTCGACCTTCTTCCCTCGTCCGGAGGCGGTTCACCCGAATCCCTTTTGATCGCGGCAAAGGAGGGGGTACTGCTGGCCGATCGACGGAACGGGCGCCCGGCTCTCCTCGGCCTCACCACGACTCCGGCGGGCGAGGTGCGGCGCGGAGTGCTGCCCGACGGCGGGCGATTCCTTGCGACCATCGAGCCGATGCACGGGAACCAAGTGGTGGTCTACCGCGGGGCCGACGGGTCGAGGGACCTAACCCCGAGCCGCCGGGTAATCGATGAAAACATCAATCAGGGCCACGGGTTGGCGGCGGCCGATCTGCTGGGGACCGGCTACGACCAGTTGGTCGCGGGTTGGCGCGGCACGCGTCCGGGCGACCGCGTGGGCATCCGGTTGTACGTTCCGGTCGATCCGGCCGGCCGCGAGTGGCGGCTGCATGCGGTGGTCGACGACAACACGATGGCCTGCGAGGACCTGAAGGTCGCCGATCTCGATGGTGACGGTCGTCCGGAGGTGATCGCCGCCGGCCGCGCCTCGCACAACGTGGTGATTTATTGGAATGAAACGCCGAAATCCTAGCGCGCGTCTCCAGAGCTTTCCGCCAGCAATTTAACCCAGCCCCCAGCCTCCCCATGAAAACGCCCCCTCAACCTGATCTGTCGCGTCGCGACTTCGTGAAACTCTCGGCCGCCGGCACCGGCGCCGCCGCCCTGGCGGGCATGTCCGCCCCTCGCGCGCTCGGCGCCAACAGCGGTTCCGACCGCATCCGCGTAGGTGTGATCGGCTGCGGCGGCCGCGGCACCGGCGCCGCGAAGAACTGCCTCGATTCGGCCCCCGGCGTCGAGATCGTCGCGCTCGGCGATTTGTTCGAGAACCAGGTCAACGCCGCGCAGAAGAAGCTCAACCTGACCAAGGTCCAGAAATTCTGGGGCTTTGATAACTACGAGAAGGTCCTCGCGGCCGACATCGATATGGTGATACTGGCGGCCCCTCCGGGTTTCCGGCCGGTCCATTTCGAGGCCGCGGTCAACGCCAACACCGCCTCGCGCCGCATTCACATCTTCACCGAGAAGCCGGTGGCGGTTGACCCGGTCGGCTGCCGTCGGTTCATCGAGGCCGCGCGCAAATCCAAGGCGATGGGCGTGGCCGTCGTGGCTGGAACCCAGCGCCGGCACCAGCAGAGCTATGTCGATACCATCAAGCGCATCCACGACGGCGAGATGGGCGAGCTCGTGGGCGGCCAGTGCTACTGGAATGGCGGCGGGATCTGGTTCCGGCAGAAGGACGACCCGAAGACTCCTTGGCTCGCAAATGTGTCGGACTTCGAGTGGCAATGCTGGAACTGGTACCACTGGGACTGGATCTGCGGCGATCACATCGTCGAGCAGCACATCCACAACATCGACGTCATGAACTGGGCCTTCAACGGCCCTCCGGTGAAATTCACCGGCATGGGCGGCCGCCAGTCCCGCGGTAACATCCCGGGCAACATCTGGGACCATTTCGCCGTCGAGATGGAATACGCCAACGGCGTGCGCGTGATGAGCATGTGCCGGCACACGCCCAAATCCACCCCTCGCATCGCCGAGCGCATCGTGGGGTCAAAGGGCTACGCCGACCTCACCCAGTCCGGGGTCGCCACCATCAAGGGCGCGAAGCCGTTCAACTACGCGGGCCCGACGCCCGACCCGTACGTCATGGAGCACACGCATCTGATCGAGAGCATCCGCCGCAACCAGCCGCTCAACGAGGGCGAGCAGGTCGCGATCAGCACGCTGACCGCGATCGGCGGCCGCATCTCCGCCTACACGGGCCGCGAGGTGTCGTGGAAATGGCTGATGGAGGGTTCCAAGCTCGACATCTTTCCGAAGGAGTGTCGGCCCGGCCCCGGGTTCTTCCCGAAGATCCCGAATCCGGGCGAGACCGACCTCGTCTAAGGGATTTCTTTCCCGCCAGCTCACGCCCGGTCCGCGCGGCCGGGCTTTTTCATGTCTGCTCTCCGTCGGAGGCGTCGGAACTTTCCCGGCGGCATCTTGATACGGTGCCCCGAGTCGAGGTCCGTGAAGATGTGCCATTGCGAATCCTGGATGTGGTGCACCGCGACCTCCATCCGATGGCCGGCTTCGTGCGTGTATTCCTCCCTGGCGAAGCCGTGGTCCTCGCGGAGGATCGCTTCGCCGATTTCACCGCTGTGCGGCCCTGTGACCTCGATCTTCCAAGGGTTCATGGCTGGCTTGGGTTTCACCGGCCTGGGGATCACTTCGCGGTTTCCGCGCCGTTGCGTTTGGCCCGTTCGGCGGTGATGCGCTGAGCCGCCTCGGCGGGCAGTTCCGCGTAATGGTCGAACTGCTCCGCGTGGCGCCCACGGCCGCCCGTGAGCGCTCGCACCGTGTTGCCGTAGCGGTGGAGTTCCTTCAGCGGCACGTGCGCACGGACGACACGGAAACGACCCTCGACCTCCACCCCGATCACCTGACCGCGCCGGGCCGACAAATCGCCCAGCACCGTGCCTACGCAGTCCTCGGGAGTGGTGACGCTCACCGCGTGCACGGGTTCCAGGAGGACGGGGGACGCGGCGAGGAAGCACTCCTTGAAGGCGTGGTAAGCGGCCACTTGGAAGGCGATATCCTTGGAGTCGACCGGGTGCATCTTGCCGTCGAAAAAATCCACCTTTACGTCGGTCACGCGGTACCCGGCGAGAACGCCCTCCCGGCAGGCGGTCGCGACCCCTTTTTCCACCGAGGGCACGAAGACGCGGTCGACATTGTTGCCGGCGAGGGACTCGGTGAACTCGATCCCTTGGTCGCGCGGGCCGGGCTCGATGCGCATCCACACCTCCGCGAATTGGCCGGCGCCGCCCGTCTGCTTCCGGTGCCGATAACGGGATTCCGCGCGGCCGCGCACGGTCTCGCGGTAGGCGATGGCCGGTTCCTCGAGCGATACCTCCACATTGAAGCGACGCGCCAATCGCTCCACGATCACCTGCAGGTGCAATTCTCCCTGGCCGGAGGCGATCGTCTGGTGCAGCTCGTCGTCGACACGGTGATGAAAGGTCGGGTCCTCGAGGTGCAGCTTCGCGAGACCAACCGCGAGTTTGTCCTCTTCGCCCTTCGAACGTAGCCGCAACGCCGTGTGGAGGTTGGGCGTGGGGTACTCGACCTTTGGCAGGCTTACCCGGAAGCGCGGGCTGCACAGAGTGTCGCCGGTGTGGGTGTTGCGCAGTTTCACGACCGCACCGAGGTCGCCGGCCGCGAGCCGGGCGACTGGAGTGCGCTCGCGGCCGTTCAGCAGGTAGATCTGACTGAGTCGCTCGGTGCCGCCGCGGGAGGTGTTGACGAGCTCATCCCCGGAGCCGACGGAGCCGGCGAAGACGCGGAACAGCGACAGCTCGCCCACGCCGGGCTCGTTCATTGTCTTGAAGACAAATACCACGGGCTCCGGTTGATCGAGCCGCACGATTCCCGGGAGGCCGCCGGCGTCGCGGGCCGGAACTTCGGCGCGGTCCAGCGGCGAGGAACCGTACTTCGCGACGAAGTCTAGCAGGCGCGCGACGCCCACGTTGGTCTCCGCCGAGACGGCGAACAGGGGTACGATCACCTGGCGCTGGATCGCCTGGTGCAAGCCGGCGCGCAGTTCATCCTCCGCCAGCAGACCGTTCGCGAAAAAGCGCTCCAGCAGGCCGTCGTCCGATTCCGCGACGTACTCGATCAGTTCGCGATGCAGCGCCTGCACGCGCGCGGATAGCTCGCCGGCGGGCTCCTCGGTGTGCTTTCCCGCGCCGCCGCTCGCGTAGACCGTCACCCGGTTACGCATGACATCCAGCACCCGGTGGAAGCCAGGGCCGGAATCCAGCGGGATCGCGAAGGGAAACACGTTCCGGCCGAAATGCGCGCGGGCGTCGGCGAGGACGGCCTCGAAGTCGACCTGCGCCTTGTCGAGGGCGTTCACCACGATGGCCTTCGGCAGACCGAAGTGCGTGCAGTAACTCCAGGCGGCGTCGGTGCCGATGCCCAAGCCGTGTGCGGCGTTGATGACGATGAGGGCGGAGTCGCACACGCGCATGGCCCCGAGGCCCTCCGCGAGGAAGTCGTTGTAGCCCGGGCAATCCAGCAGGTTTAGTTTCCTTCCGAGCCACTCCGCGTGGAGCAGCGAGCAGTGCACCGAGATGAGGTGCTCCCGCTCGCTGGCGTGGTAGTCGGAGACGGTCGTGCCGTGGGCGATGGAGCCCATGCGGCCGAGGCGGCCGGCGCAGGCGAGCATCGCCTCGCACAGCATTGTTTTCCCGGCGGAAGCGTGGCCGAGAATGGCGAGGTTTCTGAGGTCAGGTGCGGCGGGCTCTTTCATGGTTGGTGGGCGGCAGGTTGGAGCGTGAGGGCGGGCCGGCGGTCGGGGCGGAGTCTAGGGTAAGCCGGCAACCTGTGCTCCGCGCGTCTTGCGAGACCGTGCGCGGTCCTTGGTCGGCGGGGCCGCGGTGGAAGACATCGCGGTTGATTGTTCGCCGGCGGCGCGCAACGTGACGCGCGTGAGATTTCCCCGGGGATTCCGCCGCTTGTGGTTGCCGGCCGCGTTGCTCGGTCTCCCCGCGTTCGCGCAGGAACCTCTGAACCCGCCTGCCCCGCTGCGGGCCGCCGCGGCAGCGGGGAGCACGGCGGGCGAAGAGGCGGCGAACCTGATCGCCGCCCGGCGCACCCACGACCTCGGCCTGCCCGGCGTCGCGGCGGACCTTTACCGCCGTGTACTGGCCGGCGGGGCCGCCGACCGTGGCGCGATCTCCCTCGCGCTGGTTTCGGCGCTGCTTGACGCGGGACGGCTCGACGAGGCCGAAAAGGCGATGGGCGAGCAGCCGGAGCCGCGTTCCGCGGCCTGGCGATTGCGCGGCGGCTTGCTCGCGAACCAGCGGCGCGCTTTCGACCGGGTCCGGGCGGAACTCGCGGCGCTGCGGGAGGCGGATTTACCGGCGGATGATCTTCCGTGGCTTTTCTTCCTTCAGGCCGAGTTGCAGGTGGCCCAGGGGAGCGACCTGACGCGGGCGAGGGAGCTCTACGCCAAGGCGGAGGCGGCGGCGCGTTCCGACCTCGCGCGCGCGCGGTTCGCCTTGGGTGCCGAGGTCCTGCGTCTGCGCATGAGCGCCCCGAGGGAGTCCGACCTCAAGGGGGCGCGCGACAACTACGAGCGATACCAAGGCACGCCGGTCGGCTACGGTTTCGCGCAGAATTACGCCGTTTCCCTCGATGCGCTCGGACAGAAGGGGCAGGCGGTCTCGTTTCTCCAGGGAGTGCTGGTCGGCCTGCCCGCCCAAGAGAGGGTGTGGTGGGACAAGCTGCGGCTGGTGCTCGGCATCATCGGGGACCGCTCGCGCAACGGCGCGGGGCGCAACGCGCTCGGTCAATTGCTGGAGACCGGATCGGATCCGGTCATGCAACGGCAGGCGTTACAGATCCTCGCCGGGGAGTCGGCCGCCGAGCCCGAGCGGGCGCATTTCCGTTCCCTGTTGGGCCGCCTCATCGGCCGGCAGCCCGATCATCCCGTCAAGGAAGCGCTGCTATTCCTCCGGGCCCAAGTGGCGTTGGCGGAAAAGGACTACGCGCAGGCGGAGGAGGATGCGAACGGCCTGCTCCGGCAGTACGCGCTCTCTCCGCTCCGGGCCCACGCCCTCGCGGTGCTGGCCCAGTCCGCTTGGGAGCAACGCCGTTTCCGTTTGGCCGCGGATTTCTGCCAGCGCACCCGGTCCGAGCTCCGCGGAGTCGCCGGGGTTGCTTCGAACGCGACGGCGGGTCGGCGGCTGCAGTCCCAGCTGGGCGTGATGGAGGCGGAATCGTGGTACCGTGCAGGTTTGGCCGGGGGAGACCGGGGTGATTTTCGGAGCGCCGCCGACGCTTACGCGGCCGTTCTTCGGGAAGCGGCGGGGGAAATCGCCGCTTCCCGGGTGGGGGCGCTGATGCTGCAGCGGATATTGTCCGAAATCCGGGCGGGCTCACCGGAGGCGGGCGGGGTTTTGGACGAGTACGCGCGGGAGAGCGCGTTCGATCCGGCGAGTCGCTGGCAGGCGGAGTGGGCGCTCGCACGCTCGCTCCAGGTGCAGGGCGCGGATGGCCTGCGTGAGGCCTACGGGCGCGTGAACCGGCTGCTTGAAGCGGGTGCCAACGCCGCTGGGGCGGGTGCCGTCCGGCCGGAATTACGGGTGCGGATGGCTTGGCTGCAGGCGCGTTTGTCTTTCGAGACGGGCGACCTGGAACGCACGCTGGGTCTGGTGGAACAACTCGTGGCGACGCCCCTGCCCGGGGACCCGGCCCTGCGCTCCGACATCGCGGGCACCTCGACCTTGTTGCGGGCGCGGGCGGAGTTCGCGCTGGGCCGCGAGGACGCCGCGCTCGAAACGCTGAAGCGGCTGCGCGGAGAATTCCCCCGGAGCGATGCCGCCGCCTCGTCCTACCTGATCGAGTCGGAGCAATACGCGGGGCGGGAGCAGATCGACAAGGCGCGCAACGCACTGATCGCCCTCACGGATCAGGGGGAGTACCGGAATAATGAATACGTGCCTTTCGCGCTTTTCCGGCTCGCCTCCCTGGCGGAGCGCCTCGGCCGGCCGGAGAACCTGCAGGAGGCCAACAAACGGCTGGAGGAACTGGTCGGGCATCCGGCGGCCAACGGTCAAGCCGATCTGGTTTTCGCGGCCCGCCTCCGTCAGGGGGATATCTTCCGCAAACTCAATGACTTCGATGCGGCTGGCCGTGCCTATGAGGATCTGATCAATCGCTATCCGCGACGCCCCGACGTCGTGATGGCGCAGTTGGCGCTGGCCGCCACGTATTCGGCCCGGGCCGCGGCGGCGGGCACAGCGCCGGCCGGCCGTTCGTACGCCGACAGCGCGCAGTTGATCTACGAGCAATTGCGCGACCGGGTCGACGCTCCCCGCGACGTCCGGGTCGAGGCGGGCTACAACCTCGGTCTGCTCCTCGCGCGTCGGGGTCGGGCCGAGGAGGCGATCGTGGTCTGGTCGCGCGACGTGGTGACCCCCTTCCTGCGGGAGGAGGCGCGCCCGTTCGAATCGGATGCGAAGCGTCCCTATTTTCTCGCCCGCACCCTGCGCGACCTGGGCGACCTGCTGGAAAAACTCGGGCGTCTCGACGAGGCTCGCGAAGCCTACCGGCTGCTGCTCGACAAGCGTCTCCCTGTCGGGGAATCGGTCGCGCGCACCCGTCTTGCCCAGCTCGGAGGCCCGGCGCTGGGGAAATGAAATTGCCCGCGCCCGCCGCCGCCCAAACCCTGCCGCCATGTCCGGAAATGAACTGAGTCTCCTTGCCCGGGGTGGACCCATGATGTGGGTCCTTGGGGCGCTCGCGCTCCTCCTCTTCACGATCTTCATCGAGCGCGCCCTTTTCCTGCACCGCGGGCAGATCCGCGCGGAGGCGTTCATCGACGGCATAAGGAACATCCTCGCGCGGCGGCGCCTCGTCGAGGCGTTGACGGTCTGCGAGGAGACGCCTGGCCCCGTGGCTTCGGTGGTGAAGGCGGCGCTGCTCAACGCCGATGCCACGGAGGAACGCATGCGGCTGCAGGTACAGGAGGCCGCCCTCAACGAGATCCCCGTGCTGGAGCGGCGGATCGGAGCCCTCGCCGTGATCGCGCAGGTGGCGCCGCTCGTCGGCATCCTGGGGACGGTACTCGGCATGATCGCCACCTTTGCGGCGTTCGAGCAGGGCGGGAATTACGCCATGGCCTCGGCGCTTTCCCGGGGCATGTGGCAGGCCCTCGCGGCCACCGCCGGCGGCTTGCTCCTCGCCATCCCCGCGCATCTCGCGCACCACTTCCTTTCCGCCCGGGTCCGCGCGATCGTCCGTGATGTGGAGTGGTCCGGCAACGAGATCATGAAGTATCTTATCACCGAATACCGAGCGGGCTCCGGGGGCTCCTGAGATGATCACCCGGCCCCTCGATCTCGCCTCCCGCCTGCGTCCGCCTCCGCGCGGGCTCGACTGGCTCTTCGTGGTGAACGTCGGGCTCCTGGTGCTCTTCTTCTCGTTATTTGGTTCCCGCTTCGTGCTGGCCCCAGGTCTCGGGGTGGATTTCCGTCTGCCGCAGGTCGCGGGCTCATCGGGATCCGCACGGCCGACTTCCCACGTCATCTCCGTCATAAACTCCGGACAGGTCTTCACGCCCGACGGTTTGACCGGGATCGATGACCTGGGGCGATGGCTGAAGTCCCAGGCGGCGCGCACTGCCGGCCCGCGGCTATTGGTGCGCGCGGGCGCGGAGGTCCCCGTTTTTGTTCTAGCTGACGTCGCGGCGGCGGCAACCGCGGCCGGCTTCGAGTTGGTGTGGGCGGTGGGCGATCCCGGCCTGGGCACGGATCGCGGCCGGTCCGGTGCACCCTAAGCCATGCCGCGTTCCGAGCGATGGGTTTGGCTTTTTTCCGGCGCATCGGCCATGGCTCTGGTCGCGGGGGCGGCGGCCCTGCTGCGCTTTCCTCCCTCTGCTCCGCCTTCGACCGCCGTAGCCGGTCAGGTCGTGGTGCAGATCGCGCGCCCTGGGATGGGGGACAGCCTGCTGCAGGATGAAGCGGTCCTGCGGGATCCTCGTCCGCTTTTCCTGCCTACGCGTCTCAACGCCACGCCGACAGACCCGAGGCGCGAGGCCGGTCGCACGCTCTTCGACCTCGATCGTGCGGCTGATGAACCGGGTGAAAGCGATGCGGCCATCCTGCGCGAACTGCCTCCGGTGGCCGTGCTCAACAGCAGGCCGGCCGGTGATGCCTCGGGTCTGGATGCCTTGGCTCCGAGCCAAGCCGAGGTCGGGGTGGTGGGCTTGGGTCGCGGACAAAGGGGCGTGCAGCCGCTCCTGCCACGAGGCGGTTATTTGCAGGTGTTTTCCGCCGCTTCCGGCGCCGTGGTGCTGGCGGAGGCTCTTGCCCCCGGCTTGGCTCCCACCGGGAGCAAGGATTGGGAACCGCTGGAGCTTTTTGCGGCGGTTGACGCGGCGGGCTTGGCTTCGCCGCTGGTTCTGGTCAACAGCTCTACGGTCGAGGATGTTGATGCCCATTTTAAGCGAATTCTGGCGCAGGTTTTCCGCGTGGGCGAACGTTTGCCTCCTGGTTTTTTTCGTCTCGTGGTCGGACCGTGATGAATTTCGTAAATTCGTGTGAATTTGCTGTTGACGGTGCCGGAGCCGGCTCGCACGTTTTTCAGCTCTTTTCGTTTTTTGGCACTCTCTCTTTCCGCCCAGATAGCTCAGTTGGTAGAGCACCCCCTTGGTAAGGGGGAGGTCGACGGTTCAAGTCCGTTTCTGGGCTCCAGGGTCAGAAAGCACGTCGAATCAGGCTTCTGCGACGTTAAACCAGAGGTCATCCCTTCCTTCATCACCCAAACAACCGTCTCCCATGGCTAAAGCAGCATTCGAACGCAAGAAACCGCACGTGAACGTCGGCACCATCGGCCACGTCGACCACGGCAAGACCACGTTGACGACCTCCATCCTCGCGTGCCAGTCCCGCAAGGGCCTCGCCGAGATGAAGTCTTATGCCGATATCGCCAAGGGTGGTACGGTCCGCGACGCGTCGAAGATCGTCACGATCTCCGTCGCGCACGTCGAATACGAGTCGGACAAGCGCCACTACGCGCACGTTGATTGCCCGGGCCACGCCGACTTCGTCAAAAACATGATCACTGGCGCCGCCCAGATGGACGGCGCGATCCTCGTCGTCTCAGCGGCTGACGGCCCGATGCCCCAGACTCGCGAGCACATCCTCCTCGCTCGTCAGGTGGGCGTTCCTAAGATCGTTGTCTTCCTGAACAAGGTCGACCTCATCGATGACCCCGATCTCCTCGAGCTCGTCGAGGAGGAAATTCGTGACCTGCTCACAAAGTATCAATTCGATGGCAAGAACGCCAAGATCATCCGTGGTTCGGCGACCGCGGGACTCGAGGGAAAGCCCGAGGGTGAGAAGGCGATCTCCGATCTGATGAACGCCATCGACTCCGAGATTCCGGAGCCGGTGCGCGAGATGGACAAGCCGTTCCTGATGTCCGTCGAGGATGTTTTCTCCATCACCGGACGCGGTACCGTCGCCACGGGCCGCATCGAGCGCGGTGTCGTCAAGCTGAACGATACCGTTGAGATCGTCGGCCTGCGTGATACAACCACCACGGTTGTCACTGGCATCGAAATGTTCCGCAAGCTCCTCGATAGCGGCCAGGCTGGTGACAATGTCGGTATCCTTCTGCGTGGCATCGACAAGGACGGCATCGAGCGCGGTCAGGTCATTGCTGCTCCGAAGTCGATCACTCCCCACAAGAAGGGCAAGGCGGAGATCTACGTCCTCTCGAAAGATGAGGGCGGTCGCCACACACCGTTCTTCAACGGCTATCGTCCGCAGTTCTACTTCCGCACCACCGATGTCACGGGCGTCGTCAACCTGCCCAAGGGCGTGGAGATGATTATGCCCGGCGACAACATCGCTGTGGACATCGAGCTAATCGTTCCGATCGCCATGGAGAAGCTCCAGAAGTTCGCCATCCGCGAGGGTGGGCGTACCATCGGGGCTGGTCGTATCACGGAGATCACCGAATAACTGTCGCTGCAACCGTCGACGGCGCCTCGCCGAGGCCTCCTCAAGGGGTCTCGGCTGCGTCGTCTAAGGGAGCATCTCAGGCGCGTAGCTCAATCGGTAGAGTAGCGGTCTCCAAAACCGTTGGTTGGGGGTTCGATTCCCTCCGCGCCTGCCAGCAAAAATCATGAAAAACCCTTTCCGTAGCACTCGCATCTTCCTTGGGGAGATGGTCGGGGAACTCCAGAAGGCGACTTGGCCGACCAAGACTGAGCTGCGCGATTCGACTATTGTTGTGATCGTCGCCGTGCTCATCATGGGCATCTTCACGAGCATCAGTGATTTCTCGCTGACCCAAGTCGTTGTGCTCTTCACCGACCTCGTCAGCTAATCACGGGCGCACCTTCTCATGCCTGCTCCAACGACCGCTCCCGCCGGCGCCCAGTGGTTCGCTCTCCACACCCTTTCCGGGCAGGAGTCGAAGGTTAAGCTGTACATCGAGAAGTTCAAAAAGGCCGAGGAACTCGACGACTTCATCTTCGAGGTGCTCCTTCCGACGGAAGTTGTTTCCGAAGTTAAGGGCGGGAAGAAGTCGACCAAAGTTCGCAAGCTCTACCCCGGATACGTTTTCATCCAAGCCAAGCTGTTCGGAGACGACGGGAAACTCATCAACAAACCCTGGTACTTCGTTAAGGAAACAACCGGGGTGATTGGCTTCGTGGGCGGAGATCGCCCGGCAGCTCTGCGGCAGGGCGAGGTTGATGAAATCTACGCGAGGATCGAAGCCGCCAGCGGCAAGGAGGTTCCCAAGGTTCAGTATGCCGTGGGCGAAGAAGTTAAGATCACCGATGGGGCATTCGCCTCCCTCACCGGGCGGATTGACGAAATCGACCCCGAGCGCGGCAAGTTGAAGGTTTCCGTGTCCATTTTCGGGCGCTTCACCCCGGTGGAGCTTGAGTACTGGCAAGTACAACGCCTTACCGAGTAAGTCGCCGGATCCCCTATTTTTTAGACCCCGTTCCTCTCTTTAATCATGGCCAAGAAGATCCAAGGATACATCCGACTCCAATTGCCGGCCGGCGCCGCTAATCCCGCGCCTCCGGTTGGTCCTGCGCTGGGCGCCCAAGGCGTTAATATCATGGCGTTCTGCAAGGAGTTCAACGCCCGCACCAAGGACCAGAACGGGATGATCCTCCCCGTGGTCATCACGGTTTTCAGTGACAAGAGCTTCACCTTCATCCTTAAGTCGCCGCCCGCTTCTGTCCTCCTCAAAAAGGCGGCGAACATCGCTAGTGGTTCGGCCAAGCCGAATCAGGACAAGGTGGGCAAGGTCACGAAAAAGCAGCTTCTTGAAATCTATAATATCAAGAAGAGCGACATGAACGCCACCACGCCCGAGGCGGGCATCAAGGTTATTGCCGGCACTGCCCGTAACATGGGCATCGAGGTGGTGGATTGATTTTCTGCGTTGCGGGGAATCCGGCTCCGGCCGGCTGTTCCGCGACGCTCCACGCAAACATCCCGCGGGAGTCCTCTGGACGTTCGCACCGCAAGGAGAAAACATGGCCAAGAAGCATAGCAAAAGATACAACGGCGGCCTGGAGGTCGCCGACCTCGCCAAGGACTATCCGCTCAAGGAAGCGGTCGAGATCCTTAGCAAGTTCCCGAAGGCTAAGTTCGACGAGACAATCGAGCTTTCCTTCCGCCTCGGCGTTGATGCCGCCTCCGGCGAGCAAAACGTCCGCGGAACGACACCGCTGCCAAACGGCTCCGGCAAAAAGGTACGCGTCCTCGTCTTCACCGACGATGCGCCAAAGGCCTTGGCCGCGGGTGCCGATTTCGCGGGACTCCAGGACATGATGCAGAAGGTGAACGAGGGTTGGCTTGATTTCGATGTAGCCATAGCGACCACTGAGGCGATGAAGCAGGTCCGCACCCTCGCTCGGGTCCTAGGCCCCAAGGGTCTCATGCCCAACCCGAAGGCAGGCACGGTGACTGACGACATCGTTGGAGGCATCAAGGCCGTGAAGGCCGGCCGGGTTGAGTTCAAGATGGACAAGACCGCCAATATTGGCGTCGGCGTGGGCAAGCGCTCGTTTGCCTCCGCCCAGATCCTCGAAAACGCATTCACGGTTCTTGAGGCCGTGGGCCGTTCCAAGCCGTCCACCTTCAAGGGCGGCCAGTTCATCAAGAGCGTGACTTTGTCCTCGAGCATGAGCCCGGGGGTCAAGATCGCCTCAACCGAGTTCAGCAAGTACTGAGGGCACCGACCATGAGAGCCGAAAAACAATACCTGATCGCCGAGGTCGAGTCGCACCTTCGCAAGTCCGACTACGTCATTCTCGCCAACTTTTCCAAGGTGACCGTTGCCGACACCGCGGAACTCCGGAAGCGACTGGCCGTCGAAAAGGCGGAGTTCCATGTCGTCAAGAACAGCTCGCTGCGCGTGGCTGCCAAGGCCCTCGGCCTTCCCGAGATCGACGCTTCACTCGCCGGTCCTACAGCTATCGTTGTGGGCGGTAAAAACTCCGCTGGAGTCGCCAAGGTTCTGAAGAAATTCTTCGATGAGAAGCAGAAGCTTGAGATCAAAGTGGGCGTACTCGACCGTAAGTTGATCAGCGCGGCCGATCTTTCCAAGATTGCCGACTTGCCGTCCTTTGAGGCGCTTCGCTCGCAGCTGCTTGGTCTCCTAACTCAGAACGCCGCGGCCTTCGTCCGCGTGCTCGACGCCAAGGTCAAGAAGGAGTTGCCGGCCGCCCCGGCGGCTTGAAGCCAACCACTAAGAAAATTTTGCCGAACTTCGGCTTTAGCCGCGGATCGGCGGAAAACAAATCCATTCGGAACCGCTAGGGGATTCGTCTCTTAAACGAGTTTCATTCCTGAAACCGCTATCGGATCCGAGGAGAAAGACACCATGAGCAACATCACAAAGGAACAAGTCATCGAGTGGCTTTCGAGCCAGTCGGTTTTGGAACTCGCCGCTTTGGTCAAGGACCTTGAGGGCAAGTGGGGCGTCTCCGCCGCCGCTGCTGTCGCCGCCGCCCCCGCTGGCGGTGCCGCTGCGGGCGCCGCCCCGGCCGCCGAGGCGCAGACCGAGTTCACCGTCGTTCTCAAGGACGCGGGCGCGAACAAGATCGGCGTCATCAAGGAAGTGCGCGCAATCACCGGCCTCGGTCTCAAGGAGGCCAAGGACTTGGTCGAGGGCGCGCCGAAGAACGTCAAAGAGAATGTTCCCAAGGCCGAGGCCGAGGACATCAAAAAGAAGCTCGAGGCCGCTGGCGCCAAGATCGAGCTCAAGTAAGTCCCGCCGACGCTTGGCGACTCTGTTCGCACAAATGCGTTTTGATCTGGACGGGCCGCGCCAACGCGCGGCCCGCTCTGTCCCTTTTCCGCGTCCGTTCACATCAGCTGCCGCGTGCACCTTCGGGTTTCGCGCGGCCCCTTACGCCTCCTAACCCTTCCGGGTAAATCTCATGGCCGACCGCAACCACACCGAACGCGTAAACTTCGGAAAGCTCCGCGAAGTCATTCAGCCGCCGAATCTGATCGAGATCCAGATCACGTCGTACCTCGACTTCTTGCAGAAGGGCATCCCTGAGAAGCAGCGCAAGCCACAAGGTCTAGAGGCGGTATTCCGGGAGGTGTTCCCAATTCTTTCCTACGATGAGCGTCTGACCCTCGAGTACGTCTCCTACAGTTTGGGCGAGCCTAAGCACTCGGAACTTGAGTGTCTAAGAGAGGGCATCACCTACTCGGTACCTCTTTACGTGAAGCTTCGTCTGCGCGAGGAGGACTTCATCAAGGACGAGGATATTTTCATGGGTGAAATCCCGATGGTGACGGACCGCGGTTCATTCATCATCAACGGGGCGGAGCGGGTGGTGGTATCGCAGCTCCACCGATCCCCGGGTATTGCCTTTGAGGTCACCCCGCATCCCAACGGCAAGCCCCTGCATTCTTTCCGCATCATTCCGGATCGTGGCACCTGGCTGGAGGTGCAGTTCGACAACAACGATCTGCTCTACGTCTATCTGGATCGTCGGCGCCGCCGCCGGAAATTCCTGATCACCACTCTACTTCGCTCGATTGGGTACTCAAGCGACATTGATCTCCTGAATCTGTTTTACGAGATCAAGGAACTCCGCGTTTCAAAAGCGTTGGACATGGAGAACGTGTCGACGCTGGTCCTCGTTGAGGACGCCATCGACGCCCAAAAGGGAGTGGTGCTTGCTCGAGCGTTCGAGCCCCTGACCAAGGCGATCGTGCGGACTTTCGAGAAGCATGATATCGCTACCATCCGTGTGATCGACACGTCGGTCGACGAAGGCGCGATCATCCGCGCGCTCAAGAAAGACCCGACACGGAACGAGGAGGAGGCGCTTAAGGAAATCTACAAGCGTTTGCGCCCCGGTGAGCCACCGACCACGGCCAACGCCAAGGCACTGCTCAAGCGGTTGTTCTTCGATCCGAAGCGGTATGACCTAGGGCGGGTCGGCCGCTACAAGGTCAATCAGAAGTTGGGTCTTAAGGCAGATCTCGAGCAGCGCATTCTCGAGAGCTCGGACATCGTGGCTGCTACCAAGTATCTCGTACGCCTTAAGAGGGGCGTTGGAGTGGTGGACGATATCGACCACCTTGGCTCCCGACGTGTCCGTACCGTCGGAGAATTGCTGGCCAACCAGTGTCGCGTTGGGCTTAGTCGCACTGAGCGTCTGGTGCGAGAGCGCATGACGATGTACGACCAGAGCGTCGACTCGATCACTCCGCAGAAGCTCATCAACCCGAAGGCACTGACAACGGTCATCCGCGATTTCTTCGCCCGTTCCCAGCTGTCGCAGTTCATGGACCAGATTAACCCGCTGGCCGAGGTGACGCATAAGCGGCGCCTTTCAGCGCTTGGGCCCGGCGGTCTCAATCGTGAACGCGCCGGCTTCGAGGTCCGCGACGTGCATCCTTCGCACTACGGTCGCATTTGCCCGATCGAGACCCCTGAGGGTCCGAACATCGGTCTTATCAACTCTCTCTCGACTTACGCCCGGGTTAACGAGTTCGGCTTCATCGAAACGCCTTATCGCGTGGTGAAGGACGGACGCGTCACGGACAAGATCGAGTATCTCACCGCTGACCAAGAGGAGGCGAAGGTTATCGCTCAGGCTAACGCCGAGATCGATGAGAAAAACCACTTCGTTGGTAAGGTGACGGTGCGGCAGGACGGTAACTTCCTCGAGGTTCCAGCGGGTGACGTCCACTTGATGGACGTCTCGCCGAAGCAAGTCATCTCGATCGCCGCGGGCATGATCCCGTTTCTTGAGCACGACGACGCCAATCGCGCTCTCATGGGCGCGAACATGCAGCGGCAAGGCGTGCCGCTGCTCCAAGCGGAGGCGCCTTTCGTGGGAACCGGTATCGAAGAGCGCGTCGCGCGTGACTCGAAGATCGTGGTCGTCGCCGAGGAGGCCGGTGTGGTGGCATCGGTTGACGCCAAGCGGATCGTCGTGACGAAGGACGGCGAACTCCCGCGTAACGTTCGCACTGACCCTAAAAACCACGTGCACGTGTACGAGTTGCGCAAGTTCATGCGCTCGAACGCTGGTACTTGCTTCAACCAGAAGCCGATCGTTCGCGAGGGACAGAAGATCAAGGCTGGGCAAATCATCGCCGATGGTCCTTCTACCGACCGCGGCGAGATGGCGCTCGGTCGTAATGTGCTGGTCGCGTTCATGCCGTGGAACGGCTACAACTTCGAGGATGCGATCCTCATCTCCGAGAAGGTACTCCGTGAGGACATCTTCACCTCCATTCACATCCAGGAATTCGAGGTAACCGCCCGCGACACCAAGCTCGGGCCCGAGGAAATCACGCGCGACATCCCTAACGTCGGAGAGGAAGCGCTCAAAAACCTCGATCACAATGGCGTCATCAGGATCGGAGCTGAGGTAAAGCCGGGCGACATCCTCGTCGGCAAGATCACCCCGAAATCAGAGACGGAGCTCGCCCCCGAGGAGAAGTTGCTGCGCGCGATCTTCGGCGAGAAGGCAGCCGATGTTAAGGATACCTCCCTGATTGTCCCCTCGGGTGTGGCGGGAATCATCATGGATGTGAAGGTCTCCTCGCGGGTCGACAACCAAGAGGAGAAACTCTCTCCTTCGGACCGTCGTCGGCAGGCCAAGCAGATCCAAGAGGAGTACAAGACTCAGATGGATAAATTGCGTGAGGCGCTGACCGAGGCACTCTCCAATATCCTCCTGGGTGAGAAGATCCCGTTGGACGTCATCAACGGCGAGTCGGGTGAGATCATCATTCCTGCGAACCGCAAGATCACCAAAACGCTCCTGCGCAAGCTGGCCGCTGTATCCAAGCACGTGCAGATCGATCCGTCCCCTGTGAGAATCAAGATCATGGAGATCATTGGTTCATACCAGACGAAATTCGACGAGCTGGAGAGCGACCGTGAGCGTAAGATCACCTCCATCGAGGCAGGTGAGGGCTCCGCCGACGGCGCGATCAAACAAGTTAAGGTTTACGTCGCCACTAAGCAAAAGCTCGAGGTCGGCGATAAGATGGCGGGGCGCCACGGAAACAAGGGCGTGGTCGCGAAGATCGTTCCCGAGGAGGATATGCCATTCCTTCCGGACGGCACTCCGGTTGAGATCTGTCTAAACCCCCTAGGCGTGCCTTCGCGCATGAACGTGGGGCAGGTCCTTGAGACCCACCTCGGCTGGGCGTGCAAGCGCCTCGGTATCAAGGTAGCCACTCCGGTCTTCGACGGAATTCCGGAAAAGAAGGTCCGTGAGTACCTCAAAGAGGCGAAATTACCGTCATCCGGAAAGAGCCCGCTCTTTGACGGGCGCACAGGCGAGAAGATCGATCAGGAGGTCGTTGTAGGCTACATCTATATGATGAAGCTGAACCACCTGGTCTCACACAAGATCCACGCCCGAGCGGTCGGTCCGTACTCCCTCGTCACCCAACAACCCTTGGGTGGCAAGGCCCAGTACGGCGGACAACGCTTCGGCGAAATGGAAGTGTGGGCGCTCGAGGCCTACGGCGCGGCCCATACGTTGCAGGAATTGCTCACCGTCAAGTCGGACGACGTGCAGGGACGTACCAAGATCTACGAATCACTTGTAAAGGGTGACAATACCCTCCAGGCCGGCACCCCGGAGTCCTTTAACGTGCTCATCAAGGAAATCCAGTCCCTCGGCCTGGACATCAAGCTGCAGAAGCGCGACGCCCTGAGCTTCGGCTCCTGAAGGCCCGCCCACAACAATCGACCCAGGGAGACATCACCATGATTCAACCCAACGACGCCGCCGGTACCAATCGCGACCAGGCCCGTGAAGCCCTAGGCCTAGAGGAGAGCGCGTTCGACTGCGTTTCGATCACCGTCGCCTCGCCCGACACCATCCGCAAATGGTCGAAGGGTGAGGTTAAGAATCCCGAGACTATCAACTATCGGACATTCAAGCCCGAGCCGGGTGGTCTCTTCTGCCAGAAAATCTTCGGACCGGTGCGGGACTACGAGTGCGCGTGCGGAAAGTATAAGCGTATCAAGTATAAGGACGTGGTCTGCGATCGGTGCGGCGTCGAGGTGACGATCGCTCGCGTCCGTCGCGAGCGCATGGGGCATATCGAGCTCGCGGTTCCGGTGGCGCACATTTGGTTCCTCAAGTCGATGCCCAGCCGCCTCGGACTGCTGCTCGATATGACCGCCCGTTCCCTCGAACGGGTGATCTACTATGAGAACTATATGGTGATCGACCCGGGTAAGACCCCGCTCGAACCGCGTCAGCTTCTCACCGACACTGAGTACCGGCAGGCTTTGGACGAGTACGGTGATGACTCTTTCGTAGCAAAGATGGGTGCGGAGGCCGTGCGCGACGCTCTCGTTAAGACGGACCTCGAGGCGACCGTGGCTGAGCTTCAGGAACAGATGCGCGCCACGAAATCCAAGCAGATCAAGAAGAAGCTCTCCAAGCGCCTCAAGGTGGTGCAGGGCTTCATCCATTCCAACAGCCGCCCGGAGTGGATGGTACTGGAGGTGCTCCCAGTCATTCCGCCGGACCTACGTCCGCTCGTTCCGCTCGAGGGCGGGCGCTTCGCTACGTCGGATCTCAACGACCTCTACCGCCGCGTCATCAACCGCAACAATCGCTTGCGGAACCTGATGCAGCTGAAGACGCCTGACGTCATCATTCATAACGAGAAGCGTATGCTGCAGGAGGCGGTTGATGCGCTTTTTGACAACGGGCGTCATGGCCGTCCCGTCACCGGGGCGGGCAATCGTCCGCTCAAGTCGCTTTCCGACATGCTCAAGGGCAAGCAGGGGCGGTTCCGCCAAAATCTGCTCGGAAAGCGAGTGGACTACTCGGGGCGCTCGGTGATTGTGATCGGTCCGGAGCTCAAGCTTCACCAGTGCGGCCTTCCCAAGAAGATGGCCTTGGTCCTTTTCGAACCGTTCATTATCCGTCGTCTCAAGGAACTCGGCTTCGTGCACACCGTTCGCGGTGCGCGCAAGATGATCGAGAAGAAGTCTCCTGAGGTATGGGATATCCTCGAAGAGGTCACGAAGGGACATCCGGTTCTCCTGAACCGCGCGCCCACGCTCCACCGTCTGTCGATCCAGGCGTTTGAGCCGGTCCTCATCGAGGGAGAAGCGATTCGGATCCACCCACTGGTTTGCACCGCCTACAACGCTGACTTTGACGGCGACCAAATGGCGGTGCACGTTCCGCTCTCACTCGAGGCGATCATGGAGTGCAAGCTCCTGATGATGGCGACTTCCAACATCTTTTCGCCCTCCTCGGGTAAGCCCATCCTCACACCTTCGCAGGACATCGTACTGGGAGCCTATTACCTCACGATTGAGCCTCGCCGGAAGCCAACGAAGAACGAGCGTGTCCCGTTGCTCAGCGGTCTTCAAGAGGTACTCTACGTCAAATCGGATGGTTCTCTTCGCATGCACGACTGGGTGGAGATTCCCAACCCTGATCACGGTCGCGAAACCGTTTTTGGCGACGCGAAACGGAAGACGCTGCGGACGACTGTGGGACGTGTGATCTTCAACGAGATCTGGCCCCGTGAACTGGGTTTTGTGAATTTCCCCGTGCCGAAGGCCAAGCTCGGTGACCTGATTCTGAACACCTACAAGATCTCGGGTAACCACGCCACCGTGGAAACTCTTGATCGCCTCAAGGAACTTGGTTTCCAGACGGCGTTCCAAGCGGGTATCTCGATTGGAATCGACGACATGATTATCCCGGATTCCAAGCGGGAAATCGTTTCCGACTCGCGCAAAAAAATCGCGGAGGTCGAGGCCCAGTTCCACAAAGGCATCATTACGGACGGTGAGCGCTACAACAAGGTGGTCGATATCTGGACAAGCGCCACTGATCAGATCGCCAAGCAGGTGTTCTCCAAGCTGGAGAACAATGACGGTCGCACCGAGGTGAACCCGGTGTACATCATGATGGACTCCGGAGCGCGTGGTAACAAGCAGCAGGTCCGCCAGCTTTGCGGCACCCGCGGGCTAATGGCCAAGCCCTCCGGCGAAATCATCGAGCGTCCCATCCTCTCCTCGTTCCGGGAAGGACTTACGGTGCTCGAGTACTTCATCTCGACCCACGGCGCGCGCAAGGGTCTGGCCGACACCGCACTCAAGACGGCGGATGCCGGCTACCTAACCCGCAAGCTTTGCGACGTAGCCATGGACGTCATCATCGCCGAGGAGGATTGCGGCTCCCGCGACGGCGTCTGGAAGAAGGCTATCTTCGAGGGTGACGATGAGATCGTCGGTCTCAAGGAGCGGATCATCGGTCGCTTCTCCAGTGACGACGTGATGAATCCAATCAGCCCGTCCGAGGTGCTGGTCGGTTCCGGAGAGCTCATCTCTGAGGAAATCGCAGCGCGGATCGACGAGCTCGGAATTGAGCGCGTTAAGGTCATGTCGCCGCTCACTTCCATCTCGAAGGGCGGTATTGACGCCAAGTCCTACGGTATCAACCCCGCGACCAACAAGGTCGCGAAGATTGGCGACTCCGTCGGTATCATTGCGGCGCAATCCATCGGCGAGCCTGGCACGCAATTGACCATGCGTACCTTCCACATCGGTGGCGTCGCATCCGGCGGCTTCAAGACCCCCGAGATCCGCGTCCGCTCGAGTGGCCGGGTGAAATACCGCGGGCTCCGCCTCGTGGAAACCGCTGACGGAGGATCAATTGTCCTTAACAAGACCGGTACCATACAGGTCCTCGACGCCGAGGATAAGGAACTAGAAGTCTACAATATCGTGGTGGGCTCGTACCTCCATGTCGCCGACGGCGGCAAGATCGACAAGGGGGCCGTGCTTGCGCAATGGGACCCCTACAACATCCCGGTTTTGTCGGAAAAGGGTGGCTCGCTGCACTTCAAGGACATGATCCCCGGAGTCACCGTGAAGCGTGAACTCGACGAATCGTCGGGCCGAATCGCTACGGTGGTCATCGAGCACAAGGAGGATCTCAATCCGCAGATCGAGGTTCGCGATTCGAAGAACAAGGCCCTCGCGGCTTATTCCATCCCGGTCGGGGCGCAGATCGCGGTCAACGAGGGCGACACGATCGCCCCTGGCGCACTCCTAGCCAAGACTCCCCGGCAGGCGTCCAAGACCAAGGATATCACCGGAGGCCTTCCGCGCGTCGCCGAGCTTTTCGAGGCTCGTCGCCCAAAGGACGCCGCCGAGATGTCGCGGATTGATGGCATCGTCTCGTTCGAGGGCACCGTTCGCGGCAAGCGAAAGCTGGTCGTCAAGAACGAGGAGACCGCCCAAGAGGAGGAACATCTCATCGCGACCGGCAAGCACATCATCGTTCAGCCTGGCGACGTTGTGCACAAGGGCCAGCACCTGACGGAAGGTGCGGCGGACCCGCATGAGATCCTTGAAATCCTAGGGCCTTCCGCGCTCTACGACTTCCTGATTTCACAGGTTCAGGAGGTGTATCGCCTGCAGGGTGTGACCATCAACGACAAGCATATCGAGATCATCATCCGGCAAATGCTCCGTAAGGTTCGGATTACCGATCCGGGTGACTCCGAATACTTCTGGGGCGAGCAGGTTGATCGCTCGGCGTTCCTCGCGAATAACCGGCGCATCGAGGAGGCTGGTGGTAAGCCCGCCGAAGCCGAGCCGATCCTGCTGGGCATTACCAAGGCCTCGCTTGAGACGGAAAGCTTCATCTCAGCTGCTTCCTTCCAAGAGACCACAAGGGTACTCACGGATGCCTCGACTCTGGGCAAGGTAGACTTGCTGCGTGGTTTCAAGGAGAACGTGATCATGGGGCACCTTATCCCTGCGGGCACGGGCCTGCCGCGGTACAAGCAGCTCAAAATCACGCTACCGTTCGGCGCCGAGCTACCCCTCGATGAGGATAAGCCGGCCGAAGCTTCGGCCGGCTAAGAACCAGTTCTGGAGCCTATTTCCCCGAGGCCGCGATTCGTCGCGGCCTCGTTTCGTATTAAGCGCAATAAAGCCCTTGATCAAAGAGGGAAGGCGGTCACCGTTGTCCTTCCTCCCGCCAAAAAATCGAATGTCGAGCCTAGCTCCGTTCGGTTTTTAACGCCCGCTCGCAAGAGCGGGCGTTTTTTTTGGCGCTGACCGCGAAAAAACGAACCGGCAGTCGCAGGGCGCAAGTGAAACGGAAGACCTCCGGAGCGGAGAAATAACTCGCAACGGGAAAAAGCTTTTTCGTCTTTGAGGCCGTCGCCCCGTCTTCTTCCCCTCCGGCATGAATTTCCTGCAAGGCGCTTTGCGCCGTCCTTTCACCGTCGTTGTCGCCGTCATCGCCGTCGTCCTGGCCGCCTTCCTGGCGATCCAGCGGATGTCACGGGACATCTTCCCGCCGCTCGGGATTCCCACGATCTATGTGGCGCAGCCTTACGGCGGTATGGATCCAGCCCAGATGGAGGGCTACCTGACCTACCGCTACGAGTACCACTTCCTCTACATCGCAGGGATTTCCCACGTGGAGTCGAAGTCCATTCAGGGCGCTTCCATCATGAAGCTCCAATTCCACCCCGGGACCGACATGTCGCAGGCGATGTCGGAGACGATTGCGCAGGTGAACCGGTCCCGGGCCTTCATGCCACCGGGCACCGTCGCACCATTTGTGATGCGTTTCGACGCGGGCAGCGTGGCGGTGGGTTATCTCGTCTTCTCGAGCGACAACCCCAATCGCACGTTGGGCGAAATGCAGGATCAGGCGCTCAATCGCGTACGCCCAGCCTTTGCCACGCTCCCAGGTGTCTCGGCACCTCCTCCGTTTGGCGGAAGCTCCCGCGGCATCATCGTCAACGTCAACCCGGACCGTATGCGTTCCTACGGCTTGTCGCCTGACGACATCGTTAAAGCCCTTGCCGAGTCGAATCCCATCAGCCCTTCGGGCAACCTAAACCTGGGGGACAAGTATCCGATCGTGGAGATGAACTCGATCGTGAAGAATCCCAAGGACTTGGAGGCGACGCCGATCCGCCGGACCGAGCAGGGCGCGGTTTACATGCGGGATGTCGCCACGATTGAGGATGCGGCGGATGTTACCACCTCGTATGCCTTGGCGAACGGACGTCGCACGGTGTACCTGCCAGTCACCAAGCGTGCCGACGCCTCCACCCTTGAGGTGGTGCGGCTCGTGAAGGAGAACATCCCCGAGTTCCAGAAGATCCTGCCGGAGGATATCAAGGTGAGCTACGTTTTTGACCAATCTCCGGTCGTGGAACGTTCGATCCGTGATCTGGTGAAGGAGGGCGGCCTAGGCGCCCTTCTGACCGGCATCATGGTGCTGTTATTCCTGCGTGACTGGCGGAGCGCCTCCATCGTTGTGATCAATATCCCGATCGCCCTTTTGGCCGCGGTGTTCGCGCTTTGGATATCCGGGCAGTCGATCCACCTGATGACACTGGGCGGTCTTGCTCTAGCGGTGGGAATTCTCGTGGATGAAGCAACGGTGGCGGTGGAGAACATCCACGCTCATCTCGCCCGCGGGGCTTCTCTCCCGCGGGCCGCGCTCGATGGCACGCGGGAAACCGCTGGTCCCCGTTTGCTCGCGCTTTTGTGCATCCTCAGCGTGTTCATCCCGGCCTTCTTCATGGAAGGGGCGGCCAAGGCACTCTTCGTGCCCATGGCGCTTTCAGTGGGTTTCGCGATGGTCGCATCCTATCTGCTGTCCAGCACCCTGGTGCCGGTTCTCTCGGTGTGGTTTCTCCGCAGGCAGAGCGGGGCGGTCCACGATGCCTCCTCTTTCGCCCGTCTGCAGAACGCCTACGCCGGTCTCATGCGGGGACTCGTGGCCGCCCGTTGGCCGCTGACCGTGGCCTATCTTGGAATTTGCGTCGTGGTGGTGTGGGTGGTCGGCGCCCGCTTGGGCACGGAGATTTTCCCGAAAGCCGACAACGGCCAGTTCGCGATTCGTTTCCGCCTGCCGAGCGGCACTCAGGTGGCGATAACCGAGGCGGCGTCAGCGCGCCTTCTGCGGACGATCGAGCGGGAGGCCGGCGGCGCGGACCGGGTCGATATCTCGATAGGCATGGTGGGCGTTCATAACTCGAGCTTTCCCGTCAATCTCGTCCATCTATGGAACGGCGGTCCGGAGGAGGGCTGGCTGGCGGTGCAATTGAAGGCTGGCTCGGGCGTCCGCATCGAGCCGCTGAAGGAGCGCCTGCGTGCCGCCCTGGCCAAGGAGATGCCCGATCTGCGCATTTCCTTCGAGCCGCAGGATATCGTCACACGGGTCATGAGCTTCGGATCCCCCACGCCGATCGAGATCGCGGTGAGCGGCTCCGCGTTGCCCGCTAGCAAGGCCCACGCGGATCGCATCATTGAGAAGCTGCGCGGGATACCGTTCCTGCGTGATGTCCAAATCGCCCAAACGCTCGATTACCCGAGCGTGGCCGTAAACGTGGACCGTGAGCGTGCCGGTCTGCTGGGTGTGCAGATGAGCGATGTCACCCGATCCGTCGTGGCCGCGACCACCTCGAGCCGCTTCACGGTTCCCGTCTACTGGGCCGACCCTGGATCCGGCATCAGCATAAACGTTCAGGTGCAGATCCCGGAGGCGCGCACGAACTCGATCGAGGACCTGCAGAACGTACCCATCACTTCCAGCACAGGGCAGCCTGTTCTGCTGCGGAACATCGCATCGTTCACCACCGGCACTTCGGTGGGCACCTACGAGCGCTATAACCTGGCGCGGTTGGTCAGCATCACGGCTAATATCCATGGTTCCGATCTCGGAACGGCCACCCGCGCGATCCGCGCGGCCATCGTGGCCGCCGGGCCTCCGCCGGACGCCAAGACGAGGATCGACCTTCGCGGGCAGGTCGTGCCGCTGGAGCAACTCAACGCCGGTTTCCGGTCCGGTCTCGTGATCGCGATCGTGGTGATTCTTCTGCTGCTCATCGCCAATTTCCAATCGGTGCGGCTCGCCGTGGCCGTCGTCTCCACGGTTCCCGCCGTGCTGGCGGGAGTCGTGGTGGCGCTGGTCGCCACCGGCACGACCTTGAACATCCAGTCCGCGATGGGCGCCATTATGGCGGTCGGCGTAGCGGTCGCGAATTCGATCCTGCTCGTCACGTTTGCGGAAAAGGCGCGAGCGACGTCGGCTGATCCCGCCGGCGCCGCCATCGAGGGAGGCCGGACGCGCCTACGACCCATTCTGATGACCAGCTGCGCGATGATCGCCGGCATGCTTCCGCTTGCCCTCGGGTTGGGAGAGGGGGGCGATCAGACTGCTCCGCTCGGCCGTGCGGTGGTGGGTGGACTGCTCTTTGCGACGTTCGCCACGTTATTCTTCCTCCCGCCGATCTTCGCTGTGCTCACGGGACGCAAGGTGGGCTCGGCCTCCCTCGATCCCGAAGATCCGGCTAGCAGCCATTTCAACCGCACCGGAAACAACTGACCCCCGACTCCTTTACCGCCATGCTCTGTTCCCGAGCCCTTCTTTGCGGCGCGCTCCTGAGTTCCGCCTCGTTCCTGTCCGCGGCCCAGCCCGCTCCGGAAGTACAGGTGACCAGCCCCCGCCGGGGCGATATTCACCGCTTCGTTGCCCTTCCAGGCTCCTTGCGCGCTAATCAGCAGGTTACTCTTCACGCCAAAGTGGCGGGATACCTGCGCACCATTTCGGTCGACCGCGGCGACGCGGTGAAGGCCGGCCAGGTGCTCGCTGAGCTGGATCTTCCGGAGCTTGCCGCCGAACGCGCCCGCCACGAGGCGGAGGTGCGAGTCGCCCGCGCCGAGGTGGATCGCGTGAAGGCCGCCCAAGCGAAGGCGCCGGATCTGATCACTCCGCAGGCGGCGGACGCCGCCACCGCGCGGTTGGCGGTCGCCGAAGCCTCCCTGCGCCAGAACGCCGCTTTGCTGGCCTACGGCCGGATCACGGCGCCTTTCGCGGGCGTCATTACCAGCCGGCATGTGGATCCGGGGGCATTTGTTCCCGCGGCCACCGCGGGTGCCAATCCCTTGTCCGCGGCGATCGTCTCGATCGCGGATTTCTCCGTGGTGCGCGCGGTTGTTCCGGTGCCTGAAGCCGAGGCGGCGAGGGTCGCGGTCGGGCAACCGGTGGTACTGGTATCCGAAGCGCTCCCCGGTCGGATGATTCGCGGCCAAGTCAACCGGCACGCCGGTTCGCTCGACGAGCGCACCCGCACCTTGTTGGTCGAGGCTGACCTGCCGAATTCCGACGGAACGCTTCGCCCGGGGATGTACGTCAGTTCGCGCATCGGCGTGGAGCTTCACCGCGACGCCCTTCTGGTGCCGGCCGCGGCGCTGGTGCGGGAGAAGGCCGCGGGATTCCTTTTCCTCCTGGCGGATGGTAAGGCCAATCGCGTTCCGGTGAAGTTTGGCTTCAACGACGGGACCCACGTGGAAATCCTCGACGGTCTGCCGGCCGGAGCGCGGGTTTTGATCCCGGGCAAGGTTGCCCTCGCTCCGGGGCAGGTGGTCACGGCCGTGGAGGCGAAATGAAAACCCTCCTGCGCCATCGCCTCCTCCACGCGGGTCTGCTGGCCGTTGCCAGCCTGGCGCGCGCGCAGGCTCCTGCGGGCCCGATCGATTTGCCTACTGCGCTCCGTCTCGCGGGCGCCGATAATATCGAGGTCGGAATCGCCCGGGAAAAAGTCGCCGAGGCGAAGGCCTCGGGGGATGCGGCCAAAGCCCGCTATTTCCCGTGGATCACTCCCGCGATCGTATGGCGCCGTCACGATGCCAACATCCAGGCGGTCAACGGCCCGGTCATCGATGCGGACAAGCAGTCCTTCGCCGCCGGCGTTGCTCTGAACGCCCAGGTGGACCTTGGTGAGGCCCGCTTCCAGGAGCTCGCGGCTCGTCAGCAGGTGAAAGCGGCCGAGGCTGCCTTGGCCGGCCGCCAGCGGGAGGCTGTGCTCCGCGCGGCGGTTGCGTATTTCGAGCTGGCGCGCACGCGTTCCGCGGTTGCAGTTGCCGAGGAGTCGGCCCGGATCGCCGGACGGCACGCGGATGAGATCAGCGCCACGACCTCCGCCGGTCTCACATTCAAGGGCGACGCTTCCCGGGTGCAGGCGGCGGCGGAGCGCGCCAATCTCGCGGTTTTCCGGGCGCGCGCCGAACAGCGGATGGCGGCGGCCCGTCTGGCGGAAATCCTGCGCTTAGATCCCGCGATCGAGCTGGTTCCTGCTGACGCCGAGTTGGCGCCGGTCACCGTGGTGGAGGCCGGCGAATCCTCAGGCCCGCTCGTGGCAAGGGCGCTGGCCGCTCGCCCGGAGCTCGACGAAGCTGCCGGGCGCCTTGAGGCGGCTCGCACGCTGCGCCGCGGATCCGAGGTTGCCCCGTTGGTGCCGACCGTGGGTGCGCAGGCAAGTTTCGGCGGTCTCGGCGGGGGTCCGTCCGGTTCCGGTGTCACCCGCGACTGGGGCTATAGTGGTGATTACGCCATCGGGCTCAGCTGGCGGGTTGGTCCCGGCGGCCTTTTTGATTCCAATCGTCAACGGGAAGCGGCCGCCCGGGAGCGTCAGGTATTCCTTGAGCAGGAAAGGGTGCGCGAGCTAATCCGCCGGCAGGTGGTGGAGCAGCATGTGCGGGCTCGCTCCTTGGCCACCCAGGTGGAGTTGGCCCGCAAGGCCTTGGAGGCGGCGGATCAGACGGCCCGGTTGTCGCGTCAACGCCGTGACACTGGAGTCAGCGCGGTGCTGGAGGACCTGCAGGCTGAGGAGGAACTCGCCCGGGCGCGTCGTGATTACCTTTCGATCGTGGCCGAGCACAATCAGGCGCAATACGCGCTGAAGCACGCCGTCGGTGGTTGAGTCGCCCGGGCAACGGGCGCCCCGGTCTCAGGACTTGGGAGTCGCTCCCCGCCAACCGGCGCGCCATTGCTTCATCAGCCCTTCCACCAGGGCGGCATGCTCGGGCCGTCCCGCGAGGTTTTGATTCTCCTGCGGATCGGTGGCGTGGTCGTAGAGCTCCGTGGCTTCGACCTTTGCGGGATCGTTCCGCGCGACCCAGACCGTGAAACGGTGCCGTTCGGTGCGCAGGGAATAACCCATCACCTGACCCGCGCCGGAGCGGCCGCTGGATCGCGGATATTGGCTGAAGGCCGCCTGCTTCCAGGGTCGGTCCGGTTTCTCGAGCACGGGCTTGAAGCTGATTCCCTCGAGGTGGGATGGCAGCGGTAGTCCCGCGAGGTCGGCGAGCGTGGGGTAAATATCGACGAACTCCACCAATGCCCGGGAGTGGGTTCCCGCCGTCTTCAGTCCGGGCGCCGAAAGCAGCAGCGCGCCGTTGGTGTCATTCTCGCTGTTGCTGTGTTTGCACCAAGCGTCGTGCTCACCGAGTTTCCAGCCGTGGTCTCCCCACAGGACCACGATGGTGTTCTCGCGCAGCTTGAGCCGCTCGAGCTCGTCGAGGACCCGTCCCAGCTGAGCGTCCATGTAGCTGATGGCCGCGTAATAGCCGTGCTTCAACTGGCGGGCGAGGTCGTCGGGAATAGAGGATTCGGGAATGTCCTTGTAGTTCCGGAGCTCTCCTCCCGACAGGATGGAGTAGTCCGGCGCGTCCTTCGGACGGAACTTGTTGGGCGCGAGCTGGATTTTCGCCGGGTCGTAGAGGTCCCAGTACTTCTTAGGGGCCACGAACGGCAGGTGCGGCTTTACAAAGCCCACCGCGAGGAAGAACGGCTGGGTCTTGGCCTTCAGCTCTCCAAGGGTTCGGATCGCGAGGTCGGCCACTTGGCCGTCCTGAAAAGTGTTGTCGGGCACGTCCGCACCCTCAAAAGCGGGGCCGCGGGAGTTGAGCTTCTTGTCGGAGGATTTCTTCTTCGAGCCTGACTTGCCGTCGTTCGCATCCGGCGCCGGGCGGCCGTAGCGGTTGTTATCGGGCAACCCATAGGTCTGGGCCCGGGGTGACTGCCACGGAACGGACCAGGTGGGGGCGTCATCGAAGCCGCCATGATAAATTTTGCCCATCCCTTGGACGAAATAGCCGTTGTTCTTGAAGTGTTGGCCGAGGGTCACGACTCCGGGCATGGCGTCGCGAAAGTGGGTCACGAGATCCCACACCTTGGTGGAGTCGGGCCGCGCTCCGGTCATGACGCTGGTGCGCGATGGGGAGCACACCGCCTGCTGGCAGTAGGCGCGATGAAAGGTGACGCCGGACCGGGCCAGCCGGTCAAGGTTCGGACTTTTGACGTGGCTGGCGCCATAGGCGCCGAACTCGGGTCGAAGGTCATCGACCGCGATGAAGAGCACATTGGGGCGTTCGGCCGCGTGCGAGGGTGTGAGGCCGGCTGCCCAGAGAAGCAACGGGAGTAGGCGGGTTGTTTTCATGTTCAAAATTCCTTCAGTTCTTTCGGGTCTTTTCTTTCCCGCGGTTCTCTTCCCGTTTCGCATGCCGGCCGGTGCCATCGCCGTCGTCGAGGATGCCTCCCGCCGGGTTGAGCCGGTCAAGCGCGGACTGCAGCCGGACACGGGCCGCTCTGGCGGCGGGTGAAGCGTTGGAGGAGGCCACGGCTTTCTCGGTGAAGGGGGCATCGGAAAGATCGAACAGCTCCCCGGCCTGGTTGAGTTTCCAGTGCCGGTCGGCGACATACCAACGGCGTGCGAGTTGAATGAAAATCCAATCCCGGCCGGGCTCGTTCCGCCCCCGTAATTGTGATGCGAAACTCCGGCCGTCGATGACCTTGCCGGCCGGCAGGGGCGCTCCGGCTAGCTCCGCGAAGGTGGGCAGGAAGTCGCTGCAGTCGATCAGGTCGGTCGAAAACCGACCGGCCGGCACAACGCCCGGCCAGTTAACCACCAAAGGTACGCGGCTGCCTCCCTCCAGCATTGAACCCTTGGCGCCGTTGAGGCTTCGCCCACCGACGGTGGATGTTTCGGCTTTCCCCTCCGAGGTGCCGTTGTCGCCGAAAAACACGATCAGCGTGCGTTCCCGCAAGCGGAGCCGGTCCAACTCATTCGCGAGTTTCCCGACCAGCTTGTCCATGTAGGCGATGTTGTCGGCATAGAGCGTGGTGCTGCCCGGGGCGCTGTCGGGGGTGGGCAGGATGTCGGTGTGGACGTGCGACAGGGAGTAGTAGACGAAAAACGGGCGCTCGCGATTCCGGGTAATGAAATCGACCAGATGCGTGTGCATCAGGTCGGGAATGTATTCGTGGTCTCCGACGGGCACGCGGCGGCCGTTGATTTCCACGGACTCGCCTTTCCTGCCCTGCGATTTCCAGTACGCGCCGCTGCCGGAGAACCGGAGGTAATCGTCGAACCCGAAGTCCTTGGGCCCGAGAGGTAGCTGGCCCCATTTACCGATGGAGGAGGAGACGTAGCCCGCCTGCTTCAGGACCGCCGGTGTCATCATCTCAGCCTGCGGCGTGAAGCGGCCGGTGGCGTCCTGGTTGGTGGCCCCGGTGCGGAAAAGGTAACGGCCGGTCAGGATGGTGGCCCGCGACGGGCCGCAAAGCGGGACCGCATAGGCATGGCGGAAGGTCGTGCCGCCGCGCGCGAGGGTATCAAGGTGTGGGGTCTGGTAGCGGTCGGACCCCGTGCATGCGACGTCACCCAGGCCGAGATCGTCGGCGAGGATGAAGATGATATTCGGCCGGTCCGGTGCGGTGGCTCGGAGCACTCCGGCGAGGACGAGGAGCAGAGTGATCAGTCGCGGTAGCATGCGGGGAAGACGGGGGGTGGTGCCGGGGGTTACGGAGCGGTGGCGAAACGGTCAGTTGCCCGTGAAGCGGTAGGTGGTGTTGAAGATCAACTCGACACTCGCCGACACCCGGACGCGGACCTTGATGCGCCCGGAGGTGATGTCCACCGGTGTGGCGCGGCCCGTGATGCCCCGCGGTTGCCCGGT
>CAIUOU010000087.1 GCA_903900845.1 uncultured Opitutia bacterium
GACGCTGAAAAGCTGCAAACGGTCGGTCAGGTGATCGACTATATCAAGGCCAAGGCCGGGCAGGCCTGATCCGGTTGGTTCCTGCGGGCGTTCCGCCGATTTCCCCAAGGGGAAAGTCTCCGGCGGGACGCCTTTTTGTTTTATCCGAGGCAGTTTCATCTATCGGGAATGAATTCGTTTTCTGATGGCCGTCGCGTGGTGGTGACCGGCCTCGGCTCGGTGGCTTCGCTCGGGCACAATGTGGGTGAACTCTGGGCCTCGCTGATCGCCGGCCGATCCGGTGTCCGGCGGGTTTCGCTCTTCGATCCTTCGCCTTACGCGAGCCAGATCGGTGCCGAGGTAACCGGATGGGACGCGGCGGAGCACATGGATCCCAAGGAGGCGCGGCGTAACGATCGCTACACACACTTCGGACTCGTTGCGGCGAAGCAGGCTTTTTCCGATGCGGGTCTCCAGATGGACCGCGAGGATCCGGATCGGGTCGGTGTGATGATCGGCTCGGGTATCGGCGGGATGTACACCTACGAGTCGCAGTTGAAGGTGCTGGCAGAGCGTGGCCCACGGAAGATCTCCCCTTTCACCATCCCGTCGCTGATCGGCAACATCTGCTCGGGGCTTTTTGCCATCCAGATCGGCGCTCGCGGGCCCAATTTCGGAGTAGTGTCGGCCTGCGCGACCGGGACCCACGCGTTGGGGGAGGCCTCTCATGCGATCCGGCGCGGTGATGTGGACGTGATGATCGCCGGCGGAAGCGAGGCGGCGATCACCCCTTTTGCTTACGCCAGTTTCTGTGCGATGAAGGCGATGAGCACGCGAAATGCCGAGCCTGAGCGGGCCAGCCGGCCTTTCGACCTGCAGCGCGACGGTTTCGTGATGGGTGAGGGTGCGGGAGTGATGGTCCTTGAGTCGCTGGAGCACGCGCGAGCGCGAGGGGCGCGGATCTACTGTGAACTGGCGGGCTACGCGGCGACGTGCGATGCCTATCACATCACTCAGCCCGATCCCGAGGGGAAGGGGTTATCGATGGCGATGAAACGTGCGTTGGCGGCCGCAGGCGTCGCGCCCCAGGAGATCGATTACATCAACGCCCACGGCACCTCGACGCCGTACAACGACAAATTCGAGACCCTCGCCATCAAGCGCGTTTTTGGCGATCACGCGCGTCGGGTGCCCATCAGCTCCACCAAGTCGATGACCGGCCACCTGTTGGGTGCGGCCGGCGGCATCGAATCGGTCATAAGCGTCAAGACCATCCAAACCGGCTCCATCGCTCCTACAATCAACCTCCACGAGCCAGACCCTGATTGCGATCTCGACTACGTTCCCAATCAAGGACGGTCGGCCAAGGTGCGGATGGTGCTCAGCAACAACCTTGGTTTTGGCGGTCAAAACGCCTCGATCATCTTCCGGGCGATCTGAAGTCCCGGAGCAGGTCCAGTCGGTCGCACTCGGCGGCCAAAAAAAAAGCCCGCGGCCAACCGCGGGCTTTTAAGTTTCTCGCCTGAAGTAACTTCAGACTTTTTCGATCAAGCCGGCCTTGATGGCCTTGACCGAGACCCAAACACGCTTCGTGCCGCCATTGGCGGTCCGGATGCGGATCCGCTGCAGGTTGGGACGGAACTTACGCTTGGTGATGCTCGTCACGTGCGTTCCGATGCCCCCGCTCTTCTTGGTCTGCCCTTTGCGATTGATGATCGAGCCTTTGACGGGGCGACGACCGGTGACTGCACAGATTCTGGCCATGATGGTTTCCGATGGGTTGAAGGGTCAAGGTAGCGACCGGCCACCGGCTGAATCAAGGTGTTTTTTGGAAACTGCCCGCCACGGGATTCCATAATGCGTCGTCCTCTGTGGCAAAACGGCGATCGGGGCCGGCGCTTCGGATCTCCATTTCCTCTCCGCCGACTTGGTGGAATCGGAAGGGAGTGCCCCATCGGTCGCAGAGCTCCCCGTTCGCATTGATGGCGGGGTGTCTCGGTGGGATGAGGGCGAAACGGATCCGGTTTTCGCCTGCAAGAGCCCGTGTGATATCTCGGTTTTCCCCAACCGGATTGCCCTCTCGGGGAAAGTTCGAGCGCCACGCATCAAACACCTGGTTCAGGATATCGAGATCTCGCTGAATGGTGGAGCCGGGCGCATTGAGAGAGGCTGCGATGGGAAACTCCGCCGGATTGTAGGCCTGACCGGCGGAGATCTTGGCGCCATCGCTGGAACCAGTGCGCCGGGGCGCGGTGGTTCCGCCTCCGCCGGCCTTGGAGTCCGCGGCCTTCTGTCCCGTTGAATCGGCGGCTCCCACGCTTACCGGTGGCCGTTGATCCTGCGGCGGGATACCGCGGTTCAGATAGTAGAGTGCGAACGTTGCAAGGAGGAGCAACGCGGCAAGTGCGGCGCGGCGGGGAGTCATCTGGTCCCTAAGGGACCCGCGGCCTTCGCAGGGTCAAGGCGGGGAGGGCACACCCTAGTCCGGCGACTCAGAGGAAGCCCAGATTCGGGTTGGCGAAGCGCCGCAGGTTGGGAAACACCACCGGCAGGTCGGTCGCGCTTACACCGAACCAGGTGGCGAGCGTGGCCGAGTATTCGTCGACGCTGGTGGTCGGGATCCACATGCCGCGCGTGCCGGCGTCGTCCGGGCCCCGGATCGTGAGATCCGCCATTTTCCCGTAGATGTTTCCGCCCTTCACCGCGCCGCCGACGACGAAGTGGTTCGATCCCCAGCCGTGGTCGGAGCCGTCGCCGTTGGTGTTGTAGGTGCGGCCGAAGTCTGAGGCGCTGAACAGTGTCACTTGATCGGCGCAGCCGAGCTCGACGGTGGTACGATGGAAGGCGGCGACGCTGCGGCTCACGTCGGCGAAGAGGTTGGCGTGGGCGCCGAGCTGGGCATCGTGCAGATCCCAGCCGCCGATCCGCGCGAAGAAAATCTGCCGCTTGAGGCCCAGTTCCTTGGACGCGGCGATGAGGCGCGCGATGGTGCGCAGCTGCTGGCCGAGCCCGGTTCCCGGAAAGGCGGTGGTGAAGGGCGGGTTACCCGTCAGGATACCTGAGATGAGCGCGCTGTCGTCGATCGCGTTGCGCGTCACACCGGAGAAGGCGGCCTCGAAGAGGTTGGCGTTGCGGGCGGCGAGAAGGTCGTTCTGGGCGAGGGTGCGCACCCCGGCGGGCGTGCTGCTGCCGGCCGAGCTGGAAAGCGCGATCGCCCCCCCGGGGTTGACGGCGAACTGCACGACGCGTTTGCCGACCTGAAACGAGTTCTGCCCGTTCAGGCTGATCGCCATCGAGATGCTCGTGTTGTCGTTGAAGGCGTGAGTGAGGTCGGCGACGCGTCCACCCCAGCCGGTGACGAACGGTTTGTCGGCCACGCTGCTCTGCCATTCGACCTGCTGGTCATTGTGGGAGTACAGCTGCAGCGGAAGCGGGACCGAGCGGGCGTTGTACTGTGCCTTGGTGGTGGGGACGACGAGTGTGCCCACATTGCCGATCACCGCCATCCTCCCCGCGTCGAAGAGTGATTTAAGCCCGGTCGTGTTCGTGCCGGCGACGTCGGCGTTGAGGCTGGAGTGAAGCGACCATCCGCGGCCGTCCGAGGCACCGGGCTTGATCTCAAGCAATTGGGTGCGCGGCAGGGCGATCGCGCCGCGGCCGGCCGCGGAGGCGTAGTCGTTGTAGCCCGTGGTGTCGAAGGGCACGACCATGTTGTTCGCGTCGTTGCCGCCGGCGAGAAACAGGCAGACGAGCGCCTTGAAATCAGAGTTCACGGCTCCAGCGCGCGCGGGTGTCTGCGGTCCGTTTCCGGCGCTGGCGACGGCGCCCATCATGCGGAGCTGGGCGAGGGTGGAGAGCATGCCGGTCGCCGTGACCGCGGCGCAGCACTGGCCGAGGAACTTCCTGCGGATCAGGTCGGGGGCGGGATTTTTGGGATTCATGGCGGGCTTATTTCTGGGTGGCGCCGAAGGGCGAGGTGAGGACCAGATAGATCGCGGAACGCACCCGCTCGATGTCGGCGGCGGTGGCGGTTCCGTTGCCGGCGGGCAGCGCGTTGATGGCGGCGGTGATGCGGTCCAACGAGGCCTTCGGCATGGCGTTGGCCGTGAAGAGCAGGCTCAGCCGTTCAGCGAGCTGGGCCGGCGTGCGGGCGAGCGGGTAGAACGGCGCCAGATTGAGGCCGACCGCCTGCTGGGCCATGTCGGTCGTGGAGCGGGTCGTGTAGATGTAGTTGTAGTAGAAGTTCGGCTGGGTGATCGCCGTGGTGTCGTTGAGGATCTGGAACTCCGGAGCGTAAAGCCCCGCCTCGGCGACCGCGCCCGGCAGCACGAAGTTGGGTTCGTAGAAATTGAAGACCGTGGGCGAGCGCAGCACGGCCTGGCTGAGCGAGCCCTCGGGATTGGGGATGTTGATGCGCCCCGAGTTCGAGGTGCCGCCCGCCGCGCGCAGGAGCGCGGTCGTCATCAGCAGGGGTTCCTTCAGCTTCCCGAAGGTCGCCGTGGCGGCGACCGCGGGCGAACGCGCCTCGTGGTCCATAAGTATCGCCCGCACCGCCGCGGCCAGGTCGCCGCGCACCCCGGCGCCGTTGTTGGCGAATGCCTGGGAGACGCGGTAAACGTAGCCAGGGCTGGGATTGCTGGTGACAAGCCGCTGAATGAGCTGGCGCGAAATGAAGGGCGCGGTGTTCGGGTGGGCGACCAGCGCGTCGATGGCGTCCTTCAGGTCCTTCATGCCGCCTTGCCCTGCGGGCAGCACCCTGCCGCCGACCATCGTCTTCGCGGTGTCGTCGTGGAATGCCGGCCAGAGCATCATCGGGTCGATGTAGTTCCCCGGCGCTCCCCGGAATAGATTCACGTTGGCGGTCGCGTTCTCGGTCGAGCTCGCGAAGCCCCAGCCGGTGAAAACCTTCGCCAGCTGGACGATCGTGTCCTGCGTGTAGGTCGGGATCGGCTGTCCGTTCGGATCAAGCCGCAGGGTGCCGTCGGGGTTGAGCTCGTTCAGTCCGATCGTGAAAAGCTGCATCACCTCGCGGGCGAAGTTTTCATCGGGCTGGGAGATCGGGTTGCCGCGGGCGTCAAAGGTCGCTTTCGCGCTCCGGAGCGAGCTGAGGTAGATGCCCATCATCGGGCTGAGCGTCACCTGCTCAAGGATATCGCGGAAATTGCCGAAGGCGTGGTGGACGAAGATGTCGTAGTAGTTCGCGGCCCCCTCCTGCCAGGCGGCGACGGTTCCGTTGGTGTCCGAGATCACGAGGATCTGGCTGAGCGCGAACGCGACGCGCTGGCGCAGCTGATCGGGCCCCTCGACCGCGATCTTCCACCACGCGGCCTGCCGGTGTGGCCCGCCCGGTCGATCATAAGCAAGCGTGACCGCGTTTCGGTTGCCGGTGCCGCCGTTGGTCTGGTTGCGGTTGAAGTCGTGCATCGTCTCGGCCCGGTGGGACGAGGGCGGAGCGGCGGTGATCTGTTCGGTGATCCACGCGGAGTAGCCCTTGGTGGCCACTTTTGTGATCTCCTCGTTGGTCGCGCCGAAGGTCGCCTGAATAAGGAAGCGGGCGGCGTCTTGCGGCGTCACCTTGGAAAGATCCAGCGCTGGCGGCGCGGCTGGCGGGTTGAAGGCCGCGCTGCCCGAGCTGCGCACAAAGCTTCCCGCCAGTTCGCCGGCGGGGTAAGCCGCGGTGTCGATGCTCACCGAGACACGGCCCGCCTTCAGCGCGGCCACCAGATCGGCGGACGTGAATGTGCCCACTGGGGCGAGGGTCCACACGGCGTTGCCGACCTGGCCCTGCGGCAGATTGAAAACGTAGTTTCCGTTGATCTCGAGGTGCGCCACCACCTGCGGAGAGCTGAGGTTGGAGAAGCTGACGTTCACGAACGCCGTCTTCTCGTCCGGCGTGAGCTGTACGGTCGCTGTACCGTAGGCGGTGGAATTAGCCGCTCCCGGCAGGGTGCGAAGATTGGAGACGTAGAGGGAACCGGAGTTGGCGAAGATCGTCAGGCCCGCCTGGTCGTTGACCCCGACGCCGTAGGACGGCTTCGGGGTGATCGTGACGATCGCGGTGCGGTTGTTGGTGTTGGCGGGATTGGTACGGGGTGAGAGCGTGACGCTCGCGGACGTCGCCCCGGCCGGAATGGTGACGCGGCCTGGCAGGGGATCGAAATCAACGCCGGGCTCCGCGGAGCCCGCGATCGTGTACTCGACCGTGATCGCCTCCTTCACGACACCGACCCTTGAAAAGGTCAGCACCGCCGGCGCGCGTCCCACGGTGTCAGTGGTGGCCACGCTGGCACGAACGCTGACCGTGGAGAGCGTTTCCGGGGAAAGGTCGTACACTTCGACGAGCGCGGCGCCGCTGGCCCCGCCGACGCCACCGGCCTGAATCGTGTAGTTGCCGGGGGGCAGGTCGATGACCAGCGCGGCATCACGGCTGCCCGCGGCGAAAGGGAAGGCCCCCGCTTGCGCAAAGGCGGCGTTGAGGGCCGCGGCTCCGCCGCTCTCCCAGTTGTCGTTCGCGCCGTTGGCGATCTGGCGGCCGGCGGTGTCCAGGATGGCGATGGCCGGATCGGCCAGCGCTCCGCCCACGCCAAGCGCGCCGAGGGAAGGACCGGCGGCGCGCACGAGGACGCGGCGAGCACCGCCGCCGGAGGCCACGGATAGCCCGGAGAAAAAGGTCGTGTTACCGCTGCCCACGAGCGCGCGGGTGGACAAGTTCATCAGCCGGGCTGACCCGGTGACGTCATAGACCTCGAGGATGGCCACTCCGGAGGAATTGCCCACGCCGCTGACCTGGGCGGTGTAGGCCCCGGGGGAGAGCGTCGCGACGAGCGCGGCGTCGCGGCTTCCGCTCGTGAGCGCGAAGGCGCCCACGGAGTTCATGGTCGGGAGGTCGGTGCTGCTCCAGTTGTCGTTGCTGAGCACCAGCACGCCGTCGGCGTTGTAGAGTTGCAGGAGTGGATCTGCGAGGGCGCCGGTGATGTTGAATGGCGCCGCGGCGAGGCGGGCGCCTACCGCGCGAATGAGGACCTTCTTCGGGGCGCCCTCCTGCACGACGAAACCTGTGATCATCACATTGGATCCCGTTCCCACCTGCGCACGCGTCGAGAGGTTGGCGAGGCGCTGATCGTATTGCGCGGCGAAGGCGGAGACGGACGCTATCAGCAGGGCGCAAGCGGCGTTCAAGCGGATGAACTTTTTCATGGTATCGGGCTTTCCGAGGGGTTGGCGGACAATGTCGATGCGCCTGCGGGCAGCTGAGGAACCATGGGATACCATCGCGGGGATGTCCAGACCTTCGCCCCCTCGCCGGGAAACGCGCAGTGATGTCGCTAACGGATCAGAGATCCCTCGCGTGGAGGTTCATGAATGCACCGCCGGATGATTCGGGGCGCAGTCCGAGCCTGGCCTTCGCCGGGGCTCCGGAGCGCAGTTCAACCTCGTAGGGCGCGGCGTCATCGCGCGTCACGCGCACGCGGGAGGCGTCGGCGGTGACAATGAAACGGCTGAATTTTCCGGGAGTGGCTCCGTTCAAGGACACGGGAGTGCCGCGGACGACCACGGTCGTTGCGACGGGACCCGACTTCGGCGGCTGGTAGTCGATCACGAACTCGGCGCGGGCGAACTCGGTTTCGGTCCAGAGCATGCCTACCTCGCCCGACGCTGCTTTAACGGTGATGCGGCCGCCGCCGGTGGCCCACGCCGACTCGGTTGCCGCGGAGGTCCGCCATCCGCGCAGGTCGACGGCGTTGTAGATTGCGCGCCAGCCCGGATCCGCCGGAGCCGTCACTTCGGGGCCGGCTCCGGAGGACGGCAGCTCCTTGATGCGGATGTTGCGGAACTCAACCGGCGAGCCTTCGGACTCCAGCGCGAGGTAACCCTTGCGGTAGTTGGCCTCGTCGCCCCCGCTGACCTCCTTGCCGTTCACGTGGAGGCGCAGGGAACCGTTGTTCGCGACGATGCGGTAATGGTTCCACTCGGGGGATGGGCGGCTGCGGTCCTCGGTCGGGAAGCTGCGTTTTCCGTTGGTGCGGCCGATATACTTCATCGAGGCGCCATGGATGGCGAAGACGTCGCCGTGGGTCGTGAACCAGTCGGATTTTTTGCCGCTCTTCCGCTCGAAGTCTTCCGCGTAGCCTTGGTCGAGCATCTGCACCTCGATTCCGCGGAGAAAAGGCACGCCGGGAGCGTTGATGGCGGTGCCCCAGACAAAGAATCCCGAATTACCGCTGCGGCGCAGATGCCGCCACTCCAGCTCGATGACGAAGTTCTCGTACTGGCGCACGGTGCGCAGCCCTCCGATCGGGTTCCCGGTGCAGTGGATGACACCGTCGCGCACGCTCCACGTTTCGGGCGCGCAGTTGGCATTGGTCCAGCCGGTGAGGTCGCGCCCGTTGAACATCGGCACGAAACCGTCGGCATCGGGTTTGGCGGTCTCGGCGGCTACCGCCAAGGAGACGGTCGCGCAAAGCAGGAGGGCGATAGGCAGCAGGGGTTTCATGACGCGACCTTGTGATGCCGCTGCCGCCCGCGCACGCCCGAAAATCGAGGCTTCCCCGTGGTCGGCCGCTGCGCTTCGCTGATCCCGCGTCCCCGCGCCGGGTTTCCCGGCGTCCTTTTCCCCGTGTCGCACCACCACCCCGACCCCGAGCACCTCTTCCTGTCCCGCCGCGAGTTTCTCCAGCGGTGCGGGATCGGCATGGGGGCGTTGGGCTACGCGATGCTGGCCGGGGACGGTCGGGGCGCCGTGAATCTCGACCAGCCGCTCGCGCCCCGACCGCCGCACTTTCCGGCCAAGGCGAAGCGCGTCATCCACATCTTCGCCAACGGCGGCCCTTCGCAGGTTGATACCTTCGACCCCAAGCCGGAGCTCGCGCGCTGGCACGGCAAGCCGCTGCCCGTCGAGTTCAAGACCGAGCGCAAGACCGGCGCGGCTTTCGCTTCACCCTTCCAGTTTCGCCGCCACGGTCGGAGCGGCATCGAGGTCAGCGAGCTTTTCCCGCGCGTGGCCGAGAGCATCGACGACATCGCGGTGATCCGCTCGATGCATGCCGACGTTCCCAACCACGAGCCGTCGCTCATGCTCATGAACTGCGGCGACGCCCGGCTGCCGCGGCCCAGCCTCGGCTCGTGGGTGACCTACGGGCTCGGTGCGGAGAACCAGAACCTTCCCGGCTTCGTCGCCATGTGCCCCGGCGGCTACCCGATCCAGGAGTCGCAGAACTGGCAGAGCGCCTTCCTGCCCGGGATCTACCAGGGCAGCTACATCGACACCAAGCACACCGAGCTCGAGAAACTCATCGAGCACATCCGCAGCCCGGTGTCGTCGCCCGGCCGCCAGCGCGCCCAGCTCGACCTTCTGCGCCGGCTCAATGCCCGCCACGCCGAAAACCGCGCGCAGGATCCGCAGCTCGAGGCGCGCATCCAGTCGTTCGAGCTCGCTTACCGCATGCAGCTCGACGCCAGCGACGCGTTCGATGCCGCCCGCGAGCCCGCCGCCATCCGCGAGCTTTACGGCGACACACGCCAGGGCCGCCAGATGCTGATCGCGCGCCGGCTCCTGGAGCGCGGCGTGCGTTTCGTGCAGGTCTGGCACGGGCAGGGCCAGCCGTGGGATAACCACGACGATCTCGAGGTTAACCACCGCAAGCTGGCGGGTGAGAGCGACCAGGCGATCGGCGCGCTGCTCAAGGACCTCCGGCAGCGCGGCATGCTCGACGACACGCTTGTGGTGTGGGGCGGAGAGTTCGGCCGCACCCCGGTCGTCGAGCTGCCGTCCGCCGGCGCCAACGCCGGAAAGGTCAACGGCCGCGACCATAACCACCATGGCTTCACCATGTGGATGGCCGGCGGCGGGGTGCGCGGCGGCATGGTCCACGGCGCGACTGACGAATTCGGATTCAAGGCCGTGGAGAAACCTGTGCACGTGCACGACCTGCACGCGACCATCCTCGCGCTGCTCGGGTTCGACCACGAGCGGCTGACCTTCCGGCACGCCGGGCGCGACTACCGGTTGACTGACGTTCACGGCCGCGTGGTGCGGGAGCTGATCGCGTGATGGCCGGGGCGCGACGCATCTTTTTTTCCCTGTTCGCCGCCGCGGCCGGCCTGCGGGCCGCGCTGCCGCCGGAGCACGTCGAGTTCTTCGAGGCGAAGGTTCGGCCGTTGCTCGCCGAGCATTGTTACCAGTGTCACAGCGCGGCGCGGGGAAAATCCAAGGGTGGATTGCAGCTCGACACCCGCGATGCGCTCCGGCGCGGGGGCTCGTCGGGTGCGGCGATCCTCGCGGGCGACGCCACCAAGGGCCTGCTGCTCGAGGCCGTGCGCTACAAGAACGACGACCTGCTCATGCCGCCGCCGGACGAGGGCGGCCGGCTGTCGCCGGAGAAAATCGCGGTGCTCGAGGAATGGGTGCGGATGGGCGCGCCGGACCCGCGCGACGGCGGCCCCGCCAGCCCGCTCGACATGGATGTCGCCCGACGGCACTGGGCGCTGCAGCGGGTCCAAGAGCCCGCGGTGCCCTCCTCCGGTGACCCGCGGGTTTCGCCGATCGACGCGTTTGTCCAAGCGACCCGCGCGGAGCGCGGACTGGCCCCCGCCCCGGAGGCGGACGCCCGCACCCTGCTGCGGCGAGTGACCTACGGACTGACGGGCCTGCCGCCGACGGCGGAGGAGACCGACGCCTTCGTGCGCGACCACCCGCGCGACCCGTCGGCCTTCGAACGGGTGGTCGATCGGTTGCTGGCTTCGCCTGCGTATGGCGAGCGCTGGGGGCGCTTCTGGCTCGATGTGGCCCGCTACGCGGACACGAAGGGGTACCTGGCGGGCAACGAGGAGCGGCGGTACGCGTTCTCGCACACGTACCGCGACTATGTGATCCGTGCGTTCAACGCTGACCTCCCCTTCGACCGCTTCATTTTGGAGCAGCTCGCCGCCGACCGCCTGCCGCTCGGCGAGGACAAATCGGCGCTCGCCGCGCTCGGATTCCTGACCCTTGGCCGGCGGTTTCTCAACAACCAGAACGACATCATCGACGACCGCATCGACGTCGTCACGCGCGGCCTGCTGGGCCTGACCGTCACCTGCGCACGCTGCCACGACCACAAATTCGATCCCGTCTCGATGCAGGACTACTATGGCCTGCACGGGGTGTTCGCCTCCTCGGAGGAGCCGGCGGAAAAACCCCTGCTCGGGCCGCTGGCCGATTCACCGGCGTACCAGGATTTCCTGCGCAAGCGCGCCGAGGCCGGGGAACGTATCCGCGAACGCGAGCGCTCGGAGGTCGCGAAGTTCGTCGAGGGACTGAAGGCGAAGACCGGCGACTACCTGCTGGCGGCGCACGACGCGGAGCGCCTGGCTGCCGACGCCAAGTTCGACCTCTTCGCCGGCACGCGGAAGGTGAACCCCGAGGCATTGCGCCGCTGGCAGGCCTTTCTCCGCGCCGAGCCCGCCCGGGTGCATCCGCTGCTTTCCCCGTGGTTCGCGTTGACCGCCTTGCCGGTGGAAGGCTTCGCGGCGGCCGCCGCGGACCTGCTCTCTTCGTGGCGAGACGCCACCCCGCCGGGCATGGACGCCGCCCTCGTGCGGTGGCTCGCCGCAACGGAGGATACGCCCGCCTCGCTCGCGGCTTTCGCCGGTCTCTTCAACAACCTCTTCACCACCGCCTTTCCGTCCACGGAGAAGAACGCGAAGGCGGGCAAAGCCAAAGCACCCGCGCCCGTCCCCGTCGAAGCCCCGCCGGCGCTGGTCGCCGCGGCGCAGGGCTGGGCGGCCGCCGAAGATTTTCCGGCCAATCTCACCTTCGACGCGGCGTCCGTTCTGATCCGCCGCCAATTGAATGATCGGACCGCCCAGCTCCGTCGCGAGTTGGAGGCGCTCAACTGGACTGAGCCCGGCGCGCCGTTGCGCGCGATGGCGCTGGTCGATCGCGAAAAGCCGCGTGATTCCGCCGTCCTCCTGCGCGGCAACCCCGGCAACCGTGGCCCCGAGGCTCCGCGCCGTTTCCTTGAGGTGCTGGCCGGGCCGGACCGGCCTCGTTTCAGCGACGGCAGCGGCCGGCTCGAACTCGCCCGGGCGATCGCGGATGCCGCCAATCCGCTCACGGCCCGCGTCTTCGTGAACCGAGTCTGGGGCTGGCACTTCGGCCAGGCGCTGGTGCGCACGCCGAGCGATTTCGGTGTGCGCACGGAACCGCCCGAGCAACGCGCGCTGCTCGATTGGCTGGCATCGGATTTCATGGCCGGCGGCTGGTCGGTGAAACGCCTCCACCGCGCGATCGTGCTCACACGCACCTACCGGCAGTCCGGTGCCGTCTCCGCGGCGATGCTGGAGCAGGATCCGGAAAACCGGTTCCTCACGCGTTTCAACCGGCGCCGGCTCGAGTTCGAGGCCCTCCGCGACACCTTGCTGGCGGCGGCCGGGCGCCTCGATCCGCAGGTTGGCGGTCTGCCGGTCGATTTGCTCGCCGAGCCTTTTCCCGGTCGCCGCACGGTTTACGGCTTCATCGACCGGCAGAACCTGCCCGGGATGTTCCGTACTTTCGATCTGCCGAATCCCGACGTCTCCAGCGCGCAGCGCTTCTCCACCACCGTGCCGCAGCAGGCGCTCTTTCTCCTGAACAGCCCGTTTGCGCTGGAGATGGCCCGGGCCGCGGCCTCGCGGACCGCCGGTGGCGCGCCGGGCGGGGAGGTAGAGGCGCTCTTCCGCCTCGTGCACCAGCGCCGGCCCGACGCCGACGAGCTCACTTTCGCGCGCCAGTTTCTGGCGGCGGCCGGCGAACCGGTAGCCACGACGCCGGGCACCTCCGGCTCCAAGGTCGCCGTGGCGCCGTTCGGCCGTCTGGCGGAGCTGGCGCAGGTTCTGCTGCTTTCCAACGAGACCGCGTTCGTCGATTGAGCGGCCGCGGCGGTTGACAGGCTGCGGAAGCGGGGCGGAAGTTGGCCTTGCGCATGAAATCGATCCGCTCCGCCGTCCTCGCGCTCTGCCCCTGTCTCGCCGCCTCCGGCGCCGAAAACATCCAGCACCGCAACACCTACGCTCTGGCGTACGGGGAAACGAAAGGCGTCACCGCCGTCGATCCCGCGAAAGACCTGCCTCGCTATCCTGCCGTGGAGCCGAAGGACGCGGTCGCGACCTGGAAGATCAAGCCCGGCTTCAAAGCCCAGCTCGTGACGAACGAGCCGATGGTGCGCGACCCGATCGCGATCAGCTTCGACGAGAACGGCCGCATGTTCGTGTGCGAGATGATCGATTACTCCGAGGAGCGCGACCGCACGCCCCACCTCGGGCGCGTCTCCGTTCTCGAGGACCGCGACGGCGACGGCTTCTACGAGACCAGCAAGGTTTTCGCCGACAACCTGCCGTGGCCGACCGGCCTGATCTGGGCCAACGGCGGCCTCTACGTGGGCGCCACTCCCGACATTTGGCGCCTCGAGGACCGCGATGGCGACGGCCGCGCGGAGATCCGCGAAAAGGCCTTCACCGGTTTCGGCACCGGCCTGCCGCGCCTCAACGTTCAGGCGATGTTCAACAGTTTCGCATGGGGCCAGGACAACCGCATCCACGTGCAGGGCGGCACCGGCAACCGCGGCGTCATCACGAGCCCGAAACGCCCCGAACTGCCGGGCGAGGAGCTCGCCGGCCGCAATTTCTGGTTCGATCCCCGCACGCACGAGTTTGGCTTCTCCGTCGGCGGGGCGCAGTTCGGCATGAGCTTCGATGATTTCGGCCGGCGCTTCGCTTGCTCGAATTCCGATCACCTCCAGTTCTGGGTCTACGACGGCAAGTACGCCGCGCGGAATCCTTTCTTCACGATGCCCGGGTCGCGTCAGAGCATCGCCGCCGACGGTGGCGCCGCCGAAGTTTACCGCCTGAGTCCCGACGAGCCGTGGCGCATCATCCGCACGCGCTGGCGCATCGGCGGCGTGGTGAAGGGCGTCGTCGAGGGGGGCGGGCGCGTCAGCGGCTATTTCACCGGCGCCGCCGGCACCGCGATCTACCGCGGTGACGCCTACGGCGAGGACTTCGTGAACAACGCCTTCGCGGGCGACTCCGGAGGGCAGCTCGTGCACCGGAAGAAGATCTCCGCCGACGGCGCGAGCCTCGTCGGTCGCCGCCCGGACGACGAGCAGAACTACGAGTTCGCCGCCAGCACCGACACTTGGGTCCGGGTCGTTAACTTCGCCAACGCTCCCGACGGCACGCTTCACGTCTGTGACATGTACCGCGAGGTGATCGAGCACCCGTGGAGTATTCCCGACGAAATCAAGCGGCACCTCGATCTCAATTCGGGCAACGATCGCGGACGCATTTACCGGATCGTGCCCGACAACGCAGACTGGCGCCGGCGCGGAAACCCCGGCCTGGGCAAGGCCGCCACGGCCGATCTGGTTGCGACCCTGGCCCACTCGAACGGCTGGCACCGCGACACCGCCTCGCGGCTTCTCTACGAGCGCCAGGACAAGGCGGCGGCTCCCTTGCTGGCGGCGCTGGTCCGCGATTCCTCCTCCGCGCCCGCCAAGCATCACGCCCTCGGCGTGCTCGACGGCCTCGGCGCGCTCGACGCCGGCGTTCTCACCGTGGCGTTGCGGGATCGTGACGCCCGCGTGCGCGAGCGGGCGGTTTACCTCGCCGAGATTCTGCTCGCCCGTGGCGGAACCGCGCCGGGCCTGGTGGAGGCAATGGCTTCGCTGGCGGACGACTCCGATGCGCGGGTGCGGCTGCAACTCGCGTTCACCGCGCCGGTGGTCGCGGGCCTTTCGGAGGCCTACGCGCGCATCGCGCGGCGCGACCACGCCGACAAATGGATCTCCGCCGCGTTGCTCAGCGCTCCTCCCGCCGCGATCAACGGAGTGCTTTTCCCGGCGATGACACGTGACCCTGTGGTCGCGCGCGCGGCCGCGCCCTTCGTCGCCTCGTTGATCGAGATCCAGGCGGCTTCGAAACCAGCGGCAGGCTATGCTGCGTTGCTCGATTTCATCGCCCAGCCGGGCACCAGCGTCCTTTGGCTTCGCGCCTTCGGCGACGGCCTGCGCCGCGCAGGCACTTCCGTCGAGAAGGTCGACACGGCGCGCCGGCTCGACGCGGTTTTCGCGCGTGCTTCCGCGACCGCGGCCGACGCGAAGGCCGCGCCGGCCTCACGTCGCGAGGCGATCGAGTTGATCGCCGTGGGACCGCTGGAGAAGGGCCGGGCGGCGCTGCAGGCGTGCTTGGCCGATGGACAGCCGGAAGACGTGCAGACGGCGGCGGTGCGTGCGATGGCCGCCTATTCCTCGCCGGAGGTCGTGCCGGCCCTGTTGGCCCACTGGAATTACGGACGGAAGGCGAAGGAGGCCGCACTGGCCGCGCTGCTCACGCGCGAGGAGCGCACGATGCCGCTGCTGGAGGCCGTAGCCGCCAGCAAGGTGAAGCCCGCTGATTTCAGCGCGGCCCAGATTGAAAGCCTCGCCCGGCACAAGAACGCGCGGATTCAGGCCAAGGCCCGGACCGTTCTCGCGAGCGTCATCCCGCCCTCTCGCGAGGAGGTCGCCGCCAAGTTCCAGCCGGCGATCACTTTGGCCGGAGACGCCGCACGCGGTCGCATGCAGTTCCAGAGCCGTTGCGTCATTTGCCACAAGGCGGGCGGCGAAGGCATCGAGGTGGGTCCCGACCTGGTCACCACCAAGTCGCGCGGCCGGGACTCGCTGCTCGCTGCGATCATCGACCCGCATCGCGAGGTCGCTCCCCAGTACATCGCCTACGAGGTTAACACCAAGGACGGCAACGGTTACCTCGGCATGATCACCCGCGACGACGCCACCGGCTTCGGGCTGAAGATCATGGGCGGCGCGGAAGTCGCCATCACGCGGGCGAACGTGAAGGGCAGCAGTTCCTCCGGAAAGAGCCTGATGCCCGAGGGGCTGGAGGCCGGCATGTCAGTTCAGGACATGTCCGACCTGCTTACCTTCATCGAAAAGCTGAAATGAGGGCGCCGCGCGGCGCCGCGGACTTTCCGTCGAAAGGGCTTCCGGCGTTTCCGGAGGAAGCGCGTGCGATGCAGCCGCGGCTGCGGCCGCGGATTTCCCGCCCGTTTTCCTAGCCGGTATCATCGCGGACGCGGCGCCCGCGAGGCGGACCGGCCGCGGTGCACCCTCTGCAACGCGGTCGGCTTTTTACCCGGGTAAAATCGGGTTAAAGGCCGTACTCGATCGCAAGGTAGCCGACGGGTCCGCGGAAATTGGTGTTTCCTCCCGTCGTGTCGTTACGGCTGTCGACGTAGCCGAGTTTCGCGTGCCCGAGCACTTTCGGGGAGAACCGGCGCTTCAATCCGGCGTACAGCGCGTAATCGCGACCGCCCGCGCCGAGCGGATCCGAGGCCGTGATCTCCCGATTGAAATTATCGGCCTTGTACCAAGTCGCCGTGACCGTGGCATCCGTGCTCTGGTCCATCGCGAAACCGGTAACTAGGCTGCCGTTCCAGTAGTTGTTGTCGGAGTTGCGCAGCACGTCGTTGGCCGAGCCGCCGGCCCGCGGGTAGGCGGTGCTCGTTTGGTCGAAGACAACGTTCACGTTCAGCTGCACGTAGATCGTTTTTCCCGGGTTCCAGTCGATCGTCTCGCCGATGGAGTGCCGCTTGGAGTCGTTGGAGTCCCCGTCCAAGTAGCCGGCGGAGGCGATCGCTGCCTTTCCGCGTTGGTGCACGTAGCGGGTCTTGCAGGACAGTCCGGGAGCCGGCCTCAGCTCGGCGGTCAGGCGCGCGCCGCGGATGTCGAAGTCGAGGTGATAGTAGTCGCCGAGGTTCGCGGCGGTCCCGGTGAACCGGTTCTCGTGGTCCTTGGTAAAAACCTCTGCGCGTAGCGTCGCGGCGCGCGACAGGTTCCAGTTGGCGCCCAGGGTGGCGTTGTGGTGCCGCTCCTTGACCTTGTCGGTCGAGATCACCGGCGCCGCCAGCACAACCGGTCCGCCCGGGGATGTCGTGATGCTCCCGTACCGCAGATACTCGTCGCCGGGGGAGTTCCGGTAGTCCCAGGTGCCGTAGAGGGTGCAATCCTTGAACCCCGTGTAGCGGAACTCCGCCTCGGGCACCCAGACCTTCTCGTCGATGGTCGACTCATTCTGCCCGGTGAGCGGCACGGGCGTCGTCACACCCGTTGCCTGCACAACCATCGTGCTCAAGTAGTTCGCGTTCGACTTGCCGCGGGAGGAGTAGTCCTCGCCCTTGAAGGCCAACTGCAGCCGGAGGTGCTTTCCGGTCCTGGCTTCCAGGCCGACGATCCCGGTCACGACCGTGGATTCCGTGGTGCCGGTGCCGAGATAGGAGTAGGGCGGACGGCCCCCGGGCGTGAAGAGCCCTATCTCGTTCTTCACGTCCACCGGTGTCTGCAGCTTCGCGTAGATCAGGCGCGATCCGCTGGTCTCGGCTTCCGTGCTGAAATGGCTGGCCTCGGCGAACACCTTGAGGCCGTCGCCCACCGGGGCCTCGACCCGCGCCATGGACGTGAGACGATCCTGCTTCACGCCCTGTTGGTCAGATCCCTGGTTCTCGTTGTTGGCCAGTTGCGGCGGGATTAGGGCTGGCGGGTTGGAGGGAATCGCCGGGAAGGGGCGGAGTTCACCCGGATACCGGTCGATCGAGCGCGTGTTCAGGTTTTTGATCCGGCCGCCGCCGATCGAAAAGAAGACCCGCGTCGAGCCGAACCCATGCCGAACGGAGGCCTCCCAGTTCTCGTGGCGCTCGCTCAACTCGAGATAGGCCGGGATGATCTTCCGGTTGGCTGAGACCGGATTAAGCGAGGAGAGCGAGTAGATCGGCACACCGGTGAAATCGGTATCGCCCCAGATCGTTGAATCCTTCCGTCCGCTGCGCGTCTCGTTAGTGTAGCGGAGCGTGAACACCGGCTGCTTTGGCAGCGCGATCGTGGCGGTGGTGAAGAAACGCCCGCGGTCGACGTACAGCGCACGGGGATGGATCGGCAGCCACGCGTTGTTCAGCGGGAAGAAGCCGCCCACGCCGTCGTAAAACGTGCGGAAGCGCTTGTAGCCCGTCTCCAGCGAGCCGACCTCGAACCTCGTCAGCCGGAATTGCGCGAGGTAATCCTCGGCGCCCGGCAGGGCGCGTCCGTCGATCTGAAGCGTGGTCGTCTGGTCGAGCTCATGGCCGACCGCCAACTCCTCGATCCCACCGGACAGATTCCGGAAGACCTGAGTGCTGGCCTGCGACGCGGCGCGGTGGCCGCTGAAGTCTGTGGCCTGTGCGGAGACTTTGATGACGTTGTCCCCCTCGATCTTCACGGTGTCCGCCTTTGAGTCCGCCGCGCGGGTGGTGACGACGGCGAGGCAGGCCGCGGGAAGCAGGCCGGCGGTGCGCAATAGTTGGGAGATTTTCGTGTTCATGGCGTCGGTTTGGCCGGGTGTTTAGTAGCGCAGGGGCTTGCTGACGTGGGAGCCGTGGACCGCCTCGTGGCAGCCGGCGACCCAGCAGGTGCCGCTCTGGAGGCGGGTACGGTGGTCTTCGCCGCCGACGAGGATGACGCCGTTCTTGTCGGTGGTCTGCAGGTGGCAGCGGAGGCACAGGTTGGCGTCGCGGGCTACGAGCATCTTGGCGTTAACCGAGCCGTGGGGACTGTGGCAGGCGGTGCAGCCCTCCTTCATCGCGTTGTGCTTGAAGACGAAGGGGCCCTCCTGGGTCGAGTGGCACTTGGTGCAGGTCTCGTTCTCGGATTCCAGTGACGCGCCGCGGCCCTTGGTGGCCTTGCCGAGATGCGGGTCATGGCAGTCACTGCAGCTCATCTTGCCGCTCATCACCTGGTGGCTGTGCGGCAGCGCAAACTCGCCGCGCTTGTCGACGTGGCATTGTAAGCACGCTTCCGGTGACTTGCCCGGGTTGACGATCGAGCCCTTCGCTCCGCCGGCCTTCACGTGGATGCTGCCAGGGCCGTGGCACGACTCGCAGCTCGTGTCGCCCAGCTTCGCGTTGGCGACGGCGATCCGGTCGTGCGCGGCCCCGCCGAAGTGGGCGATGGTGTCCTCGTGGCATTCCACGCAACCCTTGTTGCCCACCAACGTGGCGCCCGGGATCGAGGGCGGCGCGACGAGCGTGCGGTTCACCGCGACGCATGAGATGAGGAGCAGGCCCCAAGCGCCCACTCCGCCGAAGATTACGGCGGATCCGGTCAGACGCAGTCGTGATTTCATGTTCAGGTTCCTTGGTGTTCCTCGGGTGCTGGCGAGGGATGGGGCGGGACGCGGGGCTTCGCCCGGGAGTGGTGTCGAAAAAAGGATTTCGCGTTGGTGGCGGCCTCGGACGGCCTTCGGGTGCGCGCTCCCTTTATGCCTGAAATCGCGGACGCGGGCTCCGCATGGGTTGCGGACTCCCGAGCAGGTCTTGCCCGACCGGCCCTGGGAAAAGAGCCGGCCGCAGCGCACCCACTTGCACCGCGGCCGGCCTTTTTCGGGGTAACTTTCGTTACCGCGTCCTTATGGCAGTTCCGCGCGAAGCTGTCTGCGCGTTCTTTGCCCGACGGCGCGCACGCCTTGCGAAGACCCCTCCGGAAAAAAGACCGGACCGGTTCACCACGGCGACTTCGAGCCACGACAACGGGAACCGCGAAACACACCAAACGAGCGAAACCGAGCCGGACGGCCCACGGAACACACGGAAGTCACGGACCAGGGAAAACTTGGTCTCGAAGTGCGGCCGGGGTGGCCGGAGCTTAGGAGGATTGGCCCGGACGATGTCCGGCGCGCGCTGGGTGGCATCGGTCAGACGATCCAGAGACGACACGAACCTTTGGGTATAAATTGGCCCTCCAGTGGTTCGCATGCACCATGGTCGCGTGTCGGGGCGTTTCCTCCCCTCCAAGCCGCGGGGAATTCTGCCGTTGGCCTGCCTGATCACCTTGGTTTCCGCCGATCTCCCGGGCGCGGAGCCCGCGGCCGCATTGGATGCCGCGTGTAGGGAGTGCCACTCCGATCCCGTCCTGACCCTGAAGCGTGGTGGGCGCATCGTGCCGCTGTTTGTCGATCGCGAGGTGGTCGCGGCCTCGGCCCACGCGGCCCTGGCGTGCGTCGATTGCCATGAAAAGTTCGACGGTGACGCCCTGCCGCACCGCCAACCGATGATCGCTGTCGATTGCTCGGGTTGCCACGAGGGTAGCGGGGCGAAAAACCACCCCTTCCACCGTCGTCTCGCCGGTCCCGAGGTGCCCGCCGCACCTGACACCGATTGCGTCGGCTGCCATGGCAAGCACGACACGGTGCGGGTAAAGACCCCGGCCTTCGTGTTCGCCTCCGTACGCCAACCGCAGTCCTGCGGTAGATGCCACGACGCCGCGCGCGACCATTTCCTTGCTTCCGCGCACGGCCGGGTCCTCGCCGTCGGTGAAAAGAACGCGCCGGATTGCCTGTCCTGCCATCGTCAGCCGGTCACGCCGGCGGTCCCGGGCGCGGGGTCTTTGGAGATGAAGCTCGCCCAGACCCGCCTTTGCGAGTCCTGCCATATCGGCAACCCTGCCGTCGCCGGTCGCGCGCTGCGGGGCGGGCGTTTCGTCGAGTCATACGAGCGGGGGGTGCATGGAGCGGCGCTACGGCGCGGCGAGGCGGAGGCCGCGAACTGTGTCGATTGTCACGGCGCCCACGAAATGAACCGCGGCTTCGCGGCCGGTGCCCGCACCGACCGGCCGCACGTGGCGGCCACGTGTGCCCGATGCCACGAGGCCGCCGGACGTGATTTCGCCTCCAGCGTGCACGCGGCGGCGCTCCTGAGGGGGAATGCCGACTCGGCGAGCTGCACCGACTGCCACGGCGAGCACGAGATCCGCGCCCGGGATGATCCGGCTTCCCCCGTGCACAAGGCGCGGGTCGCGCGCCAGGTTTGCGCCGATTGCCATGCCTCGCTGCGGCTCACCGAGAAATACGGCATCGCGTCGCATGCCTTCCAGACGTTCGCCGACAGCTATCACGGCCTCGCTGTGCGCGGAGGGGCCGTCGAGGTCGTCAACTGCGCCAGCTGCCACGAATCACACGGGATCCGCTCGCGCGATGATCCGGCCTCCTCGATCCATCCGGCCAATCTCGTCCGCACCTGCGGGCAATGCCATCCCGGGGCCAACACCCGCTTCGCGGTCGGAAGGGTGCACGTCAGCACCGCGGCCGCCGCCGAGTCCGCGGCGAGCGAACCAGTGCTCCATCTCGTGGCGAACGTGTACGTGCTGCTCATCGTCGCGGTCGTGGGGGGCATGGTCGTCCACAATGGACTCGATTTTCTCCGGAAGCTCCGGCGCAAGCTCGCGATCCAGCAGGGCCGGGCTCGCGAGGAACCGGTCGCGCACCGCCTCTACTTGCGGATGACGGTGCACGAACGTCTGCAGCACGGCGTGCTGGTGGTGAGCTTCGTGGTGCTGGTCCTCACGGGATTCATGTTGCGCTACCCGGAAGCCTGGTGGGTGGCGGCGATCCGGGGCGTGAGCACCGGTGCCTTTGAGTGGCGCGGACTCATCCATCGCGTCGCTGGCGTCGCCCTGCTCGCGGCGGGCGTCTGGCACGGATGTTATCTCGCGGGCACGGCGGCAGGGCGCGCGCTCTTCCGGGATCTGCTGCCGCGCCGCCGGGACTTCACCGATCCCTTCCGCGTCCTGCGGTACAATCTCGGGTTGGCGCGCGCCAAGCCGGCCTTCGGCCGTTTCAGCTACGTCGAGAAGGTCGAGTACTGGGCCATGCTCTGGGGCTCGGTGGTGATGGGGATGACCGGCCTGATCCTCTGGTTCGATAACACCTCGATGGGGCTGCTCACGAAGCTGGGCTTCGACATCTCGCGCACCATCCACTTCTACGAGGCCGTCCTCGCGTCGCTCGCGATCGCCGTCTGGCACTTCTATTTCGTGATCTTCAATCCCGACGTCTACCCGATGAACCTCGCGTGGCTCACGGGACGGATGTCGGAGCGCGAGATGCTGGCGGAGCACCCGCTCGAGCTTGCGCGCCTGCGGCCGCCGGAACCGCCGCCGACTCCACCTCCACCCGCTCCTGAAGGTCTCCCCGCACCGCCCCCGCCGCCGCCGATGTGATGACCGTTGCGTTGAAAGTACGTTCATCAACCGCCCCCCGCTAGGCGGTTGCTCCCTTACTCCCACTCACCTTCCCTCATCCTCCCGGCGCGGCGGAGCCAAGCCGGGTCAGATCGCCTGCGCGTGCCGGTGCGGGCCGGTCGTGAACGAGGGGTCGAACCGCATCGCGATCACCCGCAGCAACGGGATGCCGGCCGGGGTGACCTCGACCCTGTCGGGCGCCCGGCGCACCAGGCCGTCGGCCCGCAGATCCTCCAGCCCCGCGAGCTCCTTGGCGTACGCCTGGGCGAAATCCAGGCCGAGTTCGCGCGAGAGCGCCGTATGGTCCAGTCGCCGGTCGCACATCAGGCGCATGATGATCACGCGCCGGCGCCGGTCCTCCGGTGACAAGCGCAGGCCCCGTTCCACCGGCAGCTTGCCGGCTGCCAATGCGGCCCGCCACTCTGCCAGTCCCTTGTGGTTTTGACGGTAGGTGGTCTCCGTCGCGGAAATCGAGGAGATGCCGAAAGCGTAAAGGGAAGCGCCCGCCTGCGTCGTGTAGCCTTGGAAGTTCCGGTGCAGCGTGCCCGCGCGCTGCGCGACCGCCAGCGCGTCGTTCGGCCGCGCGAAGTGATCGAGGCCGATGTCCACGAACCCCGCGCTGGTGAGCATGCCGTGGGCCGTGCCAAACATCGCCAGTTTGTCCTCCAGCGATGGCAACTGCGCGCGTTGGTCGAAGATCCTTTGCGCCGGCTTGATCCAGGGCACGTGCGCGTAGCTGAACACGGAGAGCCGGTCCGGCTGCAGCGCGAGCACGTCGTCGATCGTGCGCGCGAAGCCTTCCGCGGTTTGCAGCGGCAGTCCGAAGATCAGGTCGACGTTGATCGATCCGAAGCCCGCCGCGCGCAGCCACGCGAAGGCCCGTCGGTTCATCTCCAATGGCTGCCGGCGATGGATCGCCAGCTGGACGGCCGGGTCGGTGTCCTGCACGCCGAGCGAGGCGCGGTTGACCCCCATCGCGCGCAGGGCCGAGACGTGCTCCTCGGTCACGCGGCGGGGGTCGATCTCCACGCTGAACTCGGCGCCGGGTGCGAGGGTAAACGTTTCGTGGACGAGCCCGCCGAGATGCCGGAGATCATCCGGCGTCAGAAAGGTCGGCGTGCCTCCCCCGAGGTGGACCTGTGTGACCGGCCGGCGGCGGTCGATCATCGCGGCGGTCAGGCGGATCTCCTGCGCGAGGTCGTCGAGGTATTCAGCGGCGGCGCCGCGGCGCTGGGTGATGACGGTATTGCAGCCGCAGAACCAGCAGTGGGTTTCGCAGAAGGGCAGATGGAAATAAAGGGACACCGGGCCGGCGTCGGGCCGGTTGTCCTCCGCAATCGCCTCCTCCAGGCGCAGGGCGGACAGGTCGTCCGAGAATTGTGTGGCCGGGGGGTACGAGGTGTACCGAGGGCCGGGAACCGAGTACTTGCGGATCAAGTCGAGCGCGAGGAGCGCGGAGGCCGGCGCGACATTGGGTTCGGCGGTCGAGATCATGGCGGTGGGCGGCCGTCCCAGTATGCCAGTGCGACTCGGTCGCGGTCTGCGCGGGAATTGCCATCCAAGGTGCAGCCCTTGCCCGGGTTTCGTCAGATTCCGGCGGCCCGGGTGTGCTCCGCCAGCTCGGCGGCGGCCTTGGAGAGGCGGGTCCAGGGAATGGCGCGCAGCCGCGCCGCCGTGATTGGCTCGCTGGTCGCTTCACAAATCCCGTAAGTGCCCGCGTCGATGCGCCGCAGGGCGGCGTCGACGTCCGCCAACTCGTGCTCTTCCTGCGCCAGCGTGGTGCGCAGCACCTGCAACTCGAGCTCGTCCTCCGTGAAATCAAGCGCGTCGGCACCGCCACGCTCGTGCGGCGCACGCGTGGCTTGCTCGTGTTCCTCACGCGCCCGGACCAACTCGTCGCGGAGCCGGAGCAGGGTCTTCCGGTGCCAGGCCCACCGGGAAGGTTCGTGTCCAGTGGTCGTTTTCATGGCACCACCATTGTAGACCGACGCCGATTCCCCGCTCCGCGCCCGTTGGCGCCTTCCACGCGGAAATTGTCCGCCAGGCCGTTTCAACCACGAATGGACACCAAGGGCCGCGAATCCGGCTCGCGGATGGCGCGAGCCGGCTGAGGTCGCAGGCTGAAGTTTAGGCTACCGATTCGTTTTTCCCCTCGATTGGTTTCCGTGTCTTTCGCGTGTTCCGCGGGCGGTCCCGGTTCCCTGCCTTTGGGGTGTTTGATGCTGAAGCATATCTGGCTCTTCCGGCCTCGATTTCGTTCAGGCTTTAATCGATGGGGTGCCTGCGGCCGCTTCCGGGAGACGAGCCGGCTGGGGAGCCGGCACGCGGCCCCAAACTGGCGAGGGCAGGGCTGCGCAAGCGGCCACGATCACCTGGGAGACCGCGAAGGCCAGCAGCCACCAGAACGCCGCCCCCATGAAGCCGTAGCTGTGCAACCCCACGCCGAGCATGTTCACGCCGAACCAGCTCCACGCGGTCACCACGTTGCCGAGCACCGCCAGCACGGCCAAGCCGCGCTGCCGCGCCAGCCCGGCCGCGCGCGCGTGCAGCGTGATCGCGTTCCACAGCACGATCAGCAGCGCCCCGTTCTCCTTCGGATCCCAGCCCCAGAAACGGCCCCACGACTGGTCGGCCCAGATGCCGCCCAGCACCGTGCCGGTCACGTTGAACAGCAACGCGAAGCAGGTGACGCCGTAGGTCATGCGCGCGAGCGCGTCGGCGGTCGGCGCATCTAGTCCGCGCGTGGCCACGGCGCGGCCGATGTGCACCAGGCTCAGGAATCCCGCGAGGAACGTCGCGGAGTAGCCCGCCGTGATGGTCACCACGTGAGTCGCCAGCCAGAAGTTGGAGTCCAGTACCGCCCGCATCATCTCCAGGGTGTCCCCGTCGAGCGCGAGGTGGTGCGCGATGAGCATTGTGCCGAAGCCCACCAGCCCGCCGGCCGCCGCCGCCAGCGCGCGGCGGTGGGCCATCTCGAGGACCAGGCAGATCGCCACCGCGCCCCAGCCGACAAAAAGCGCGGATGAGTAGAGGTTCGTCACGGGCGGACGTGACTCGAGCCACATGCGGGCGGCCACGCCGGCGGTCGTGAGCGCGAACGCGAGCGTCAGCAAGCCGAGGGCCACGCGCCCTAACGTCCCCGGCCATCGCAGCCACGAGACCACGGCGGCTAGAAACGCCGCCATAAACAGCACCATGCTGGTGAGGAACGGCTGCGCGGCGTTGAAGCGCGTCTCAACTTCCATGCGGCGCGGGACCGGCGGAACGCGCTGCGCGGTTATGGCCTGCAACTCGCGGATCGCCGCGTTGAACGCCGCCGCGTTGGCGGCCCGCCACGCGCGCCCCAGCTCCGCGTGGGCGCGGGCTGCCGGGTCCATGGTGCCCGCCGCCAGTCCGTCGCGCCAGGCGACGGGTAATTTCCGCCAGGCGGCCGGCGGGTCCCCCGGCGCGGGTGGAGTGAGGTGAAGGGAGGCGAACTCCGCCGTGACACCGAGCGCGCGAGAGAGACGTTCGGCCTCACGCGGGTCCAATCCCTCCCCGGGCGCTCCCGTGCGGGAAAGACGATCCAGCAGGGTTTCCTCCCCCGGTGCGCGCGCGCTCAGTCGCATTCCCTGATGCAGCGCGACCGCCTGCCGGAGTCGGATCACGGCGTTTTGGAAGGTGGTGCGCATCGCCGGTTCCACGGCCTCCGCCAATCGGGCCTGCCGGTCGGCTTCACCGAGTTGCGGACGCAATTGCCCGAGCGAAAATCGTTTCCCGCCCGCGCCGGTCGCAGGGTTCAGTTGCAACAACGCCAGCAGCTCGGGATGGGTGACCTCAAAGACCGGCGCGAGGTCGGCCCGTTCCGGCTGGTGCAAGACATCAAGCAGCCACTCCGTGGGCGAAATCCCCCGGCCTTCCGCGTCCGTCACGCGCTGCCGGCCCTGCGTCAGCAGCAGCGACGTGCGCGCGACGGTATCGAGGGGTTTTACCCGGCCGTTGAGGAGCGCCGGCAGACGGCCGAAGCCCCGGAGGTCGAACGGCCCGGACTCGGCGGGCGGTCGTAACGTGAAAGCGACCAGCGCGACCGAGACAATGAGCATCACCGCCGCCGCCCGCGGCAGATCATGGCGGGACCGGACCGGGTTCGCCCCCGCGGGTAACGCCTCGCGACGGCGCGCGATGTGCCGCACGAGGTGTTGGCTGAACTGGAGCAGGAGGCCGGCGGCCATCAGTGTGCAGGCGATGTAAGGCACGGCCCACGCCGGGTTGCGCACGACCTGCAGGATGCTCGTGCGGTCGTTGTCGGCGAAGCCGGCCTGGAAATGCGCGAGGCCCCCGTGCCGCAGGGGGGCGTTCATTGAGATCAGCACCTCCCGCCCTTCCTCGGCGCCGGATTCGCGCAGCAGCAGGCGGCTCGAGAAATCGCGGGGAATACCGGTACCGGGGTAGCGGTCGTGGGTGAACTTGAGCAGGGTGAGCGAGTGGGGCAGGGGAAGCCGGCGGGGGCGCAGCGCAATCCGCCACGTGCGTCCTTCGTGCGCGAAATCCTGCGGTGCCGCGAGGAGCGGGGAAACGAGCCAGATGCCGAGCGGCCCCGCGGCCCCCGTGAGTTCCACGTACGCGGCGGGCGCGTTCTCCTCCCGCGGATTGGCCGTCGGGGGCCGCGGGGCGGCCGCGACCGCCAGCCCGATGCCCTGCGTGGCGAGGTTGGGGTCTTCCGCGCCGCGGTTGTGCAGCGAGGAGTTCGGGTAATACGCCCGCACCGCCACGCGGAACGGCAGACGTGGATGCTGCAACGGCGCCCGCGCGGCGACCCGTGCGCCGGGCACGGTGACGATATCGTCGTGCTCCGGGGCCGTCCCATCGATCAGCGCAAGCTCGAACTCCCGCGCGCTTTCCGCGAACGCGCGCGTTTCCCCCTCCGCGAGGCGCAGGCTGAAGTCCCGCTGCCAGAGCCCCGAGGCGAGTTCGCCGATCAACAGCAGCACGAGGCCAAGGTGGGCCAGCAGCAGCCCCGACTTCCGCCAGGTCCACGCGAAGCGCGTGACGAATGCCGCCGCGAGGTTGAGGAGCAGCAGGCCGCCGATCGCGTAACCGCCGGGGAACAGGGGCACCGTGACCGGTCCGATCCGCGTGAACACCACGAGGGAACGGAAGTATTTCTCCTGCACCGCCCAGATTCCGAGGTTCACCTGATCGAGTGTGGCTGCGAGCACGAGCACGCCCCCGAGTCCGAGCAGCACCAGCATGAGCGGCAAGGAGGCGAGTGTGGCGGCGAGCGCGTGCAGGCGGCCGGCGGCGCCGGGTGCGCGCACGGGCGGGAGGAAGGCGGGTGGGATCACGGCGCGATGGTCGCAGGCCGGTGGCGTCGCTTGCTGCGCGGATCTTGCGGAGCCCTGCGCCCGGCTTGGGAAGGCGCCGCCGGCGGGGTGGCGCCACGCCGGCAACCGCTGCGCGCAAGATCGCAAGCGCTGCACAGCCGCGGGGTGCCGCTTCCGGCATGCTTGCGGCACGGAAAACCATCCGCCCATCCCATGAAACTCGATATCAAGCTCATCCTCGCCGGCGCGGCGCTTGCCGCGGCCGTGACACTCGCGTTCGCGGCGCCCGCGGCCGAGAATTGGGAGAACCACTGCGCCAAATGCCACGGCGCGGACGGCAAGGGCCAGACCAAGGTCGGAAAAAAGCTCGGGGTGCTCGACTACACCAACGCCGCCGACCAAGCGAAGTTCACCGACGAGCAGGCGACCAAGGCGATCGTCGAGGGGGCCAGGGACAAGGCCGGCAAGGAGCGGATGAAGGGTTACCAGGACGAGCTCTCGCCGCAGGAGATCAAGGACCTCCTCGCCATGGTACGAAATTTCAAGGCCTGACAGCTTGAGCTGCCCGCGGCCGTACCCGCCCGTGGCCGCGGTCGAGGTGCTTTCCCTCCCCGCGCGCCCTGCCATCCGCCCCGCCCGCCATGCCTGAAAAAACGCCCGCTGTCCCCGGGCCTGCCACGGGGCCGCGTTCGAATTACAACAACTGGATCAGCGCGATCGGGGCGGTGATCGCGATCGGCGCGTTGTTCTCGTTCGCGCTGCTGGTGTGGATGGATTTCACGCAGGGCGAGAAGAACCCTTACCTCGGCATCTTCACGTACCTCGTCGCCCCGGCTTTCCTTGTGCTCGGGCTCGGACTGGCGGCCTTCGGCGCGTGGGCGCAGCGGCGCTGGATGATCCGCCACGCCCACGCGCCCGACCGCTGGCGGCTCGATTTCCACAGCAGGGCCCAGCGCCGCGGTATGCTTGCCCTCGGGGCCGGCTGCCTCGGTTTCGTGATCCTCAGCGCCTTCGGCAGCTACCAGACCTACCACTATGCCGAGTCCAACGAGTTCTGCGGCCGGGTCTGCCACGAGGCCATGAACCCCGAGTGGGTCGCCTACCAGCAGGGGGCCCACGCGCGCGTCGACTGCGTCGAGTGCCACATCGGGTCCGGCGCGCGCTGGTTCATCGAGGCCAAACTCAACGGCGCCCACCAGCTCGTCGCCTACACCCTCGACAGCTACCAGCGGCCCATCGCCACGCCCGTGAAGAACCTGCGTCCCGCCCAGCATACCTGCGAGCAATGCCACTGGCCCGAGAAGTTCGCGGGTAACGTCGAGTTGGTCTTCGACCACTTCCTCTCGGACAAAAGGAACACCCCGTACACCGCGCGGATGCTGATGCACGTGAACACGCGCACGCCCGGTCATCCGATGGGGGGCATCCACTGGCACGTGAGCCAGGAGGAGCGCGTCGAGTATTTCGCCACGGACGAGAAGCGGCAGGTCATTCCCTGGATGCGGGTCGTGAACCTCAAGGACGGCACCTCGCGGGTCTTCCGCACCAACGACTTCCAGGGCGAGCCTCCGGCGGACCGCGTCCGGGTCATGGACTGCATCGATTGCCACAACCGGCCCGCGCACTCCTTCCCCACGGCGAACGACGCGGTCGAGCGGGCGATGTTCGCCGGCTCCCTCACGCGCTCCCTCCCCAACATCAAGCGCAGTGCCGTGCAGGCCATGACGCAGAAGGAGATCACCACCGACGCCGAGGCGCCGGAGCGTATCGCCGATTTCCTGCGCGCCAGATACCGGGAGCCCGCGCAGCAGGCGGAGCTACCCGGAGCCATCGCCGAGGTGCAGCGCATCTTCAGCCAATCGATCTTTGTCGAGCGCAAGGCCGACTGGCGCGTGTATCCCAACAACATCGGCCACAAGGACTGGCCCGGCTGTTTCCGTTGCCACGACGACAAGCACAAGGCCTCCGACGGCCGGAAGGTGCGCGCCAGCGAGTGCAGTTCGTGCCACACGATCCTCGCGCAGGGCAACGGCTCCCAACTGGACTTGCTCGCCTCCAAGGGCCTGGAGTTCAAACACCCGAGCGGTGAACTTGACCCCGAGCTCACGTGCGCCGACTGCCACAACGGGGGCCTTCAGAAATAGGCGCCCATCCCCGGATGGCCTCGCCGCGAAAGCCCCGGCTATTCGACTGCGAGCTCAATCGCCCCTCGCTGTTGGCCACGGGTTTTCAGCGCGGCTCCGCTCAAACCGAATACCCCTTCGTGATGCGGGGCTTTGGTGTAGCCGAGGCTGTCTGCC
>CAIUOU010000088.1 GCA_903900845.1 uncultured Opitutia bacterium
GACCCATCCGCGCGGAGCCGCGGGCCAAGCCCACCGCAATTACCTCCAGCAGAACCTCAGCGCCGTCACCGCGGCGTGCCTCGTGATCCGCCGGGAGACGTTTCTCCGCGTCGGCGGATTGAACGCCGATCAGCTCAAGGTCGCCTTCAACGACGTCGACTTCTGCCTGAAAGTGCGCGCGGCGGGTTTCCGCAACCTCTGGACTCCCTACGCCGAGCTCTACCACCACGAGAGCGCGAGCCGCGGCAAGGAGGACACCCTGGAGAAACGCGACCGCTTCCGCAGCGAGGTGGAGTACATGCGCGCGACCTGGGGCGAGCTGCTGGACAACGATCCCGCCTACAGCCCGAACCTCACGCTCACGATCAACGACTTCACCCTCGCCCTCCCCCCGCGCGACTGGCCGCCGCTGAAGTGAGGGCTGAACCACGGCTTGCCCGTACCGTTACTCGTCGTAAGCTGTCACGGTGAAAACGCTCGCCGAAATCGAGGCCGCCATCGCGGCGCTTCCCCCCGCCGACCAAGTCCGGCTGGCGGCGTGGATGGAGGAGCGCCGCATGCTTGGGGAATCGACGGCCGGCCTCTTCCAGCTTTACGAGGAGGAGGAAAACCTGTGCCGGTCGCGCGTCGCGGAGAAATCTGGCTGATCGATCTTGGCTACGCGGCGAAGTCCCGCCCCGCTGTCGTTCTGAGCATCGCACCGAACGACAGCGAACGAGCGATCGTCACTTTTGTCCCCCGGACTACGGCGGTGCGGGGCACCCGGTTCGAAGTCGCGCATCACGCGCGCGGATTCGAACCCGGGGCTTTCGATGCACAAGGCATCGCCGGCGTTCCGGGCATACGGTTGCTACGACGACTCGGTTCGGTCGATGCTACCACGTTGGCGGCGGTCGAAAACGCGGTCAGGCTCTGGCTGGGGCTGGGCTGACATGCACGCGTGCGTTGACGAACCATCCACCGGGACACCCGTCGATCCGCTGTGCTTCCGTGTGCGAGGGTGGGCGCGGCCGCCGGGCGGATTTGCGGCGGGAGACGTCGTTGAAGCCTGGGCAGGCGGGCAAGTGATCGGCGCGACGGCGGCGGTGCACGAACGCCCCGACGTCACCGCCGCGCTGGGCCTGCCTCCGGGCACGCGCACCGGCTTCGAGCTGTTCGCGCACCATCCGACGGCGAACGGCGCTCCCTTCGAGCTCCAACTCCGCGTGCGCTATCACGCCGGCACCCGCTCGGACCCGCTAGCTGTAATCCGGGTCACCCCCATCACGCGCGACTACCGTGCGAATCATTTCGGCGTACTGCTCGACCAACGGACGACCGCGATCCAGCGGCGCGCCAACATCTGGGCGGTGGGACCTTCGCAGCACGAGGGCAGCGGGGAACTGGCCGCGCTGCTGCGCCGCCATCTCGGGCCGCCGCCGCTGCGGCTGATCGACGTCGGCTGCGGTTTCGGGTCCTACGGACGCGGATTGCTGGCCGACGGCTATGACTGGCTCGGGGTCGAAGTGAACCCGGCGGATTGCGCCGAACTCGCCCGCCTCGGACTGCCGCACCGGCAGGTCGACGGCCGCGCGCTGCCGTTCGCCGACGGCGCGTTCGACGCCGCGCTGTGCATCGAGGTGCTGGAGCATATCGACGAACCGCGCGCCTTCCTGCGCGAAGTGGCGCGCGTCGCGCCGCGCCTCATCGTGTCGGTGCCGAATTGCGAGCTCCTCGGCTACCTCTGGGACCACCTCGCGACTCCGTGGCATATGCTGGAGGCGTCCCATGTGAACTTTTTCACCCGCTGGAGCCTCGGCGCGCTGCTCCGCGAATTTTACCCGGAGGTCGAGCTCGGCTTCCACACGCCCTACCCGCTGCGCACCACCGAGGGCATGCCATTGCACTACAACCTGCTGGCAGTCGCGAGCCGGCCCGCATGACGCACGAGGAAAAGGTCGCGCACTGGATCGGCCGGGGCACCCGCGGGGTCGAGATCGGCCCGGGCACCTCGCCGGTCCCGGGGCTCGAGCCGCGCCCCGTCTACGTCGACTGCTTCAAGGCCTTCGGCGCCGAGGCCAGCCTCGCCGACTATTACGGCCACGCGGGCGCGCTGCC
>CAIUOU010000089.1 GCA_903900845.1 uncultured Opitutia bacterium
GACCGTGCCGCCCGGGTTTCCGGAGGGCGAGATGATGGCGTTCGGGCCTTTGACGACCTCGATGCGATCGAGCAAGAACGGGTCCAAGTTATTGTAGGAATTCGAGTAGAAGCCATCCACGGTTTGTCCGTCCCATTGGAAGCCGCGCACGGTGACGCGGTCCAAGCCGTTCGGGAGGGTCGATTCCGTTACTCCAGAGATATATTTCAGCGCGTCGATGGTTCGGATCGCACCGACGTCTTTGAGGAGGGCCTCGGGCACTACGCTGATGGCCTGCGGCGAATCGAAGATGGCGGTGCGGAGGCGTCCGCCGCTCGTCGCTTCGGAAGCTTGGTAGCGATTGGGCGCCGAGCTGGAAACCTCGAAGGCGGAGAGTTTGACGACTTCGCCGGCCGGAGCGGGAGTCTGGGCGTCAACCGCGGTCGAGGCGGCGAGCCAGCCGGCGACGGCGGCGAACAGGGTTCGGGGGGATTTCATTGGGTGGGTCTTGGGTGTAGGTTTGGGTTGCGGCTCGGAAACAGGTCCGACTTCCCCGGTGCGCGGCGTAGCTTCGGCGACTCGTTTACGGCTCACGACCAGTGCCCCGGTGGCGGCGTCTTGAGCGGCTTCGAGGGCCGAACCGGCGAGCATGCGCTCCAGCGCTTCGCGCGGCGTGAAGTCGCCGCGCACGGCGTTCGTCGTCTCGCCGCGCACCTTGTCGGTGACGAAGACGAGCGAGCGGCCGGCGGTGGCGGCGAATTGCCGCAGGGTCGTCGCGGCATCGCCGCGCGGGAGGTCGAAGCTCCGCTTCGCCTCGACCGTCGCGGCGCCGAGGGGCGCAGCCACCACCAGCACGCTGCACGAGGCAAGCACCACGGGGGCGACGGGAAACGACGGGTTGAGACGGAGCAGGACCACTAACCCTGTAACGCTCGCGCAAAGGAATCTGTTTAGTCGCACGAAGAAAATTCTCGCCGGCCGGGAGGGTTGCCGCGGCAAGCGCGGCGCTCACCGCTACGGGGCACGTAGCAGCAGGGTGTCGCCCCGGCGCTCGGCCCGGATGATGCCATCTCGCTCCAGCAACCGCACAAAGGCCTCAACGTCATCGAGGGCAAACATCCCGCCGATGCGCCGAGCCCCCAGCGCGGGTTCGGCGATAGCCAGTTGAAGGGCGTTGTGGCGGTTGAACCGCGCGGTGACCTCGGCGAGGGGCGTGTCGGAAAAGTCTGTGACCCGGCGCTGCCACGCCAACACGGCGCGCACGTCCGCGGGGGCGAGTGACTCAATGGCAAGAGTGGGAGCGGCGGCGGCGAGCGGAATCGCGAGGCGCTGGCTTGCGGTGACGAGCGTCCCGCCGGCCGCGGACGAGGCCGGACCCACCGCGACTTTGCCCTCCGTGACCGTGACCTCGACGGCGCCGGAAACAAAGCGGACGTTGAACGCCGTGCCCACCGCGCGCACGGCTATGCCGCCCGCGCTCACGACAAACGGCCGCGCGGTGTCGCGGGCAACTTCGAAGTGCGCTTCACCGGACTCGAGTTCCACGCGACGTTCGGCAGAGGTGAAGTGCACGCGGGCGGCGCTCGCGGTGTTGAGTTCGAGCGTGGAACCGTCGTCGAGACGCGCGCGCTCGTAACCGGCGGTTGTCGTCGCGTAGCGCGTCGCAGGGCTGGCGGTTGGTTGCAGCGCGAGATACCCCCAGAAAACTGCCAGAACGAGCGCCGCGGCCAGCCCGGACCACGCCACGGGCCGCCACCAGCGGAAGACCACGGGAGGGACCGTAGCGTCGGCCTCCCGGACGACAGGCGACGCCGGAGAAACGCGATTGAAATGAGCGTTCATCTCCTCCCTCCGGTCCGCGAGGCTCTCAAGTTGCGCTAGCACCTGCTCCAATTCGGCGACGGAGGCGGCGTGGCGGGTGTCGCGACGGCGCCACGCCTCGAAGGCGGCGGCACGCCCGGGCGCAAATCCCTCTTCGCGCTCGGCCAGCCAGGCCATTGCCTCGGCCTCGATGGCCGCAGGATCACCCGGCTCGCGGGGGGCGGGCGTTTTCATCGAGCGCCTTTCTTCCCAGCGGTAGCGTCGAGCAGGCCACGCGCGCGGAAAAACTGGGCGCAGTCGAGCACCCCTTTCATCAGGTGAACCCGGACGGTCGCGGCCGCCAAGCCGAGGTGCGCGGCGATCTCCGATGCCGAGAAACCATCCACGTAGCGGAGCAGCATCACCTCGCGGCAGCGCTCCGGGAGCGTCTCGAGCGCGGCGAGCATCGCCTCGTGGCGCTGCACCAGGTCGAGGGCCTCGGCCGTCCCCGGCGCCGGCTCCAGCAGGGAAATCTCCGTGGCCTCGTCGATGGGATCGACGGGCGAGCGGCGCGCGCGCCGTACTTGGTCAATGGCAACGTTGCGCGCGGTCGTGAACAGGAACGCTCGCACATGGTCCAGCCGCTGGGGATCGGAGACGCGCCACAGTCGGGCGTAGGTCTCCTGCACGAGGTCGTCGTGGTCGGGCAGGCTA
>CAIUOU010000090.1 GCA_903900845.1 uncultured Opitutia bacterium
AGCTTCGCCGACGTGCCGCCGCCATTGTTGAGCTGGGCCGTGTTGGCCGTACCCTCGCGGCGCGCGACGATCGTTTTCAGGCCGTCGCCGCCGACGGAGCTGCGGCCGTTGTTCACGTTGGCGTTGTCGTTGGCCGCGACGAAGGTGAAGTTGCGGTTCCAGAACTCGCCTTCCGTGTAGGTATAGATCCCCGTAAGCGACACCACCAGGTTCGGGGTGACCTTCCAGTCGGCGGTCAGCGTCATCGCGTCCTTGAGGATCGTCTTGTTGCCGTCCTTGAAGTCGATCTGCCGGATCACCATCGGACGCGGATCGGCGGCCGTCGGCGAGCGGTTGTAGCTGTTGTTGACGACGTACTGCTCGGTGTAGGAGTGCGCGTGGCTGGCGGAGAGCAGGATGCCGAAGCGCTGGTTGAGGAACGACTCGGCGTAGTCGATGGAGTAATTGGGCTTCCACTTGTAGGAATCGCCGTCGCGCGGGCCGGCGGTTTTGCGCCAGGTGAACTCCTCGGCGTTGAAGTTGAGGCTGGTGTTGTAGGCGAGCGTGCGGCCCTTGCGGTCGAAGGCGCGCTTGGTGCGCATGTTGATCGTGCCCGCGGGGCTGTCGGCGTCGGAGTCCGGCGCCGTGGTGCGGTTGATCTCGATGGACTCGATGGCGGTAATGGAAAAGCCCTCGAAGGAGGTCGCGCGGGAGTTGGTGCCGCCACCGCGGTTGGCGTCGGCGCTCGCCGAGCGGATGCCGTCGAACGACACGCCCACATACTGGGAATCCATGCCGCCTAGGCGCGGGCCACGGGCCTCGGACTCGACGTAGTCGAGGTCGACGCCGGGAAGGTACTTCAGGAACTCGCCGACGTTGCCGTCGGTCACGTCGCCGAAGATGTCGGAAGCCACCGAGGTCGTGATGCTCATCGAGCGGCGCTGCGCCATGATGGCCTTGGCGTTGCCCTCGCGCTCGGAGGACACCGTGAAGGCCTGCAATTGCACCGTGCCACCGGCCGCGGTCCCCGGGGTGGCCGCCGTGCTCGTGAGGTTGATCTCCCGCACGGCGGTCTGCCCGGCAGAGATGGTGAATGCCTCCTTCACCGTGTTGTAGCCGGTGTAGTTGACGGTGATGGAGGCGGCGCCGGCGGCCACGCCGGAGAACGAGAAGGAGCCATCGTTCTCCGAGTAAGTCACCTGGTTGGTACCGTCGAGGCGCACCTCGGCGTCACGCACATACTCGCTCTTCGCCGGGTTGAAGATCCGGCCTTGAATGACGCCGGTGCCTTGGGCGCAGGCCACGGCCGCCAGCGCCAGCCAGGAAGAGAAAAGGGCGAGGGTTCGCAGCCACGTCCGCACAGGGTTTTGGTAGGGTTTCATGGGTAGATTTTGAAGATGTTGGACCCGCCCAGCGCGATGACGCCCTGGGCGTTCCGGGATCGTTTCGCCAAGCGTTGGAAAACACGCCCCACCGGCAAGCCGATCTTTGCGTTCCGCGCCCGGAACCGCTGACGCTTAGGTCAGTTCCAACCCGCGCATCGTGCCGGTGGAGGTCGCAAACTTGTCGGCCTCGATTCCCATCCGCTGCAACATCGAGACGAACAGGTTCGGCAGCGGGTAATTGTGGGTCCGGTCGAACCCGAGGTGCTGACCGTGGCGGAATCCGCCGCCGGCGAGGAGCGTGGGCAGGTTCGTCGTCACGTGGGTGTTGGCGTTGCCTAGATTGGAGCCGTACAGGACCATCGTGCGGTCGAAGAGCGTCTCGTCGTCCTCCCGCACCGCCTTCAGGTCGTTGAAGAGGTCGGAGAGGAGGCGCATGTGCCACTGGTCGATCGCCTTCAACTGGGAGATCTTCGCCTCCGAGCGGCCGTGGTGCGAAAGGTTGTGGTAGCCGTCGGTGATCTTGACCTCGTGATCGAGGTCGATCGTGGGCGAGTTCACGCTGTCGAGCAGGAGCGAGATCGAGCGCGTGGAGTCGGTCTGGAAAGCGAGGCGCGCCATGTCGTACATGAGCTTCACCTTGTCCATGTAGGCCTTGGGGCTGGCCGGATCGAGGGGCACCGAGGCCGTGACGCGGGGCTTCGGGCGGGTCTCCCATTCCCGCGCGGCCTGCAGACGCTGCTCCAATTCGCGCACGCTCGTGAAATACTGGTCCAGCCGGTCGCGATCCCGGGCGCCCACGCTGCGCTGCAGGTCGCGCGCCTGCCCGCCCACCGCGTCGAGGATGCTCCGGCCCTGCGCCAGCTTGCGCACCTGGGCCGCCACCTCCGCCGGCGACCCCTGCACAAAGAGGCGGCGGAAAACATCGGACGCCTTCTCCTCGCAGGGGATCAGCACGCCTGAGGCCGTCCAGGAGAGGCTGCGCGTGCCCTGCTGGACGTTCACGCCGAGCGAGAGCGACGGGAAACGCGTCTCGTGGCCGATCCGTTCGGCGACGAACTGGTCGAGCGAGATGGTGTTCCGGAAACCGCCGCTGCCGGGACGCGGCGCCGCGGTCAGAAAGCAAATGTCCGCCGGGTGTCCGGCATCGACATCCGGGTGCCAGACGCCGCTGAAGACCGTGAAATCGTCCCGGTGGACCCGCAGGGTCTCCAAATAGGGCGAAAGCGCGTAACCACGGCCCGTCTCCTTCGGGAAAAACTGGTCGGGCAGAAGCCCCAGATTGTTGCACACCGCCAACATGCGGCGCGGCTTGGCCTTGCGCTTGGCCGTGGCGTCCGCCCGCGCGAAAGCTGGCAGCATCGAGTCGAGGAACGGCAACGACATTGCCACACCCGCCCCGCGCAGGAAGCGGCGGCGCGACACCGCGCGCTGAGTAGAGACACGGAAGGCCGGAACGGTAGGTGCGGGGTGCATGGCGGGAATGGGGAACGGGTTCTCCGGGACCAACGATCGCGGGGGGCGGGGACTACAGGAAAAAGGAAAGGCCCACGGCGCCGGCGCGCAACCTCCGATCTCTCCGGCCCCGCGCCCGGATCACTTCCGCCGGAACAACTCGCTCTGCACGACCTCATGCACCAGCGAGCGCACGCCGTGACCGCGCGCGCGGGTCCGCGCGAGAATCGCCTCCACCGCGGCGCGATCGCCGAAGCGCACCGGCGCCCCCGTGGCGTAAACCACCAGTTGCCGCACGAGGTTCCGCGCGATCTGGGCCTCGTCCTCGAGCAGTAGGCGCTTGAAATCCCGCACGTCGGTGAAGGGTTTACCCCCGGGGGTCTCGCCGGCGCTGTCCACCGGCAGCGCCAGATGGAAGGCGAACTTCTGCCCTCCTCGCCCGATGCCGGGCGCCGCCTGCGCGGGTTCGCCCATCGCCCGGTAGCGCTCGCGGAACCCGCCCATCACATCGAAGCTCTCCAACGCGAAGCCAGGCGGGTCGATCTTCACATGGCAGGACGCGCAGTTCTCCAACGTGCGGTGCTTCTCCAGCTGCTGGCGGATCGTCGTCGCGCCGCGGATGTCGGGCTCCACCGCCGGCACGCTGGGAGGAGGGGGCGGCGGGGGCTTGCCGATGAGGCGCTCCATCACCCACGCGCCGCGCACCACGGGCGAGGTGGTTGTGCCGTTGGCCGTCACCTTGAGGACCGCCGCCTGCGTGAGCAGTCCGCCCCGCATGCTGTCCGGGGGCAACGGCACGCGGCGCAACGCGACGCCCTTCACCGGCGGCAGGCCGTAGTGCAGCGCCAGCTTCTCGTTCAGCAGCGCGAAGTCGGCCGCCACCAGCGTGCGCGCCGGCAGGTCCTCCCGTAGCAACTCGCGGAAAAAGAGGCGCGTCTCCTCCAACGCCGACTCCGCCAGAAGGTCGTCCAAATAGTAATCGGGGTAAAGAATCTCGTCCGGCGCCGTCGCCACGATCCTCCGCAGGTCGAGCCAGTGGTCAAGGAACGCGTCCGTGAAACGGCGCGCGCGGGGATCGTCGAGCAGGCGCTCCGTCTGCGTCCGCAGCACGGATGGTTCCCGCAACCGGCCCGCTTCAGCCACCGCGCGCAGTTGGGCGTCCGGCGCGGAATTACCCAGGAAAAGCGCGAGGCGCGTCGCCAGCGCGTGGTCGTCCAGCGGCCCCGGCCGCGCGTCGACCGAAACGAACTCGGGTGAGCACAGCACCGCCGTGTACGCCGCGATCATCGCCTCCGCGAAACCCCCGCTCGCGCCGAGCGTGTGCTCGAACACCGGCAGGAAACGCTCCACTTCCCCCGCCGGCACCGGGCGCCGGTAGGCCGCGCGCAGGAATCCTTCCAGCAGCCGCCGCGCGTCGGCGCGGGGATTGGCGGAGACCACTTCGATCCCTTTGCCGCCGGCAGCCGGGTCCCGCACCGGCAGGTCGCCGAACAACAGCCGATGGCCCGCCGTCGGCCACGCGTCGAGCAGGGGCCCCTCGACTTCCAGCCAACGGAACACCACCCCGGGCTGGCCGTCCTTCTCGGCGAGCGGGTTCTGCCATCGCCCCGCGCCCGGCCGGGACCGGAAAAACCGCGCCGCATCGGGCCGGATCGTCTCGCCGTCCAGCAACCACACGTCGAGCTCGTGCACCGCGGGCTCCGGCGTCACATCGAATTTCCCCAGCCACCGCAGCTGCCGCGGGGGAATCTCGGAGTAGATCGTCAGCGGTTCCTCGCGGCGGCCCGGGGAAATGTCGTCGAGGTCGGGGATGAACCAGCGGTCGGGCCGGCCCTTCACCGGCTTCGAGGGGCCGACCCAGACCGAAAACGCGTTGAACCGCAGCCGGTAGCGTCCCGCCTGCGGCGTCTTGAAACCGTTGAACTTGGGCTCGAGCGGCTCGTAGGCGCTGGCCACCAGGCCCACGCCCTCCAGCTCCCGCGTCGCGGGATCGGCCGCGCCGGCGGTCACGGGCGCCTTGCCCGCCCGCACGTCAGGTTGGGCGGCGCGATCCAGCACCGGGAAAGTCGCGCGCTCCGGCGCGGTGTTCATCACGGTGAACTTCATCGGCCCCGTGAAGCTTCGCTGCTCGCGGGCGTAGTAACGCGTCACCTTGGTCTCCGGCCGCGCGTTCTGCCGCGCGATGACCTGCCGCAGCGCGTACTCGGCCGCCCCGAGGTAGCGCGCCATCTGCACATGCGAGACGTCGAGCGCCTCGCCGACCTTGTTGAAACGAAAGGCCTCGCCGTCCTCCGGCAGCCATTCCTTCACCTGCAGCCAGGGGGCGTCCAGCAGGTCACGCACGGCGTTCTCGTACTCTAGGCGGTTCAGGCGCCGGCGCGTCGCCCGCCCCTCGGCTGACAACCGCGCCCGCTCCGCGGCGACCAGCTCCGAGGACAACCCGCCGAGAAAAGCCTCCAGTTCAGCCGCGTCCGGCCGCGGTTTTTTCGCGGGCGGCATCTCGCCGTCAGCCACGCGGTCGTGCAGCTTCACCCAGAAATCGTGGTTGCCCGGATCCGCCGGTCGGAAGGCCAGCGCGTCGAGATCGAGATCTCCTTTTTTCTCCACGGAATCATGGCAGGAGGCGCAGTGCTTCCCGAGGAACGCGCGCACGGGCGACGGGGGCGCGGCGAAGACGCAGGGGAACGCGGCGGTCAGGACGAGAAGGGAAACGACGGGGCGCACGGGCGACGGGGAGGGGCGACGCCGGCATGCTCGACGCCCGCCACCGGGTCGTCAACCGACGCCTCGGGTCGCGCCGGCCGGGGGACGCTTTACGCGCCAGGCCCCGGCACGTAAGGTTTACCGATGCTCGAGGAAACGGAGTCACCCAAGCGGAAGTTCCGTTTCAAGCCGACGGCGTTTGAAACCGTGAACGAACGCTCGGAAGGCCGTCCGCCGGACGCGTCGCCGGATCCCGGTCCGGAGCCGGCTCACGCCCAAGCGGGCTCCATTGACGTGCATGATCTTCTGCGGGAGGCAGCGCGCGGCGTGCCGGTGACCGGTGTGCATCGCGGGAGCGGAAGCGACAACGAGGTGCGGAGCGTCCTGCGCGAGGAGCAGGCGCGGCAGGAAGAGGCGGGGTTGTTTGAAACCGGGACGCTCGACGACTCCGTGCGCCGGCGGCGTCTGCGGCGGTACGTTATCGTCCTGGTCGTGACCGGGGTCGCGGCCGGCACGATCGCCTTGCTCACAGGTCCGCGCGATCCCCTGCCCTTCACACTCGCGGTTGCCGGGTTCGGGGCCTTCTCGGCCTGGCTGACGTGGCGCACGTTTTTTCTCCGAACCCACTACGACGAGTGAGCCGTCGTGCGGACGGCACAGCGCCGGCTCAGGTGAGCTCCCAACCCGGCCGGTAGGTGCCGCGGATGATGGCGTCCGCCTCGGGGACGCCGGGCACGCGAAGATTGGCGGCGTCCCATGCGATCGGCCGCTTCAGGCGCAGGGACAGGTTACCGAGGTGGGCGAGCTCCGTGAGATGCGCGCCGTAGGTGAAATGGCTGCCGGCCGGCTCGCCTCCCTTGCACGCGTCGATCCAGTCGCGGTGGTGCCCTTGGGAGCGCCGGAGCGTCGCGGGCGGCTTCGGCGTGCCACGTAAAGATTCCGGAAACAGCCGAGGGGCACCGCCCGCGCCGTCGCATTGGATGACACCTTTTTCCCCGACAAAGATCACGCCGCGGCCCGGCAAGGGGAACGATCCCATCGCCGCCGGCACGGCGGGTTTGAGCCCGCCGTCGTACCACGTAAGCCGCACGGCCGGCAGCGGGCCCCGCGCGGGGAAGTCGTAGTAAACGATGATGCCGTGGGGCGCGATCTCGGCGTCCATCGGCCCGGCGCCCACCGCGTGCACGCGTGAAGGCGCCGGCAGATCGAGCGCCCACGTGGCGCAATCGAGGTCATGGCAGCCGAAGTCCCCGAGGCTGGAGCCGCCGAAGGCCCAGAAGTCGCGCCACGCGACCGGATGGTAGGCGGGATGAAAAGCCCGCGGCTCGCGCGGCCCGAGCCAAAGATCCCAGTTGAGCCCATCCGGTACCGGTGGCGCGCCCTCCGGACGCGCCGTGAGCGTGGGATTCCACCGGCGGGTGCCGACCCAGACATGGACCTCGCGCACGGCGCCGATCGTCCCCGCGCGGATGTGCTCGACGGTCTCGCGGATGCCGACGGTCGAGTGCCCCTGGTTGCCCGTCTGCGTGGCGAGACCCGTCTCGCGCGCCACCCGCGCGACCTCGCGGGCCTCCCAGAGGTTATGGGTCAGCGGCTTCTCGCAGTAGACATGGCGGCCGGATCGCAACGCGCGCAGGGAGATGGCGGCGTGGAGATGGTCGGGTGTCGCGCACAGCACGGCGTCGAGGGACTTTTCCCGGTCGAGCATGACGCGGAAGTCCTCGTATTCCGCGCAACGGAAGCCCGGCTCTGACTCGCCGTGGCGTTTCTCCACCGCGGCCCGCGCCGGGGCGCGGCCTCCCGCGCCCTTGTAGTAGAAAGCCTCGAGGCTGAATTCGCGGGCGGGGTCGGCCACGGCGGTGACCCGGACGTCGGCCAAGTCCAGCAAAGCCCGGAGATTTTGAAGACCCCGTCCGCCGACGCCGACCACGCCCACGTTGACGCGCTCGCTCGGCGGCACGAAACGCGGGCCACCGAGAACATGACGCGGGAGCACGGTGAACGCCGTCGCGGCGGTGGAGGCGGCGCGGAGAAATTTCCGGCGGGTGGATGGGGTGGCTTTCATGAGGCGGAAAAACGGGCGCCGGTTGCGGTTAGCGCGGTTCCGCCCGCAACGCGACGACGACGGGAAGATCGGCCGGGGCGAGGTCGTAACCATCGAGCTCGGAGAGTTCGACCCAGACCAGGCCGACGTGTTCGTGCGGATGCGGGGCGGGGCTGCCCGGCGCGAGGCGGCAGCGCAGCGGGATCATGTCGATGACGGCGAACCCGTAGTCGTGGGTGAAGCGCGGCAGCGGCTCGATGCCCTCGATCTCGACGCCCAGTTCCTCGCGCAACTCGCGCGCGACGGCGACGGCGGGCGTTTCCCCGGGCTCCACTTTACCGCCGGGAAACTCCCACTTCAGCCCAAGCTTCTTGTGGGCCGGCCGGCGCGCCAGAAGCAGGCGGCCGCGCTCGTCGACGATCACCGCCGCCACCACCGGCACCGGCGGTTTCCCGGCGGGCCCCGCGGAGATCGGCGAGGAAATCGGCATCCGGGAACTCACGCAGAGCACACGCGGCGGCCCAAGCCCGAAAACCAAACGCCGCGGCCAAAAAACCCTCGCGCCGGCGCGGCGCGCGACAATCCTCCGCCGCGATGACTGACCCTGCCGATCCCATCGTGCCGAGCCCCTTGGACCGGATGCGGGGTCGGCGCGAAAAACCGCGGATCCACCCGGCGGAAAAGGCGGTTTTGGTACTGCTCGCAACCCATCTTACGATTCTTCCCTGGGCGCTGGGCGCGATGCACCTACCGGCGCAAATCGCCAGCGCGGTTCTCGCGGTGGTGGCCATGGCCGCGGCGCTGGTGCCGCGGACCTACCGTCCGGACGAATCTGGACGGGAACCCTTCCGGCTGGTTCCCGGCAGGCGGCTGCTACGTTTCCCGGTCTTCTGGCTTGGACTGGCACTGCTGGGTTACGTGCTGCTGCAGGCCATGAACCCTGTCTGGGCGCACGCCACAGACGGAAAGGTGTTTTGGATGGCACGAATTCAAGGCAGCGACTGGCTGCCGCCCGGTGTGCAGGTGCCGTTTGAGAAGTGGGGTCCTTGGCGAGTCCTCGTGGTTTTCAGCACGGCCTGGCTAACCGTGTGCGCGGTTTGGGTGGGGTTCACGCGGCGCCGGAGCCTCCAGATCCTCATTGGGGTGCTTACGGCAAACGGCCTGCTCGTCGCACTGGTGGGTGTGGCCCAACGGATGACCCGCACTAATCTGATCTATTGGAATCTGGATTTTCCCGGAGCGATGACCTTCGGCCCTTTTGTGTATAAGAACCACGGGGCGGGCTACCTCCTCCTGCCTTTGGCTGCCGCCTGCGGGCTGGCGGGCTGGTTCTACCTCCGGGGCTTGCGACGGCTTGAGAAGTCCAATCCCAGCGGGGTGCTGGCGTTCGCCGCGACGTTCCTTGCGGTGGCGATCGTGACGAGCTACGCCCGCGGGGCGACGCTCGCCATGCTCGGCTACCTGCTGTCGTGCATCGCCGGCTTTGTGGCGCACCAATTGAGCCTGCCGAAGGAGCACCGCAAAACGATCATCCTCGTAGTGATGCTGCTCGTCTTCGGGTACTTCCTGGACACGGGGTTGCAGGCGTTACGGGCCGGCGAGGCCTGGGAACGGATGAAGAGTGGGGTCACGCGGCAGGACACTTCTTGGGAGAGCCGCGAATGGGCGAGTGCGGCCACCTGGGAAATGATCAAGGAGCAGCCGCTGACCGGAGCAGGAGCCGGAAGTTTCCAGTACGTCTTTCCCGTCTACCAGCATCGTGACCCTCGGCTGGTGAAGTCGTCGGACGGCCGCCCCATGTTCTGGCAGCAGGCCCACAACGACCTGCTCCAGTTCCCCGCGGAACTGGGAGCGATCGGCAGCCTCCTGATCCTCGCCATGCTCGCCTGGTGGCTCGTGGAGCTGGTGAGAAGCTACTTCTGGCTCAACGCCTTCAGCCTCTGCCTCACCGTCGGCCTGCTCGCCCTGCTGGTTTACTCGTGGTTCGACTTCCCGTTCCAGTGTCCCGCCATCCTGCTCACCTGGTGCGCGATGTGGCCGGTGGTCACACTCTGGACACAATTCGAGGAGCAGCGCGGCGGCTGAGGCGGGCGCCGTTTTGCCGGAACATCGGCGGACGGCGCGTGACGAAGGGATTCGGATGACCATGGCTCGCCGAACCCTGAACCGCGGGCTCGCCGCCCGCATCCTGCCCCTCCTTTTCACGGCGCTGGCGTTACTGCCGCCAGTGCATCTGGCGCAAGGCGCCGAACCGTCCCGCCCACCGGAACCCGAAAGCAACCCCGGGGCGGGAATGATCAAGGCCGCCGAGCCGACACGCCTGGAAACGGAATCGGCGGGCGTCCACGGCCAACTTCCGGTGGCTCCCGAAGTCGTTTCCCCCGGCAACCGCGGCGACCTTGATTACACCATTGTGGCGGAGCCCTTGCACGGCCGGGTGGGTCTCGCGGCGCCGGAGGAAGGCGCGGATATCTTCCGGACCAAGCGCTCCCGGCTGGGCTACTTCGCGTACCGGCCAGAGGAAGGATTCATCGGCGAAGACTCTTTTGCCTATACCGTGCGCAACGAAACCACCGGGCTGTTCTTCCGGGGCGAAGTGGTGATCACCGTGAAACCGCCCCCGGCCGTGGTGCTGCAAAAATTCGAGGTCGGCGCCGATCGCGTGCGCGCCACGCGGATGCGCGCAGTGGCGCTGGCGACACGCCCCAACACACCCATCACCGCGAAACTGCCCGGACACGCGGAATCCATGTCGCCCGCGGACCTCGCGGGGGCCGCCGAGCCCCGGATCGCCTACCGGTTGGACGCGCAGGCAAAGCCCCGGCACGGGATGGCGCGGCTTGATCCCGAGAGCGGCCAACTGACCTACGCGCCCGACCCCGGTTACATCGGCGAGGACCGCCTTGGCTACTACACCGTCGACGAAAACAACCCGCACCTCGGCGCGGCCAACGAGGTGGTGATCGTGGTGGAGCCCATCCGCCATTCGCGGCGGCTCGAGGTGGATCGTAGCCGGGGCCGGCCCGTCGATCTCGTGTTCGTCATCAACAACTCGCCCTCGATGGCCGCCCACCAGGGCCGGATCGCGGCCAACCTCGGGCGCTTCCGGCGGCTCTTTCATGACCGCGAGCTCGATTATCGCATCGGTGTGCTGACAACCGATTTCGTGAATCTCGACCCGGCGCTGAGAAACGAGCAGCAGCGGCTCTTCAAGGAGGTGCGGTCGGTGCGAATCGACGCGGCGGGCCGGCCGGTGACTGACGCACGCGGACGCCCGCAGCCCGTCACGAAGACGGTCGCCAGCAACGGCGCGCTCGTGGCGCTGCCCGGTCTGCCGGAGCCGTGGGTGACACCGGCCACACCCGACGGGGTTTTCGCGGAACTCGTGAAAGTCGGGACGAACGGCGACAGCAACCGCACCGCGTTTACGGCGGTGTACAACTTCGTCGCCGACTTCCAACAGGGACGGCACGCCTTCCTCCGGCCCGAGGCTCAGACCATCGTGGTCTTCTTCATGGACGAGGAGGAAACGCGAATGGCGCGGTGGAACGAGGGCTCACCCGAAGGTGCCCGGACGGAATGGATCGAGGACGGGCGCCTGCCCGATCTCATCCGCCGCCATAACGCCCGCCGTCCGCAGGCACCGCAGACCCTCGACGGCTACATCAACCAGTGGGTCCTGCGACCCTTCGTCATCGTGAAGGGCAACCGCCGGGGCGCGGTGGAGATGCACGCGGTGGTGGCACCCGACAACCTTTCCCACCGGCGCGCGGCCGAACTCACCGGAGGCACCGTGTTGAACATCCGCGATGATTTCTCGGCGCCGCTCGCCGCGCTGGGCGACCGCATCGCCGACACGGTCGCGGTGGCGCTGGAGCCGGTTTCGGCCAACGCGACATTTCATGCCCCGAGCCTGAAGGTGCGGGTCGACGGCCGAGCGGTGCCAGCCGATCCTCGCGACGGCTTCACTTACGACGCGCAGACCCACAGCCTGCGGTTCCACGGCGCGGGCAAACGCCAGGCGGATCGGGCCCGGATTGAAATCACCTACGACGAGCACCTCTGAACCAACGGGGTCGGCTCAAAGGCGACCGGCCGGGATCAGCTGGAAACCTTCGGCCGAAGGTCATGAACCAGCGAGAAGGCGAGTGAAGCGGAAATTTCCGTCCGCCGCCCTCCCATCGCGAACGGATGAAAAAAATCCGGCCGGCTCAGGGCACCTCGTAGATCTCGAGGAGGGCGGTGCCGGAGGAAACAGAGTCGGTGCCCACCTGAATCGTGTAAACCCCGGCGGGTAGCGCCGCGAGAACCGCGGCGTCCTTGCTACCCGCGGGCAGCGCGAACGCGCCGGCCCGCAGCGCGGCGGCGGCGAGATCGGGCAGGCTCGAGACCCAGTTGTCGTTTCCGCCCAGCAGCTGACCGGCGCTGTCGTAGAGGGAAATGGAGGGATCGGCCACGGTGTTGGAGGCGCCGAATTGCGCCATCGCCGGCCCGACGCCGCGCAGCAGCACGCGGGCGCCGGCGCCGCCATCGAGCACGAAGCCGCTGATGAGCGCGCCGGAACCGGCCGCGGCCGGGCCGCGGCTGGACACGTTGACGAGCCGCGCTCCGTCGCCCGAGCCGGCGTCATAGATCTCGACGAGCGCGATACCGGAACGGGCGGCCGCGCCCCCCCCGACCTGCACGGTGTAGACACCGGGGGAGAGCGTCACCAGCGCCGCGCTGTCGGCGCTGCCTGAGGCGAACGGGAAGGCGCCGGTGCGCGTGGCGGCGGAACCTGCCTCGCGGCTCCAGCCCTCGGTGCCGGCAACCAGCGTGCCGCCCGAGGCGTAAACCTGCAGCGAGGTGGCGGTGAGCGCGCCCTCGACCCCGAAGGCGCCCAGCGCGGGACCGGCCCCGCGCACCAGCACCGACCTGGGCTCCGTACCAGCAATCGCGAAGCCGAGGATCAGCGGGTTGCCCGGCGATACCTCGCCCCGGGTGGAAAGATTGACGAGCCGCGCGGGACGGGAATCCGCGGCCCGCACGGTGTCGCCCACCGTGATGGAGACCGTGCCCTCGCCCGGCACCGCGGTCGTGAGGGAACGCGGGATGATGCCGGTGGCGACGTCGACGCCCGGCTGGGCGGCGGCCTGCGCCGGAGTGGAGGTGCTGTTCGCCGGAATGCCCAAACCGGGCACCGGGCTCGCGTAATTGAACTCGCGGATCACCTCGTAGAGCCCGGAGGCGACCCCCGCGACCGAAGGCGTGACCGCGCGGGCTCGGATGTAGAAGACCGCGTTGGCGGGCAGGTTCGCACCCGCCACCTGCCAGTTCGCTGTGCCGGGAGCACGGACTCCTTCGCCGAGCCGGGTCCACGTGACGCGATCCGGGGAGATCTCAAAGAGCACACTGGAAATTTCCCCGATCGCACCGGAGCGGTTGAGCAACACCGAACCCCGGTTGGCGGCGACGCCCAACACCTGGGCACCGGAAGCCTGCGCCGAAAGCCGGGCGATCCCCGGGCGGGCCACTCCGCCCACCGCGCTGAAGGACCCGCCGATCATCAGGCGCCCATCCGCCTGCAGCGCGAGCGCGGTGACCGCGCCGTTCGGGCCGGGGGAGAAAGCGTTGTCCGCCGACCCATTCGCGTTCAACCGCACGAGGCGCGAGGGGCTTCCCGCGACGAGCACCTTGCCGTCGGCCTGGAGCGCCAGTGCCACCGCGCTGCCAGCGGGGGCGGAGAAGGAGGAGTCGGCCGAACCGTCGGCGTTGAGACGAGCGACCCCGGCTTGGTTGACCGCGTAAAGGACACGTCCGTCGGCCTGCACGGCGAGCGAGGTGACCGGTCCACTCACGCTGGCGGAGAAAGAGGCGTCGGGGGCACCGGCGGCGGAGAGCCGGATGATGCCGCCCGCATGGCCGACCAACACGCTCCCATCGGGCTGCAGCGCCAGAGAGCGCACGGCGGAAGGAGCGCCGGCATTGTACGAGGCGTCGAAGGTGCCATCGGCGTTGAACCGGGCGAGGCGCTGGCGGGTGACGCCGTTGATGCTGGTGAAGGCTCCGCCGACAATCGTCCGGCCATCGGATAGGGCCAGAAGCGCGTGCACCGCGCCGTCGGGCCGCGGCTGGAACGAAGTCGTGACCGAACCATTGTCGTTCAGCATCGCGAGATTCCGGGCGGCCACGCCGCCGATGCCGGCGAAACTCCCGCCCACGAGAATCGAGCCGTTGAGTTGGAGATCAGTGAAGCTGCCGCCGACGAGCACCGTGCCGTCGGGGCGGGCGGCGACCACGCCGATGTTGCCGCGGATATCGGGATTGAAGTTGAGGTCGATCGCGCCGCCGGTGTCGACACGGGCGAGGCGGTTGCGGCCCACCGGGGCTCCGGTGCCGCCGGGCTGGAGCGTTGTGAACGCGCCGCCGAGGAGCACGAAGCCGTCGGATTGGACCGCGAGCGTCGTCACCGTGCCGTTGGGGTTGGGATTGAAGGACTGGTCCACGGCGCCGTCGCTGTTGATGCGCGCGAGATTGTTACGGAGCACCAGCGCGCCTCCGGCGGCCGGTTGGAGGGAGGTGAATGACCCGCCGAGCAGGAACTGACCGTTGGTGAGGGCGACGACCGCGTTGACCGGGCCGCTCGCGTTGGGGTTGAAGTTCTGGTCGAGCGAGCCGTCCGAATTGAGTCGAGCGACGTAGTTGCGCGTCACGGCCGTCGAGGTGGCGTTGGGCACGAGACTGTTGAAAGAGCCGACCGCAACCACCTTGCCGTCCGCCTGAAGGGCGAGGCCGTTGACGGACGCGCTGGGCGAGGGGTTGTAGTTGGCGTCGATCGTGCCGTCCTCGTTCACGCGCGCGAGATAGTTGCGGGCGACGCTGGTCGAGGTGAGGTTGGGCGTGAAGCTGGTGAAGTCCCCGCCGACGACGAATTTGCCGTCGGTCTGGCGCACGATGCCGGCGATGCGGGCGTTGGCGCCCGGGTCGAAGGTCACATCAAGGGACCCGTTGTTGTCGATGCGCGCCATGCGGTTGCGCGCGGTGCCGCCTACGGTGGTGAAGGAGCCCGTGACAACGATACGACCGTCGGGCTGCACGATGATGCCGGTGACCGCCCCGTTGGGCGCGGGGGTGAAGGAGGCGTCGAGCGCACCGTCGGCGCGGAAGCGCGCGAGGTTTCCGCCAGCCGCGTTGCCCAGGTTGGCAAACGATCCGCCGACGAGAAGCCGGCCTTCGCGGTCGATGGCGACGGCCGCGATCTCGCCGCTCAGCCGGGCGCCCGCCGAGGCGAAAGCCGCGCGCAGGGTGCCGTTCGCGTTCAGCCAGGCGAAGCCCGAGAGCTGCGTGGGCACAGGCGCGCCCGCGGTGCGGACCACGATGGCGTGCACCGGGCCGTCGGTGGCGAGCACCGGGCTGAAGTCGGGATCAGGCGTCCCCTCCGAACGGAAGCGCGCGATGTTGGTGCTCTTCGCACCGCCCAGATCGGCGAAGCTGCCGACCGCAACCACCCGGCCGTCAGGTTGCACGGCAAGGGCGCTTACCACCGCGCCGGAGGCACCGCCAGCGGAGGCGTCGAACCCGGTGTCAACCTGGCCGGAGGACAGGAGCCGCGCGAAATTGCGGCGTGTGACGCGCAATGCGGCGCCAACCGGCTGCAGGGAAGTGAAGGCGCCGCCCACCAGCAGGCGGCCGTCGGCCTGCAGGCGCAGGGAGTCGACGCGGTTGCCTGCCTGCTCGCTGAGGTCGAGATTGAAGGAGGCGTCGACGGTGCCGTCAGTGTTCAGGCGGGCCGCGTACTTGCGAAGGGTCCAATCAGCGGCCCCGTTGGGCTGCAGGGTGGTGAATGCCCCGCCGATGACGAGCCGCCCGTCGGACTGCAGGACCGAGGTCAGCACATTGCCGTTGGCGTTGGGATTGTAGGCGAAGTCGAGGTTGCCCTCCGGCGTGAACCGCGCGAGCCGGTTGCGCACCGGCACACTATCGGTCGAGCGCCCGCTCGCGTCGGTCGTCTTGTCGAGCTTACCGTCGGTTCCGACCGCCGTGGAGAAGGCGCCGCCGGCCACCACCTTGCCGTCCGACTGCAGCTGCAGGGTGCTCACCTGGCCGTTGAGCGTCGGACTGAAGGCGTCGTCGAGCTTGCCGTCCGCGCCGCTGATGCGGGCGATGAAATTCCGCGAGACGAAGGAAGCGTTGATATTCCCGAAAGCTCCCGGACGAAGGGCGCTGAACAAGCCGCCAAGGATGATCTTGCCGTCGCCCTGGACCACCAGCGCCGAGACCGTGGAATTGGGATTGGGATCGAAGGCGGAGTCGATTGTGCCGTCGGCGTTGAGGCGTACCAGATTGGCGCGCGCCTCCGGTGTCGAGGAGCGGCCCGGGGTGACGAAGTTGAACGTGCCGCCGACGAGGATCTTGCCGTCGTTCTGCAGCACCAGAGTGCCCACCTGGCCATCGAAGTGCGGGTAAAACTCGGAGTCGATCGAGCCACCGGAATTCAGTCGCGCGAGGTGGCGCCGGGTCTCCCCGCCGATTTCGGTGAACGCGCCGCCGACGATCACCTTGCCGTCAGGCTGGAGCGCCAGCGCATAGACGCGCCCGTTCAAAACCGGGGCGTAGGCCGGGTCCACGGTGCCGTCGGCGTTGAGCCGCGCGACGTAGTTGCGGGTGAGCCCAGCGATGCTGGTGAAGGTGCCCGCCACCACGATTTTCCCGTCGGACTGCGTGACGGAAGCGAGGATGCGGCCGCCCGCGTCGAGTTCAAACGAGGCGTCGAGCGAACCGTCGGCGGCGAGGCGCACGAGGCGGTTGCGGACCACCGCGGAGGTGGATCCGGCCGGCGTGGCGCGGGTGAACGATCCGCCGATCACAAGCTTGCCGTCGGCCTGCTGCACGACGGCGTTGACCGCGGCATTCAGGGTCGGCGCGAATCCGTTGTCGAGGGAGCCGTCGGGGTTGAAGCGGGCCACGAAACCGCGGCTCACCGACGTGGCGCCGCGACCCCACACCGCGGAGAACGCGCCGCTGATCACGATGAGGCCATCGGATTGGACGATCACCGAGGACACCGCGCCGTCGGCGCGCGGATAGAACTCGGAGTCGAGCGTGCCATCGAGGTTGAGCCGGGCGACACGGGAACGGCCGGCGGGGTTGACGTCGGTCGGGGGCTGAACCGTGGTGAAATAACCGGCGAGCAGGACCTTGCCGTCACGCTGCACCGCGAGGCTCGTCACGCCGTTGTTGGCGTTGGGGTCGAAGGCGGGATCGACGGAGCCCGACGGGGTCAGGCGAGCGATGCGGTTGCGCGTCACCGCGGCAGCCTCCCCGGCCGGCTGCAGGGAAGTGAATCCGCCCCCGACGAGGATCCGGTTCTCCACATGCAGGGCCAGCGCGAGGACCATTGCGTTGGGGTTCGGATTGAAGGCGGCGTCGAGCGTGCCGTCGGCGTTGAAACGCGCGAGGTAGTTGCGCGTCACGGCAGCGGCCGCGCCGGCGGGCTGGACCGTGGTGAAGGAGCCGCCGGCGACGATCCGGTTGTCGGCCTGCAGCAGCAGGGCGTGAACCTGGGGTTGGAGTTGCCCGCCAAGATTCGGGTTGAAGGCGGCGTCGACCGACCCGTCCGCATTGAGCCGCGCGATCCGGTTGCGGGTGACGGCGGCTCCACTGGCGCCGGGCTGCAGGGAGGTGAAGTCGCCGCCGACGACGACGCGGTTGTCGCGCTGGACGAGCAGCGCGCGTACCGGGGCGTTGGGGGACGGGTTGAAAGCGGTGTCGACCGACCCATCCGCGTTGAGCCGCGCGAGGTTGGAACGCGCTACGCCGCTGACCGAGGTGAACTGCCCGCCCACCAGAAGCTTGCCGTCGGGCTGGGAGACGACCGTGAAGACGGTGCCGTCGACATCGGGGCTGAAACCGTCGTTCACCGAGACGGGCTGCGCGAAAGCACTGAGGGCGGCGAAGAGCCCGGCCAGAAAGATCGGGAAAGAGGGCGTCAGTCGGCGCATAGAGAACGGGAAAACAGCGGCAAAGGACATGGAAAGGTTGGGCCGGATGGATCGGCGGGGATAGGAATCGGGAGAAATTAGAGGCCGAGGTTGGGCGTCGCGGTGACGCAAGGCAAGCGGTGGCTCCGGGAATCACCGGCGGGGGCGTTCCGTCGCGCCGGAGAGCGCTCGCGTGAAGGTGAGAGCGCGGGAAGACCGGCCGGTTCCGCGGAAACGCGGCCGACCTGCGCGGGGCGCTTGCGCGAGGGGGCGTTCGCGGTACGCTTTGACCGCCATGAAACTCCCCCGCCTCCTCCTCGCCATGTCGCTGTTCTCGCTCCTGCTCGGTTCCGCCCGCGCGGACGCCCTCAAAGTGGGCGCCGCCGCTCCCGTTGTCGCCGGCATGACCGATGCCGGCACGAAGCTGAACCTCGCCGACGTGTACAAGAACAACGACTACACCCTCGTCTGGTTTTACCCGAGAGCCCTCACCGGCGGCTGCACGAAGCAGGGCTGTTCGCTCCGCGACGCCAACGCGGAGCTCAAGAAGCACGGCGTGGCGGTGGTGGGCGTGAGCAACGACACCGTCGAGAAGCAGAAGGAGTTCAAAGAGAAGAATAACTTCCCCTTCCCGCTGCTGGCCGACACCGACAAGGCGGTGGTGAAAGCGTTCGGGCAAAGCGGCATCGCCTTCCCGAGCCGCGAGGCCTATCTGATCGATCGGTCTGGCAAGGTCGTTTACCACGACAAAGGCCAGACCGACAAGCAGGCTGAAATGGTTCTAGGCTTTCTTAAGTCAAAGAAGACCAGCTAACTAGAATTTAAAGCAACTTTAGGCTTTCTCCAGAAGCCCTCCCCTTTTGGGGAGGGCTTTTAGCTTTCTTCCCGACCCTCGTGACGAGCCCGTGCCGTGTGCCTGGGGTAAGTTCTCAGCTTATCGGGGCCCACGCCTATTTCGTCATCACGCCGGAGAATTGGGCTTCAAAGTTCATCGTCGGGTGAGGCGCGTAGCGCTCCGGCTCCGGGGTCTCGGCGCACCCGCTCCAGCCATTCCGTCATCAGGGGATCCCGGGGCGATGCGGACTCTGGCCACGGCGCGGCCACGATATCGATGACGCGCAGCTCGCCATCCGTGCACCGCACGAAGTTCCGCGCGTGCAGGTCGGCCACGAGCCACGGGGATTCCCCGAGAAAAAAGAGCCGCGGGTGATCGCGGTTGGCCCGCAGGAAACGCGAGGGAATCTCGATCAGGCTGGAGGGCAGATGGCGCGAGGTATCGGCGCCCTGCGGCAGCGGCTCGCCCAGGGTCTGCTTCGCGACCAGAATACCCTCCACCGTCACCGCCGCGACCTCGGTGGCGGCGCCCCCGAGCGCGTGGATCAGCAGGAGTTTCTCCAACAGGTCCCGGTAGCCGCCCAGCACGGCCTCGGCCTGCCAGGCCGCCTCCCCGCCCGCGCGGAAACCAAACACGCTGCCGACGCGCTTCTCCTCGCGCGGGAGGTAGAATTTATACACCGAGCCGCATTCCGTGGAAAGGAACGCCGAGGCCTCGACGCCGCTGTGCAGGTACCGCAGCCGGGCGTTCGGCTCCTCCAAAGGATGCTCCACGGCGGCCGAGAACCCGAAGTCCTCCAGACGGAGCAAAGGCAGCCACGCCCGGAAATCCCGGATCGCCCCGCCCAACTCCGCCCACTCCCCGCCGGCGCCCTCCAGCAGGATCACTTCGTCTTCCGCGAGGAGGAAGAGATCCTGGTCCGAATCTGTTCGGAGATCACATTTTTCCGCTGCCGCGCGGAGGCGAGCGAGCGACGCCAGTCGTCGCTCGTGATCGTCTCGAATTTCCGCGCGCGCGCCGGCTCTTGGGAGGAGCCGGCCTTGGATGCGGGTGGTTTTCCGGGTGAAGACATCGAGCATGCGGCCGGCGCGCGAACGTTCGCGGCGGGCGCGCCAAACGCAAGGGCAACGCTCGCACCGCCACAAGCTTGCCGCGGTCCCCGCCCGCGGGATACTTTGCCCATGCGTCCGAACGGCCGCTCCACGCCATGCCCCGGATCCTTACGCTCGTCGCCGCCTTCACGCTCCTCGCGGGCTGCCGGCCCGCCCCCTTGGACGGGCCGCTGGTGCTTTCCGGCAACCTCGAGTTGGTCGACGCCCAATTGAGCTTCAAATATCCGGGCCGCGTGCTCGAACGCCTCGTCGACGAGGGCCAGCGCGTGAAGGCCGGTCAGCCGGTCGCGCGCCTCGACGACTCGGAACAGACCCAAGAGGTGGCCCTGCGCCGCGCCGAGCTGGCCGCGGCCCGCGCCCTGCTCGCCGAACTCGAGGCCGGATCCCGCCCCCAGGAGATCGCCGCCGCGGAGGCCGTGCTGCGCAGCATGCAGGCCGAACGCGAGCGCGCGGAACTCGATTTCAAACGGCAGCAGGACCTGCTCCAACGGAACGCGATCGCGACGCGCGACTTCGAGTCCGCGCGCGCACAACTCAAGGTGGCCGAGGCACGGGTCGCCGAGGCGGCTGAACGCGCCTTGCTCATCCGGGCCGGTCCGCGACCCGAGACCATTCTGCACGCACGCGCTCGCGCCGAGCAGTCCGCCGCCGCGCTCGCCCTCGCCCAGAACCGCCTCGACCAGACCCGGCTGGTCTCGACCCTCGATGGCGTCGTGCTCTCGCATCACGTCGAGGCGGGGGAGTTCGTTGCCGCCGGCACGCCGGTCGTCACCGTCGCCGACACCGTGCGCATGTGGGTGCGGGCCTACGTGAACGAGACCGACCTCGGGCGGCTGCGCCTCGGCCAGAAGGTCGAGGTGCGCACCGACACCGCGCCGGGCCGCGGGCACGAGGGCACGGTCTCCTTCATTTCGGCCGAGGCGGAATTCACGCCGAAGACGGTCCAGACCGCGAAGGAACGCGTCCGGCTCGTCTATCGCGTGAAGGTAGACGTGCTAAACCCGCGCGACGAACTGAAGACGGGCATGCCCGCCGACGTCATCGTGCCGGCGGCGGCATCCTCCACGCCGGCGAAGGGCGGCTGAGCCCGCCATGGCCGCCATCCGGACGCGCGGAATGCGCCGCACCTTCGGCGGGGTGACGGCGGTCGCGGGCCTCGATCTCGACGTCGAGGCCGGCGAGATCTTCGGCCTCGTCGGACCAGACGGGGCGGGGAAAACGACCACCCTGCGAATGCTCACCGGCATCCTGCCGCCCACGGCCGGCAGCATCGAGGTGGCCGGTTGCGACGTCGTGCGGCAGCCGGGCGGCGTGAAGGACCGCATCGGCTACCTGAGCCAGCGGTTCGGTTTGTACCCTGACCTGACCGTGGCCGAAAACCTCGCGTTCCACGCGGACCTGCAGGGGGTACCCCCGGCGGAGATGCCGGCGCGGACCGCGCGCCTGCTCGGATTCAGCGGTCTTGATGCGTTCCATCGCCGGCTGGCGGGCGATCTTTCCGGCGGGATGAAGCAGAAGCTCGGCCTCGCCTGCGCGCTTATCCACACACCGCGGATCCTCTTCCTCGACGAGCCGACCAACGGTGTCGACCCGGTGTCGCGCCGTGATTTCTGGCGGATCCTCCACCAACTGGTTCGCGAGGGAGTCACGATCCTCGTCTCCACCGCCTACCTCGACGAGGCCGAACGCTGCAGCCGCCTCGCGCTCCTGCACGAAGGACGCGTCCTGGCGCTGGGAACCCCCGGCGAGGTGAAAAGCATCCTGCCGGGCTCGCTGCTCGAGGTGCGCACCGCGGATTCCCGGAAAGCCTGCCTGGTGTTGCGCGCCCGGCTGCCGGAGTCGCGCGTGGTGCTTTTCGGGGACCGGATCCACGTGACCGCAGCGGACGCGGCTGCAGCCGGACGTCGCATCTCCGAAGCCCTCGCGGCGGAGGGACTCCCCCCGGAATCGGTGCGCCCCGTCGAGCCCTCGCTGGAGGATGTTTTCGTCGCCGTGCTCGCCCGCCCGGCCCCGCCGGGCTCCGGCGCCGAGGCCCCCTCCTCGCCATGAACGGGAACGCGGACCACGCGGCCCCGGCGATCGAGGTGCGGGACCTCGGGATGACCTTCGGCTCATTCCGTGCGGTGGCAGGTGTCTCTTTCGGGGTGAAGCGCGGGGAGATTTTCGGCCTGCTGGGACCGAACGGAGCCGGCAAGTCCACGACCATCCGCATGCTGTGCGGCCTGCTGGTACCGACGAGCGGCACCGGCCGCGTTGCCGGCCTCGACATCGTGCGCGACACGGAAAGCATCCGCGCCCGCCTGGGCTACATGAGCCAGCGCTTCTCCCTCTACGACGAGCTGACCGTGGAGGAGAACATCGAATTCTTCAGCGGGATCCAGGGCCTGCCCCGCGCGCGCCGGGAAACGCGCCGGGACTGGGTGCTGGAGATGGCGGGTCTCCGGGAGCAACGCCAAACCCGAACCGCCAATCTCTCAGGCGGCTGGAAACAACGGCTGGCGCTCGGCTGCGCGGTGCTGCACGAGCCGCCAATCCTGTTCCTCGACGAGCCGACGTCGGGCGTCGACCCGATCAGCCGCCGACTTTTCTGGGACCTGATCCATGGCTTGGCGGCGGGCGGCGTGACCGTGCTCGTGACGACGCATCACATGGAGGAGGCCGAGTACTGCGACCGCCTCGGTGTGATCTATCGGGGTGAACTCGTGGCGCTCGGCACGCCGGCGGAGCTCAAGTCGAACCACATGCGGGATGCCGTCGTGGAGATCACCTGCCCGCGGCCGCAGGAGGCCCTGGCGGCCGTCGAGGTGCTACCCTCGGTGCGCGAGGCCTCGCTGCGCGGCGGCGGCCTGCACGTTGTGGCGCGTGACGCCGAAGCCGCGCTGCGCGGAATTCCGGCGGCGCTGGCGGCGGCCGGCATAAACGCCAGCCGCGTCGAGCGCGTAACGCCGTCGCTGGAGGACGTTTTCGTGTCGTTGATCGAGGCGCACGACCGCGCGGCCGGGGCCCGACGGGAGGTGGAACGATGAGCCCGCGCCGGCTGCTCGCCATGGCCCGGAAGGAGACCATCCACATCCGGCGCGACCCGCGCAGCCTGGGTCTCGCCGCGGGCATCCCGATGCTGATGCTGCTGATGTTCGGCTACGCGCTGACGCTGGACGTCAACCACGTGCCCTTCGTGGTGCGCGACCAGAGCGGCACACCCGAGAGCCGGGCGCTCGTCGCCCGCTTCACCGCGACGCGCTACTTCAACTTCCAGGGCGCGATCGCGGACGAGGCCGGCATCTCCAGCGCGCTCGACACCCGGCGGGCGATGCTGGCGCTCGTGATCCCGCCCGACTTCGCGACGCGGCTCGGCGCGGGCCGCGAGGTCCCCGTGCAGGCGATCGTCGACGGCGCGGACGCGAACACCGCCGGTATCGTGCTGGGCTACACGCAAGCGGTGGTGGCGAGCCACCAGGCGCAGATCATGCTGGAAGTAGCCCGGCGGACGGGCGGGTCGCCGCCCGCGCCCTCCGTCGACCTGCGTCCGCGGGTGTGGTTCAACGCCGATCTGGAGAGCCGGAACTTCATCGTGCCCGGGATCATGGCGGTGATCATGGGGCTGATCGCGGCCCTGCTCACGGCGCTGACCGTGGCGCGGGAATGGGAACGCGGCACGATGGAGCAGCTGATCACCACTCCCGTGCGTCCAGCCGAGATCATCCTCGGCAAACTTCTGCCGTACACGGTCATCGGCCTGGCGAACATGACCGTCGCGGTGCTGATGACGGTGTTCCTTTTCGACGTGCCCCTGCGCGGCAGCGTGACGCTGCTCTTCTCGGCCGGCCTGGTGTTCGTGGTCGGCACGCTCGCGCAGGGACTGTTCATCAGCGCGCTGGCCCGGCAGCAGCTGCTCGCCGCCCAGCTGGCGATGGTCTCGACCTTCCTGCCGGCGTTCCTCCTCTCGGGTTTCGCCTTCGCCATCGCCAACATGCCCGGGCCGGTGCGCGCCATCAGCCACCTCGTGCCGGCCCGCTACTTCGTGTCGCTCGTGAAAGGCGTCTTCCTGCGCGGAACGGGGCTGGAGACGCTGGCGCGCGACGCCCTGCTGCTCGTCGTTTTCGCGGTGGCGCTGCTGGCGCTCGCCATCCGCCTCACGCGCGGGCGACTCCGCTGACCATGGCGACGCGCATCCTCGCCATCCTCCGCAAGGAGTTCCGCTCCCTCCTGCGCGACCCGCGCATGCGGTTCGTGATCCTCGGCCTGCCTGTGCTGCAAACGCTGATCTTCGGGTACGCCGTGACGCTCGACGTGCGGCACGTGCGACTGGCGGTGGTGGATCGCGACGGCACGCCGGCGAGCCGCGCTCTGGTGGCGCGCTTCACGGGATCGGCGTGTTTCGACGCCGTGGCGCATCCGGCGGACGAGACCGCGGCGCGCGCACTGCTCGATGCCGGCGAAGTCTCCGCGCTGCTGCAGATCAACGCCGGTTTTGCGGAAGGTCTGCGTGCCGGCCGCGCGATGCCGGTCCAGCTGGCGGTCGACGGCGCCGATTCCAACACCGCCCGCTTTGTCCTGAACTACGCGGCCCAGATCGCGGCCGCGGCCAACGCCGCGCTCGCCGGCGAGACGATCCGTCGCCGGTTCGGTCCGGCCGCGGCGCCCGGCGGCATCGATCCGCGGCCGCGGGTCTGGTTCAACCCCGACCTGGAGAGCCGCAACTACTACGTGCCGGGCATCATCGCGATGCTCGTGATGCTGGTCGGCCTGATGCTCACGAGCATGGCGATCGTGCGGGAGAAGGAGACCGGCACGATTGAGCAGATCATGGTGACGCCGATCCGCCCGGTGGAGTTCATCCTAGGTAAATGCGCGCCGTTCGCCGTGGTGGGCCTCATCGACACGGCGTTGGTCTCCGCGGTGGGCCTCTTCTGGTTCGACATCCCCTTCCGCGGGAGCTTCGCCCTCCTGCTCCTCGGCACCGCGCTGTTCCTGCTCGGAACGCTCGGCATCGGGCTCTTCATCTCGACGGTGAGCCGCACGCAGCAGCAGGCGATGATGACGACGTTCTTCTTCTTTTTCCCCGCGATGCTCTTCTCCGGCTTCATTTTTCCGATCTCCAGCATGCCGGAACCATTCCAGTGGCTGAGCCTCGCCGACCCGCTCCGGCACTTTCTCGTCATCATCCGCGGCGTCTTCCTGAAGGGCGTGGGCGCCGAGGTGCTGTGGCCCGAGCTGGCCGCGCTCCTGGGAATGGGTGCCGCTGTGATGGCCTTCGCCGTCTCGCGCTTCCGGAAAACGCTCTGAGCGGGTCGCAGCCGCGAGGAAGGAAGAAACGTCCGGCCAACCGGGGCCGGGCGCAGGAGCGAAGGACCTGGAGGATTACCGATCCGCGGTTCATCGGACTCGAGTGGTCCGCAGCCCCCTCCGTTGCCGGAGCTTTGGCGGGTAAACCGCCGCGGCCAAGTCGGGCGCCGGTCGCGGGAGGATTTTCCTTATTCAGCGCCTTCCGAGAGTTCCGTGGGCCGCCTGGCTCGCTTTCGTGATCTTGGCGTTTCGCGGCTCCCCTTCTCGGGCCTCCGTGAACGGTGCCTCAATGAAAGCGTCGCGCAACCGCGCCGGCTCCAAGCTCAGCCGTTCCGTGTTCCGACCAGACGGTCGAAGGCGGGGCCGGCCAGCTCGACGGTTCTCGTCGGAAAGGCGAACGCCAGGCCGCGGGCCTCGACCGCGCGCATGATCGCGAGATTCACCTCCTGCTTGATCGCGAGGGAGCGGCCGAAATCGGCTTCGGTCACCTCGTAGGCCAGCCACACGTCGAGCGAGGACCCGCCGAAGTCCCGGAAATAGACATGCACCTCGCCGCGGTCGACGTCTGGACGCGCGAGGAGCATCGCCCGGACGTCGGCCACCAGGGATTCCACCTGCTCCGGGCGACTCGCGTAGGTGACGCCGATCACCTGCTCGAAACGCCGGCCGGTGAAGCGCGAGAGGTTCGTGATCGTGTCGGAGGCGACCGTCTTGTTCGGGATCACCATCAGCGAGCGGTCCTGCAGCCGCACGCGGGTGGACCGCAGCCCCACGTCCTCGACTTTGCCGAGATGTCCGCCGATCCGCACGGTCTCGCCCACGCGGAACGGCTGATCGACGGCCACGACGATCGCCCCGAATACGTTCGCGAGCGTGTCCTGCGCCGCGAGGGCGAAGGCCAGGCCGCCGATGCCGAGGCCCGCCAGCAGCGCCTTCACGTCGAACCCGAGGCCCTGCACGGTCAGGAGCACCCCCACCACCGCGAAGAGAATGAGGGTCGTTTTCCGGATCCACGGCATGAAGGCCGCGACGCCGAGCGCCCGCTCCCGGGCGACCTCGCCGGCATGCTCGAGGAGAGCCGCCAGGCCGCACCACAGGGCCCAGAACAGCACCAGGGAGAACGCCACCTGCGAACCATGGCCGATGAACCGGTCCGCTTCCGCGGTCAGCTTCAGCACCCGCAGCGACGAGAAGAGGCCGAGCAGCGTCACCAGCGCCGCCGCCGGTCGCTCCAGCGCCGGGAACAACTTGTCGTCCAGCGTGGTCTCGGTGCGTTCCGCCAGACGGCGCAGGGTCGGGAAAAACAGTCCCGTGACGATCCGCCGGCCGAGCAGCGCGATCACCAGCAACCCGGCCGCCACCGCGAAATGCGTCACGGTGTTGCCAGAGTCCGGGATGCCGAGCAGCCGCAACGCCGTGTCGACCAGATGCTCGAGGAAATCGTGCGCGTCGATCCGCACTCCGTCCGCGACCGGGTTCTCGGCCGCACCGAGCTCAGCGGGGCCGGCCGCCGGCGCCAACGGGAGCAGCCTCTTCGGGGGAAGCCTCATGGGCGCGAGGACACTAGCCCGGGATCGGGTTTGTCAAAGGCTTTGACCGGTGGCGGCGCGGGGAAACGAAAACGCCGGGGAGAAAGCTCCCCGGCGGTTACGGCACGGACACACGCCGGATCCGGCGCGGCGCGCGGGATTCAGCTCACCGTGATCTTCCGCGGTTTGATGGCGGCGGACTTCGGCAGCGACACCCGCAGGATGCCGTCCGCGATCTCCGCGTGGATCTTGTCGACGTCGATCACGTTCTCGTGCTCGAGGACGAGCTCGTACGGGGCGTCGGAAGTCTCGCGGTAAAGCAGCGTCCAAGCCTCGGGGCGCTTCCACGACCGGCGGCCGACGACGCGGAGAAACCCCTCCTCGACCGTGAGCTCCAGGCCTTCCTTGGAGACGCCGGGGAGATGAATGGTGACGCCGAAGGCGTCGTCGGCCTCCCGGATCTCGTAGGCGGGCTTGATGGACGGACCGATGTCGACGGGGCCGGATCGGGCGCTGCGACGGGTGGGCAGACGGTTAAAGGCGGGCATAAGGGTGTGGATGAGGGACATGGTGGTTTTCTCCTGGATAGAGGTTGAGGGAGTTCGCGGTTAGGCGGGGATCATTTCACCTCGATGGTGACCTTGCGCGGCTTCGCCTCCTCGCGCTTGGGCAGCGTGACGAGCAGCACGCCATTCTCGAAAGCGGCGGTGACCTTTTCGGACTGCACCGATTCGGGAATGGAAATCGACCGGGCAAAGCTGAAGGCCTCCTCCTCGGAGCCCTCGGCGGCCGGGGTTTTTCGACTGCCGGAGAGCGTCAGGTAATCCTCCACCATTTCCACGTTGATGTCGGCGCGCGCGACGCCCGGCAGCTCGGCGCGGAGGTAGAGGTTGTCCTTATCCTCGTAGAGATCGACCGGGAAGCGGCTGCTCGCGAGGCCGTTGCCCGCGAGGTCGCCGAGAGCCGCCTCGAAGAAGCGGTCGATCTCGCTCTCGAGCCCGGACCATGGCGAGCGCGGGACCGCGCCGGGCAGGGAAGTGAGGCTGCGGTTGAGGGTGGGCTGTGTGTAGCGAATGAGTCTCATGGTTTTAACTCCTGGATTATGAGGTTGGATCGCCCCTCCTGTCGCATTTCGCGGACCAAAGCCGGCGCCGGGCTAAGTCGCGCGCCGCGAGCGGTTTGATGCGCGGGGTCGGGCGGCCGGTGGGAAAAAGATGCGCGAACCGGGCGCCCAGGCGGGAAAAATCGTCGCGCGGTCCGCCCAAACCGTCATCACCTCGGTCCGACCATGACCCGTTTCGACTTCGACCGCGCTCCTGAGCGCCGCGGCACCGATTCCCAGAAGTGGCAGAAGTATGCCGGCCGCGACGTGTTGCCGCTCTGGGTGGCCGACATGGATTTTGCCTCGGCGCCGCCGATCCTCGATGCCCTGCGCGCCCGGGTGGATCACGGGGTTTTCGGCTACGCCCGCCCGACCGCGACGACCAGCGAGGCCGTCACGGGCGCGCTCGCGGAGCGCCACGGGTGGAAGGTCGACCCCGAATGGATCGTCTGGCTGCCGGGATTGGTGGTCGGGCTCAACGTGGCCACGCTCGCCTTCGCCGGACCGGGCGAGGAGGTGCTCACGCTCACGCCAGTCTACCCCCCGTTCACCTCGGCGCCGCGGAACAGCGGCCGCTCGCCCGTCGGCGTGCCGTTCACGCTCGCGGGCGGAAGATGGGAGATCGACTGGGACGCCCTCGAGCGCGCGGTCACGCCGCGCACCCGGATTTTCATGCTGTGCAACCCGCACAACCCCCTCGCCCGGGTCTGGCGAAGGGAGGAGCTGGAGCGCCTCGGCGAGTTTTGCCTTCGCCACGACCTCGTCCTTTGCTCCGACGAGATCCACTGCGACCTGATCCTCGATCCGGCGCTGCGGCATGTGCCGTCGGCCACGCTGTCACCGGAGCTCGCGGCGCGCACGATCACCCTGATGGCGCCGAGCAAAACGTATAATGTGCCGGGGCTGGGCACATCCCTCGCGATCATCCCCGACGCGGGTCTGCGAGCCCGCTTCAACCGGGCCGCCGCCGGGATCGTGGCGGAGGTCACCTGCCTCGGTTTTACCGCCTGCGAGGCGGCTTACCGCGACGGCGAGCCGTGGCGCCAGGAGCTGCTGGCCTACCTGCGAGGCAACCGCGATTACCTGCTCGATGCCCTGCCCCGGGCGCTGCCCGGGTTGAAGCTCGAGGCACCGGTGGAAGCCACCTACCTCCTGTGGATGAACGTGGCGGAGCTGGGCGTCGCCGATCCGGCGGCGCATTTCGAGCGGCGGGGTGCTGGCCTGAGCGACGGCGCGCCCTTCGGCGCGCGTCCAGGCTCCCACCTGCGCCTCAATTTCGGCTGCCCGCGCGCCATGCTCGAGGAGGCCGTCCGCCGGATGGCCTCCGGGCGCTGAGCCCGCCGCCGCCGGGCTGGTCCGGCGTGCTCACGTGGCGCCACGGCGGAGCGTGAGCACGCACTCCAGGTGACGGGTCTGCGGGAAGAGATCGAACGGCTGTGCCGCGGCCAGCATGTAACCGGCGGCGAGAAAATGCCGCAGGTCGCGCATCTGTGTCGCGGGATCGCAGGAGACGTAGACGACGGTGCGCGGACCGAAGGCGAGGAGCTGCTTCAGGAACGCTTCATCGCAGCCCTTGCGCGGCGGGTCGATCACCACGGCGGTGTCGGCCGGCGCGAATACCGGGTCGAGGCCCGCGAAGATCGCGGCCGCGTCGCCTGCAGAGAAGGTCGCGTTGGTGATGCCGTTCGCGTCCGCGTTCTCACGGGCGAACCGCACGCTGCTCTCGCTGATCTCGATGCCCGCCACCCGCTCGAAACCGGGGGCGGCGCTGAGCGCGAAAAGCCCGCTGCCGCAATAGGTGTCGACCAGGAAGCGGGCCCCGCCCGACGCCGCCTGCTCCCGCACATGACGCGTGAACGCCGGCAGCAGGAACGGGTTGTTCTGGAAGAAGTCGCGCGCGAGGAAGCGTAGCCGCAGCGGCCCGCCCGGGCGCGGCCCGGCGTCGGTGATTTCCTCGGTGATCACGGCCTCGTGGTCCGTCGTCACCGCGCCGCCCGCCTCCCGCAGCAGCAGGGTGGCGCCGCGGGTGTATAAGGCCTGCCGGGCGTGCACCGCCGCCCGCTCCTCCGTGAGGCGCGCGTTGATCGCCTCGGTGGCGATCGGGCAGGCCGGCACATCGACGATGTCAAAACGCGTGCCTTGGCGGAGAAACCCGATCGGCACGGGCGGGGCGCCTTCGCCCCCGCGCGGCGGGGAGAAATGCGGGGTGATCTTGGAACGGTAGTGGAACGGGCGCGGCGAGGGCGTCACCGGCGCGACCGGAAAGCCGGCGATCCCGGCCATGTGTTCCAGCAGCTCCGCGACCTGGCGGCGTTTCCACTCCAGCTGCGCGGGGTAGTCCAGATGCTGGTACTGGCAGCCACCACAGCGGCCGAACAACGGGCAGCGCGGCGCGACCCGCTCCGCGGCGGGCCGCAGCACCTCGACGAGATCTGCCTCGGAATAATTGCGGTGGTTGCGGAAAACCCGCACCCGCACCCGCTCGCCGGGCAGCGTGAACGGCACCATCACCACCCACTTGCCCGCGTCCGCCGGCAATTCCACGCGGCCGAGGCCCGCGCCGAGGTTCGTCAGCGTCGTGACCTCCAGCTCGAGCTCGGCGTGGTACGCGAACGGCTGGTCGTTGAAGGGTTTCCTTTTGCCCACGCGCGGAGGGAACACGCGCCGCCGCCGCGCGCGAGCAAAAGGATTTTGTCTTTTGCGGCGAACCGGTGTCTTCCATCCGCGCGTGTCCGTACCCGAGAAGATCTCCAGCCTGCAGAACCCGCGCGTGAAGGAGCTCGTGCGCCTGCGCGACCGCCGGCCGCGCGACGAGGCTGGCGTGTTCCTGGTCGAGGGCTACCGCGAGATCCTCCGCGCGCTCGACCGGGGCGTGCGCCCACGGGATCTCTACTTCTCCCCCGACTGGTTCCTCGGGACCAACGAACCGGCGCTCCTCGCCCGCGCCGAGGCCGCCGGCGCGAAACTGTGCGAGCTCTCGAAGGAGGCCTTCGCCAAGGTCGCCTACCGCGAACGGCCCGACGGTCTGCTCGCCGTGGCTCCGCAATGGCGGCGCCGGCTGGAGGACCTCGCCCTGCCCGCCGCGCCGCTGCTGCTCGTCGTCGAGGCGATCGAGAAGCCCGGCAACCTCGGCACCATCCTGCGCGGCGCCGACGCCGCCGGCTGCCACGCGGTCATCGTCTGCGATCCGGTCACCGACATCTTCAATCCCAACGTCGTCCGCGCCTCCACTGGTGTGCTTTTCTCCGTCCCGCTGGTGGTGGAGGAAAGCCCGCGGGTGCGGGCGTGGCTGCGGGAAAAGGGCGTGCGCGCGGTGGCGACGACGCCGGCGGCGGCGACGATCTACAGCGCGGCCGACCTCCGCGGGCCGCTGGCGGTCGTCATGGGCAGCGAGCAATACGGTCTCAGCGAATTCTGGCTCAAGGAGGCCGACCTGCCGGTGCGCATCCCCATGGCGGGCCAGGCCGACTCGTTGAACGTGGCGATGGCGGCGATCATCACGCTTTTCGAGGCGGTTCGCCAGCGTGGTTGAGCGCCGGGCGGGGCCGATTCGTGGCTCGCGGCACGGGCGCGGGATCGTTCTCCTCGCGGCATGGAGACCTTTTTTGCGGTGCTCTATGTTGTCGTCCTGATCGGGGTGGTGCTGCTCCTGATGATGATGCGGGAGCGCAAGGTCACCCGGAACCTCACGTCGCTGGCGGCGCGGACCGGCCTGCGGTTCCGCCCATCCAAGGAGAATGAGACCGGAGTCGGCTCCAGCGTGGAAGGCGAGTTCCAGGGGCGGCCGGCGCGGTTCTGGACCTACGCGACCGGCGCGGGCAAATCGCGGACCGAATGGGTGGCCGTCTCGGTGCGGCTCGCGGTCGGATCGCGGCTGACGATGCAATTGAAGCCGCAGGGCTTCGGCACGAAGGTCGCCGAACTTTTCGGCGCGAAGGAGATCGAGGTGGGTGATCCGCGGTTCGACGGCGAATGGTTCATCCGGACCAATGCGTCGGCCACCTGCCGCGCCGCGTTGCTCCCCGAGATCCGAGAGCGTTTGATGACCGCCCGCCTGACCGGAGCCCGCGGGATGTTCACGATCGAAAACGGAGCCGCGCGCTACCACGAGGCGGGCTCCTACTCCAGTGAACGCACGACCGCGCGTCTCGAGTTGATCCTGCCGCTGCTGCGGGACCTTGCCGAGGCCGCGGAGGGGAGCGAGGCCGCGCTGCCGGTGGCCTGAGCACCCGCACCGCGCAGCGGGTGGGTTTGCGAAAGGCCGGGCGGCGACTTCGCTCCGCGCGTGGATCCCGTCTCCCATGTCGCGCTGGGTGCCAGCCTTGCCCATGTCTGCTGCGGCGCCCGTCTCGGGCGCTCGGCGGCTCTCGCCGGCGCGCTCGCGGGGCTGGCGCCGGACGCCGATGTCTTCATCTCGAGCGCGATCGATCCGCTCCTGGCGGTGGAACATCATCGCGGCTTCACCCATGCACTGGTGGCCGTGCCAGCCGGAGCGGCGCTCGTGGCGGCGTTGTGGCTCGGTTCCTCGAAGTGGCGCGACGGAAGGCGCTGGACGATGCTCTGGGGCGCCGCGGCGCTCTCCTACCTGAGCCATGTGCTGCTCGACGCGGCCACCAACTACGGCACGCAGCTGCTCTGGCCGTTCTCGAACCAGCGCGCGGGCTGGGACTGGATCGCGATCGTGGATCCGGTTTTCACGCTGCCCCTGCTCGCCGGACTCGGGCTCGGGCTCCTTCGGAGCCGCCTGCGCCCCGCGGTGCTCGCGCTGGTTTTCGCCGGATGCTATCTGCTGATCGGCGGCGCGCAGCACGCGCGCGCGGTTGCGGCGCAGCGGGAACTGGCGCGGAAGCGCGGCCACACGCCGGAGCGGATCGAGGTTATGCCGACGCTGGGTAACAACGTCGTCTGGCGCGCGCTCTACGTCCACCAAGGCCGCATCCACAGCGATCGTATCCGCGTGGGCTGGTTCGCCCGTCCCGCCATCCGCGAAGGCTGGTCGCTCCCGTTGGCGGGGACCGCGGACCTCACCGCCGGCGAACGCGTCCGGAACCGCCGCCAATCCTTCGAGCGATTCGCCTGGTTCTCGGACCACTGGGTGGCGCGCAGCCCGGCCGACGCCTCCGTGCTGGCCGACATGCGCTACTCGCTCGGCGCGGACGCCTTCGATCCGATCTGGGGTATCCGCTTCACCGCGGAGGGCGCCGTCAACGAGGTGGAATGGATCAACCGTTCCCGTGACCGGCGGATCGATCCGAGAGAGCTTTGGCGCGAAATCACCGGGGCGGATGAACGCTACGGCCAGTGACCGCGGCCACGGACGCCGAAGGGCGCGGACTTGAGGAAGGCTCGCCCTGCGGATAGGCGATTCCGGATGGAATCACCGACTGAACTCCTCGGCCGCTGGCAGATGATCCGCGCCGAGCTCGCCGGCGAACCGGCCCCCGAGTTGGTGACGAGCCGAATGGTCCTTGAGCTGAGTGCCGGGCATTACGAGGTGGTCTATGCTGGGGAGGTCTCCGACGCCGGCGAATGGTCGGACGGACCAAAGGCGGGAACGCTCACCCTACTGGGGAAACGCGGCCCCAACGCGGACCGCCGGATCCCTTGCCTGTACCAGCTGGCCGGCGACCGGCTGCGCGTCTGCTACGGGCTCGACGGGACGGAGCCCGCGGATTTCGCCACCGCCGGCCTGGCGCAACGCTACACCGCCACCTACCGCCGACTGTAAACACCCCGCCCCAAAGGGGTCAGGGCGTTGAACGTTTACGAACGGGTCGAACAGGCGCGTCGAAAAACGTTCAACGCCCTGACCCCATGGGGGAGTCGCGCAGCGCGATGAAGTCCGCCCGGGACGCCTCGTCCTCGGCGACGCGCAGGCCGAGCGCGATCAGGGCGTCGGCTTGCTCCGCGTGGCCGTGGCGCGCGTAAAGCCCGGCGGCCTTGCGGACCAGCGGCACGCGGCGGGGGAAAAGCCTCACGCCCTCATCGAGGACCGCGAGATGCCGCAGGGTCGGCAACGCGTCGGAAGCGGTCCAAGTGTCGGCGATGAGTTCGTAGACCTCGGCCAGGGGTGGCGCGGCGCCGCGCGCCGCAAACAACGCCTCGAGCACGCGCGCGGTCTGCGCGGTGTCAATCCGGCCGCCGGCCCCGGCCGGGCGGGCGAGAAACTCCGCCAGGCGCAGCCGGGCCAGCTCCTGGTTAGCGCGCGGCCGCACCGGCCCGAGCGCGACGGCCGCCTCGAGTAGTTCGCGGGCCGCGGCGTCGTCGCCTCCGTCGACCTCACAGAGACCCATCACGGCCAGCAGGCGCGGGTCGCGGTGATCGCGGTCATAGGCGCGACGGAGCGTGCGCCGCGCCTGCTCGAGGTATTTCGGCGCGAGTTCCGCGGAGATGCCGCGCACGTAGGGCACCTCGAGCCGCTCCCAGTCGCCCTTGATGCACGCGATCTGAAGGTCGGAAGCGTTGACGAGCGCGAAGGGCGGCAGCTTCGCGGGGCGCGCGGGACGCAGGCGGGTGCCGCGGCGCGCAGCCTCGGGCAGGTAGGCGGCGAGCCGACGCCGCGCCTCGTCGTAACCGAAGCCCAGGCACTCGATGAACAACCGTTCGCTCGCGCCCTCGGCGGCGCTACGTTCCACGAAGCGCCAGAGCCCGGCGCGGTGCGCCTGCTGGTCGGCATCAAGACCCCAGCGCACGAGCAGCGCCGCGTGCGCCTGCCACGCCCGCGCCGGCTCGACGCCTTCCGGCAGGGAAGAATCCCCCGCGGCCGGCAACCGCTGCTGCAGGATGTCGGGCACGCCCCAGACGGGCGGGGGGAAGGCGGGATCCTTGACCTGTGACGCCGTGGGTGGCGGAGCGAACCAATCCAGCGGCGCGAGGTTGAGCTGGCCGCTGCCGTACTCGGTTTTCTGGTACAAAGTCAGCAGCCCGCCCAGGAACCAGGCCGGCAGCGCCGGCAAGCGCTGCCGGGCGAGGAAGTTGATGTAGTCGTAGGTGAGGGAGAGCCGGTCGGCGTCAACCTGATCCCGGCGGACGATCATGAAGATCGCCATCACATCGCGGTCCGAGAGACGCAGGTTGGGCAGGAAACTGTAACGCGGTCCGGCCGCAGGAGGCCGAAACCCGCGGCCGGCCGGCAGGGCAACCGGGTCCGGCGCGGCGGTATCGGCCCGGCGGAGCAGCTGGCGGATGACCTCCTGCGAGGCGGCGGGCTGGAGTTCCTCGTCGTAGAGGATCAGCAGCGGCGGCACCGAGGACTGCCAGCGGAGGGAAGGCGGCAGCATCTCGCCCAGCAGGGCGTGGAGCTGGAAATGCGCCTCGACGACGCGGCGCGTGGCGGAGTCGCCGCAGCGGGAGAGGATCTCGAAACCCATCGCCTCGCCGTGGCGCCAAGGCGGCCCCTTGGCGGCCTCCTCGACGAGAAAGGGCGGCAGCGAGACCGCCGTATCCTGCGCGGACGCCTTGCCGGGAGCGAGGACCAGCAGCGCAAGCCAGAGCGCCACCCGTCGCCAACCCGCCGACTCCCGTCCCTGCCCGGATCCGCTCACGCCTTGCCGGAGAGATCGGGCACCGTGAACGGTGCGCGGTATTGGCGGGTGAGGAGCGGATTGGCGGCGGCGGCGAACTCGCCCGTGAAGCGCTCCGTGCCGGGCGCGATTTGCAGCAAGGCGCCGAGCGCGAGCGGCGTGGCCTTGAGATCAACCGCGTTGGTGCCGAGGTGCTCCATCATGCGCCCGCACGCCTCGGCAAGCCCGGCGTTGCCGCGGATCCGCTCACGCAGGGCGTCCGGTTGGGCGGCCTTGCCCAGCACATGGGAAATGTTGCCGAGGTGGCAGAGCGCGCTGGAGACGTGGCCGTCCTCGATCGGACCGCAGAGGTCGGCCGTCTTCCGGCTTCGCACGACGTCGATGAAGTTCTGCATGTGGCGGTCGACGCCCTTGAACTCCCGCACCACCTTGCCCGATTTGTCGTAGGCGGTGGCGGTGAAGTAATTCGTCGAGACGACGCTGCCGCCCTCGCAGTCGATCACGTTGCCGACACCCACGCCGCGGAAGTTGTCCATCGTGTCACCACGCCGACCACCACCGGCCGTCGCACCCGCCTTCGCGGGCAGCCCGCGCACCTCGAAGATCAGCGGGGCGCTGGCGTAGTCGTGGATCACGACCTGCGTGTTGGGAGTGTCACCGTCATCGACGTAGCCCAGGCGGCCGCCGACGCTGAGGGTCGTGCGCGGCAGGCCGGTCTCACCGAGGAACCAACGGGCGACGTCCATCTGGTGGATACCCTGGTTGCCGACGTCGCCGTTGCCGGTGACGTGCACCCAATGCCAGTCGTAGTGCAGCCGCAGGCGGCGTGGCGGGACGAGCGGGGCCGGCCCGCACCAGAGGTCGAAGTTTATGTTGGCCGGGATCTGCAACGGGGCGTCGGCGCGGCCGATGCTGTCGCGACGCTTGTAGCAGAAACCGCGCGCCGCGGTGACGCGGCCGAGTTGCCCGGAACGCACCCACGCCACCGCCTCCCGGAGGCCCTCGCCCGAACGGATCTGCGTGCCGCACTGGACGACGCGGTTGTGCCGCGCGGCGGCGTGCACCAGCTGGCGGCCCTCCCAAACGTTGTGGGAAACGGGCTTCTCGACGTAGACGTCCTTACCCGCCTGGCAGGCCCAGACCGCCTGCAGCGCGTGCTGATGGTTGGGCGAGGCGATGGAGACGGCGTCGATATCCTTCTGCGCGAGCAGCTCGCGCAGATCGACGTAGGTCCGCACCTCCGAACCCTCCTCGGCGAGCGACTTCTTGGCGCGGGCGAGGACGGCGGAGTCGACGTCGCACAAGGCGACCACGCGCACGCCCTTCACGCGCTGCAGGCTCTGGAGATGGTTGCGGCCGCGGCCGTTTAGGCCGACGACGGCGACGCGGATGTCGCCGTTGGCGCCGGCGGACTGCGCCCAGGTGCGGGCGGAAAGAGCGGCCCCGGCGGCGGCGAAGGCGGAGGAGCGGAGGAAAGAGCGGCGATCGACGGGGTTCATGGGGAAAGGGGGCAGCTGGGGCGGCGGATCACTTGGACGCGGAGAAGGCGCGGTACTGTTCGGCGACCTTGGAGGCCTTCTCGTCGCCGGAGTGGAAGTAGAAACGCCAACGGAAGGTGACCGAACCGCCGGCCGGGATGGTCATCTCACCCGCCTTGGGCTGGTCCTTCAGGTTCTCGAAGTCGTGCTTGCCGAAAGGATTGGCGGCGAAGAGCGCGTAATCGCGGACGTGCCACCACGTGGGGTGCCGGGGATTGGACGGGTGGTCGAAGATCGCGACGCCGTGGACCTTGCCGTCCTTGGGCCCGTGGTAGTCCACCCAGGTGGAGCGCTTGCCCCACGCGGCGGTGTTTTTGACGCCCTCCGCGTTGATGATCGTGCCGGTGCCGGCATGTTTCACGCGTTGCTTGTTGGCGGAGTACGTGTGCGGCGGCGTCATCCACAGCGGCAAGCGGATCGCCATCGATCCCTCCTTGGTGTCGCCGAGTACGACGGGTTTTCCTGCCGGGGCCTTCAACGTCACCTGATAATCGAGGAAGCGGCTGTCGCCGGCGGCGGTGATGCGCACCACCGTCTCGTCCGTGAGATGCACCGCGCCATCGGGCCCGACCCAGCGGTTGCGGGCCTTGATCACGCCGGCGCCGCCCGCGACCGAGTGCTCGACCGAGTCGCTGACGATCAGGCCCTTCTTGTCACTGCCCTCCGCCCAGAAATCGATGCCGTTCACATCACCGTGGGTGAACCAGAGCGAGCGGTGATGCGGATGGTCCTCCACCTCGCCCGGCACGCCCTTCTTCATCGGGAAATTGCGGGTAAGCTGGGTGCCGTCGGCCGCCAGCACCGGGTGGAAATAGGGTTTCGGGCCTCCCTTGAAGACGTACTCGGTGAAGAGCTTGCCGCCCACCTCGACACGCACGCGATCATCGGCGCGTTTCAAGGTGACTTCAGCGGCGGGCAGGACGATGGGGAACGCGGCGGCGAGGCCGGCGACGAGACGGCGGAGCAGGGGTCGGGGGCTCATGGTGGAGCCAGACGAACAAACCGGCCGAAGGGAGCAATAGTTTTGCCGGCCGCACCCGGGATGATCAGCCCGGGCCATCGACGCATAGGACGGGGAGCTTCGCGGCAAAAGGCCGGAGATGCAGCCGCGACTCCCCATGGGGTCAGGGCGTTGAACGTTTTGGGACGCGCCCATTCAACCCATGCGCAAACGTTCAACGCCCTGATCCTTTTGGCGTTAACCGCGGCTGCATCGCCCGATTCTCCGACTGCGAGGACGCCACTATGCCCTGCGGTTCTGAGTTCCTGATCTCCAGATTCAACCCCGCCAGCCACCTTTTGCGCCCCGGCTTGAAGGCGGAATGAAAAAGGCGCGGTCCGCGAAAGGGAACCGCGCCTGAGGAAAGAGGGGATTTTCAGCCAGCGCTCAGCGCCAGTTCAGCACCAGGCGGGTGAAGTAGGTGGTGTCCATCTTCTCCACGCCGCGACCGGGGCGGCTGTTGTAGTCGTTGGCCAGGCCGAGACGGAGCTTCCAGCTCGCGTTGGCCATGGGCAACTCGAAGAAACTCTCGTGGGTCGCACGGTAGTTGCTGAAGTCTTGGAACGCGGGCACGAGGGTCAGACGGTTCACCAACAGGCCGCTCGAAAGCTCGAGGCGGTGGGCGAAGCCGAAGTCGAGACCGGCGCTCTTCACGTCCGTAGTCGCGGGATTCTTGTAACCCTCGTAGCGGAACGAGAGACCGAAGCGGCCCGTGAGCGTCTGCTTCTTCTGCTTGATGAAGTCGTAGCCCATACCGAAGCCGGCGACGTCGTAGAGCTCGATGTCCTTGATCCGGTCAAAGCCGCCTTCATTGCGGGCGTACCAGGAGTTCTTACCGGCGAAGTTGCTGGTGTAGTCCACTCCCGCCTTGAACTGGTCGGCCGACTTCACGCTGTCGGTCACCTGGCGGTCGTAGGCGAGGTAGAACTGGAGCGTGTCCGAAAGGCCCTTGAGCGTCGCGCGGAGGCTGCCGGCGGTGCCGAGCTGGCTCTTGTTGCCGTTCTTGCCCGTGACATCGACCGCGGCCTCGTAAGCCCAACCGCGCTCGAGGGCGACGAGAGCGGGATCCTTGCCGCCGGCGGCCCAGGAGGCGGCGACCTTGCCGATCTCCGAGGCGAACTCCCCTTCGGCGTTGGCGACCTTCACGTGACCGTCGCCGGACCCGGTGACCTTGCCGTCGACCCGGTTACCATTGGCGAAACGCACCGCGATGGGGGCGTCGGTATTGATGGCCACCACCTCGGCCTGCTTGATCGAAATCGAGCCGGCGTAGGTGGTTTCGACCACGACGGCGCCGTCGTCGATCTTGACGATCTTTCCGACGATGCGGGCGCCGCCTTTGATGTCCACGGAATCGGCGGCCAGACGGGCCGCGCCGCAGATGGCGAGCAGACAGGTGATGAGGATGCGGAGGGAGGAGGACATGCGTTTATGAAATAAGAGAGCAGCAAACCGCTTCAGCGCAAAAACGGTCAACGATCAACCTTAGGCGAATTCGGAACAGCGGACCTTGGTCCCGCCTGGCCGCGAAGGGCGGCTCGACACCCACGCGGGCGACCCCTTCCCTGCCCCGCACCGCATGGCCGCGCCCCAACCCGAAAGACCCGAACTGATCGTCGCCGACCGTTGGCGGGACTACGCCCTGTTGGATTGCGGCGACGGCATGAAGCAGGAGCGTTGGGGTCCGCACACCCTGGTGCGGCCGGACCCGCAAATCCTCTGGCCCCGGCACGGCCGTGAGCCCGGCGCGGTCTGGGAGGAGTGGGACGGGTTCTACCATCGCAGCGACAAGGGCGGCGGGCATTGGGAATTCCGGCGTCCGCTGCCGGAGTCCTGGACGATCCAGTACGATCCCCTCGGGCTGACCCTCAAGATCCGGCCGACCTCCTTCAAGCACACCGGCCTGTTTCCGGAGCAGGCGGTGAACTGGGATTGGTTCTCGGCGCGGATCGCGGCGGCGCGAAGGGCCGGCCGCGAGGTCGCCGTGCTCAACCTTTTCGGCTACACTGGCGCAGCGAGCGTGGCCGCGGCGAAGGCCGGGGCGTCGGTTTGCCACGTCGACGCCGCCGAAGGCATGGTGAAGTGGTGCCGCGAAAACGCCGCGCTGAGCGGCCTGGCCGACGCCCCCGTGCGGTACATCGTGGATGACTGCCTCAAGTTCGCCCGCCGGGAGCTGAAACGCGGGCGGCGTTACGATGCCGTGATCATGGACCCGCCGACTTACGGCCGGGGCAGCTCGGGCGAGATGTGGCGGCTGGAGGACAACCTCTGGGAGTTGCTCAAGGAGTGCCGCGCCCTGCTAAGCGACGCCCCGCTCTTCCTGCTGATCAACGCCTACACGGCGCGCCTTTCGCCCACCGTGGTGGGAAACCTCTTGGCCGAGCTCATGCCCGGACCCGCCGGCCGAATCACGGCCGGCGAGGTGGGATTGCCCGCGCGTAGCGACGGCAAGGTGCTGCCCTGCGGCATTTACGGCCGCTGGGAAGCGGCGGGCTGAGCCCGCCGCGGGACTCAACGCATCGCGTCGCGCTTCTTCTGGTCGATCTCGGCCTTGGCCAGGATTTCCGGAGCCACCTTGATGCCCGCCTTGGCCAGCGCGGCGTCGAGGAGGACCTCACCCGCCAAATAGCCCGTCACCGTCGCGGCGATCTTGCCGTCGCGGCCGATGATGAACTGCTGGGGGATGCCGCCGACGCCATAGAGCTTGGCGGAGGCGCGGTCGGCGCCCCGCTCGGCGGGGTCATGCGAAAAGACGAAGTCCGGGTACTTGGCCTGGTTGGCCTTCACCCATGACTCGAACTTGTCGCGGGTGTCGCTGGTGCAGGACGCGAGAATGACGACGCCCTGGTCCTTGTACTTGGCGGCCACTTCCTGCGAGTGCGGCATGGAGGCGATGCACGGACCGCACCAGGTCGCCCAGAAGTCGAGCACCACCACCTTGCCGCGGTAATCGCTCAGCTTGACCGGCTTCCCGGACAGGTCGGTGGTCGTGAAGTCGGGCGCCACCGCTCCGGGCTCGAGCATCTTGACCCGGGGAGCGGACGAGCGCGCGGCCCGCTCATCGTTAAACGCCTTCAGTTCGGCGTCGGTCGTGACCTTCTTCGGCATATCCGCCGCCGCCAGCTTAACGCCAGCGCGCAGCAGCAGGTTGCCGATGGTCTCGCCGTAGTTCGGGCCGAAGCCGGCGCTCCAGCCGATGAGCGTGCCGTCGGCCGCCATCGCGATCGTGGTCGGCACCGGGGTGAGCACCCCGCCGATCTGCATGGAGATCGTGCGATCGTAGAACGCGCGGGAACGCGCCGTCTCCGCCTTCAACTCCTCGGGCGACATCTGCTCCCGGGACTTGGCCGGAGGGGTTAGCTTGCCCAGACCGTCGTGGGCGACGCGGAAAGAAAGCTCCTTGTTCTTGGCCATCCAGCCCTGCAGGGCCTCCAGCGAGTCGTACCCGCCGATACCCAGAAAATCCACCTGGTCAGCGTAGGCCTTCGCCAGCCCGTTCCAGCGGGCCAGAAAGGCGTCGCCCGGGCCGTTGCCCGCCGACCACAGGCCGATGATCATCGGTTTTCCGCGGCGGAAATCAGAAAGCTTGGCCGGCTTGCCGTCGGCCGTAGCCAACAAGAAATCAGGCAGCGCGGCCGCCCCCTTGAGACGACCGAGATCGGTCATGAACGGCGGCGGCGGGTTGGCGGCGAGCCGGGCGAGCTCGGCCGCGCGCTGCTTTTCGGCCTCGGCCGACTCCTTCAATTGGGCCTCCCCCTTGGCAACCGTGGCGGCGTCTACTTTCACGCCGAGTTTCGCCAAGGCGGCCTCCGCCCGGGCATCGCCGGGGGAGTTGCCGACCACGACGGCGGAGATCACGCCATCGCGGCCGATGATGAACTGCGTCGGAATGCCCTTCACGCGGTAGAGTTTCGCCGAGGCGCGGTTTTCAAAATCCGGCGAGCCGCGTTCCTTGGTGTCGAAAGTGAACCGCAGATTCGGGTACTTCGGTTGGTTCTTCGGGATCCACTCCTTGAACTTCTCGATCGTGTCACTCGTGCCCGCGGCCAGCACCACGACGCCCTGATCCTTGTACTTCGCCGCGACTTCGTCCGTGTGGGGGAAGGACGCGATGCACGGGCCGCACCAGGTCGCCCAGAAGTCGAGGATGAGAATCTTTCCCTTGTAGTCGGAGACCCGGACGGTCTGGCCGTTGATGTCGAGCGTCTCAAAATCCGGCGCAACCGCACCGGCGGCCAGCGTCGCGGCGGTCGCGGCGGTCGCGGCCGGCGCCGCCGCGGCACCGCCGGGGGAACCGAGCATCGCGGCCGGAACCATCGGCGCCTGCGCCGAGAGCAGCGGAGCCAGCAGCAGCGCGGCGGTTAAATGAAGCATGGTGGTTTTTTTCATGAGGTGGGGTTGGGCGGGTTAGTCCCGCCCAACGTGAGGGTGCGAATGATGGAGGATACTGACGTTAGGGACAGGAGCGTCGTGGAATGGATCCGTGGAGAGCGGCCGTTAGGCAAGTTGCGGGGCGGGCAGGCATTCGTGCCGGGGCCATCTCCGCACAGCGCATCTCGCTTGGCCTGATCGAGCTTCGCCCCGGCGATGATCTCGGATGCTACCTTGATCCCGGCCTGCGCAAGCGCCGCATCGAGGAGGACTTCACCCTTGAAGTCGGAGAGACGCCCCTCTTTCCCTCCGACGTCGCTCACCACGAAATCCAGCGTCGCCGCACCGTTGGCCAACAAGACGGAGCGTGAGACCGAAGCCGGCGCCATCGACGCCTGCGCCGACCACGTCGAAGCCAGCAGCACCGGCGCGATCAGCGGGACAAGAAACATTTTTTGCATCGGCGAAGACGCGCCACGGGAGGCGCAAGGTGAAGCGGGGGCCGGCGTCAGAACGGAATCGCGAACGAGGTCTCCAGCGTGCGGCCAAAGGACCAGCGCCCGTGCAGACCCGCGTTGAAACCATAGATGTTGTTGAAGAACGGCGGCTCCTTGTCGGTGAGGTTAGCGATGCCGGCGCCGATCCGCACCCCCTTGCCGAACCGTCCCCAGAGGGGACGCTTGAACTCGTAGGTGCCGCGCACGTCAATGAGCGTCATCGCCGGCGTGGTGTAATTGGACGGGGTGACGCCCGCCTGGTTCGTCCTGAATCCGCTCATGTAGCTGTGCTGCGCGGAGGCGCTCCAGGCACCGCGATTCCAGGAGAGGGAGGACGCGATGTTCCACCGCGGACTCGAGTAGGTATCGCCCACGTCGTTGATGGGCGCGGCGCCCACGGCCAGCTGCCGCGACTGCCGGATAGTCTTGGCCGCGTTCACCCCCACCCGCCAGCGGCCGAGCCGCTCGCCGGGGATCCGGTAGTCCACCCCGTAATCGAGACTGTCGTTACGGATCAGCCCGAAGTTCACGTACTGGGAGTACAGGGTGTTGATCGAGCCAGGCAGGCCGGCCGCGGTGTCGGCCGCCGTCGGCGCGTTGCGCACCACAAAGCCTGGGAAAAGAGCCGGATTGTTCAGGATCACCGTCGACGAGAGCGACTGGATGGCGTTGCGCTGCTCGGTGCGGTAATAATTGGCCGAGAGCGAGAGGCCCTTCAGCTGCGGGAGCTCCACCACGGCCCCGAAGAACCGGGTCTTGGAGGTTTCGGCGGCGAGCTCGGGATTGGGACGCGTGACCAGCGTGATCGGCGTCGGGGTGTTGCCGCGCAGCGGGTCGTTGATCGTGGTGCTCGTGGTCGTCGTCGGCCGCCGGTTCTCGGTGAGACCGGGCGAACGGTAACCCTCGGAATGGCTCCCGCGGAGCAGCACCGGACGGTAGGGTGACCAGGTGAAGCCCAGCTTCGGCACGCGGCTGCCCTCCTGGCCGGTGATATCCTCCGCCCGGCCGGCAAGGTTCGCCTCGAACCGCTCGACCAGCGGGATGCGGTTGGCTTTGCCCACCAGAGGCAGCTGCAGCTCGCTGAAAGCGGCGCGCGTGATGCGCTTGCTGGTGTAGGGCGTCACCGTCGTCACCACCGGGAAGTTGCTGTAGCTGACCGCGATGTTCGTGTTCTTGTCGCGGTCGTAGGAGAAGCCGAACGACATGCGCGCCACACCGCCCCAGATTTTGCCGAGGTCGCCGTTGGCGGAGAAATCGAGGCTCTCCAGGCCGGAACGTCCGTCGGCGGTCGGGTAAAGGGCCGTTTGCTCCAGCAGGCCGCTCTGGTTGGGCGCGCCGGGAACCCGCTCGTCGATGAACGGGTTGAAGCGCTGCGCGGCGTCGCTGTTGTTGGCGAAAAAGTTGAAGGCGGTCTGATTGAAACCGCGGCTGATCGAGAAGTACTTCTGCTGCTGCCAGCGATAACCCGCGTCCCAGCGCCAGGTGGCGAAAACCCTCCCCCGCGCGCCGACCGTCACCGTGGTGGAGTCGGTCCGGGTCCGCTGCCACACCTGTCCCCACTGCGGCAGAAGCATGCCGAAGGAGATGTTCTCGCCGAAGGGGTTGTTCGCCGCCGAGACCGCGACGCCCGAAACGTAGGCGGGCAGGGTCTGCGCGTTGCTCTTCGACTGCGTGCGGCTTGCGTTGCCGTAAATCTCGACCCCGCCGGCGAGCTGGTAGCTCGCGGTGCCGGTCACGCCCCGCCGCTCGGCGGCCGAGACGAGCTGGGTCCACTGGGCGGGATTCGTGATGCGCTGACCCTGCGCGACGATCGCGGTGCCGGTCTGGCCAGGGTCGTTCGTCGTGCGGCGCTCGAAGGCCGAGACGGGCGGCGTGGCGGCGGAGCCGGCCGGCGCGAGGAGGACGCGGATGCCGGGAATGCTCGCAAAACCCGTGGTGGCGGTGGCCTGCACCGAAGCGGGATAACCCCACTGGATCCGCTGGTCCGTGCCGTACACCGGCGCGCCCGTCGTGGGACTGTAGCCTTGGATGCGCGTGCGGTAGTCCATCGCTTTCGAGAAGGCCCGCTGCGAGGCGTACAACGGGTCGCGGTCGTAATAATCCACCGCGAGGGTGCCGCGCAGTTTGCCGCCAGCGCCCGCGAAACCGGTCGTCACCGTGCCCTGCCGCTCCCGTGCGCCGCCGTGCTCGCGGAACTTGACCGATCCGCTCACCTCGGTGCCCACCCAGGATTTCTTGAGCACGATGTTGATCACGCCCGCCACCGCATCGGCGCCGTAGATCGCAGAGGCGCCGTCGGTGATGATCTCAACGCGCTCGATCAGGCCGAGCGGGATGGTATTCAAATCGACAAAACCCTGCCCGGTGGTGGAACCGCGGTTGCGCTCGCCCGCCTGCGCGACGCGCCTTCCGTCCACCAGCACCAGCGTGGAGCCGGAGCCGAGGCCGCGGAGGCTGACGCCCGAAACGCCGGTTTGGACGGGGACGTTGGTGGCGAGAATCGGGCTGCTACCGATGGGCGGAACCAACGGCAGGCCGCTTTCCGTGCGCTGGCCCGCCGCCATGTTAAGGTCGTCGGGCGCACTATTGCGACCCGCGCCGACGCCGCTGTAGGTCTGCGGCAATGAGCGCATGAAGTCAGAGAGGTTCATGGCGCCGGAGGCGCGGATGTCCTCGGTGTTGTAAACGGAGACCGGCGAAGGGCCGTCGACCTCGGTCCGCCGGATGCGCGATCCGAGCACCTCGAAGGCCTCCATTTGAGTGGTCGGGGCGCCGGCGCCCGGGGCTGCGGATTGCGCGTAAGCCGGAGCGGCAACCAGCGCGAGGAGCGCCGCGCGCCCGGCGCGACGAAGGATGAGGGCGCCCAACGGGCGCAAAGCGTGGGTGTTCATGATGGCGGACCGCGGAGCGGAACGCGGCACCCTACGGGGCGCACGACCGACGGCGAGGTCAAACCCGCCCGACGCGCGGGCGTGGGAAAAGGATCGCCGCGGCCTACGGCGGCCACTCGCCGGCGACATAGTCGCGGGGCGTCAGCCGGGCCGGGTCCAGAACCACATGCCTCACGCGCTCCCGTTTCCACGTGTAGGTGATATGCACGAGGCCGTCCTTCGCCTGGATCAGCGCCGGATAACTATACTCCCCGGGCGCGCTCTCCAGCACCACGCCGGCCTGCCAGTTACGGCCGTCGCGCGAGACGGCGACGTTCAACGGCGAACGCTTCCCGCCCCATTTACCAGGCTCGCCGGGCACATGGTTGTAGACGATGAGATGCCGGCCGTCACGAAGGGTGACGGCATCGGTGCCGGAGTTGGGATTCGGCAGAGAACCGAGGGCCATCGGCTTCCACGTCGTGCCGCCGTCGGCCGATTCCACCTCGAAGACTTTGTTTTGCCGCGAACGGCCGATCGCCAGCAAGCGATCGCCGCCGAGGAACAGGATGCTGGGCTGGATGGCGCGGATCGCCTCGCCATCATGGACCGGCCCGATGCGTTCCCACGTTCGCCCGAGATCCCGGGTGCGCTCGAAGTGCACCGCCCACTTGCTCTGGCGCTCGGGGGTCTCGGTGCTCACCGGGCAAAGGATGTCGCCGTTCGGCAGCTGCACGGGCCGGTTCTTCACCGGACCAAGGATGTCCTCGGGCAGCCGGCGCGGGGCCGACCACGTGCGCCCGCCGTCGGCCGAGTCCATCACCATTCCCCACCAGGTCTCGGGCGTCGGACCGCATTTGTAGAAAAGCAGCAGCGGGCCGTTGCGCGGCTGGAAAAGAACGGGGTTCCACGTCGGATGACGGAGCACGGAGCCATCGGGCCGGCGGTACTGCACGCCGTTCGCGACCTCCACCGGCGCGGTCCAGCGACCCGCCTCCTGGCGCGAGACCCAGATGCCGACGTCGGGGTGTTTCTCGCGCGTGCCGCCGAACCAGGCCGCCACGAGACCACCGCCGGCCGTTTCCTCGATGGTCGAGGCATGGCACTGCGGGAACGGGGCGCTCTCATAGATGAAGCCCTGCGAAACGATCACCGGCGAGCCGGTGGCGGCGACGCCGGCGGAGGTGAAAATCAACACGGACAGACGGAGCAACATGGTCGTCATGGGAGGGGTGGGAACCGGGGTGAACCTGCCCGGGATGTGGAGGGCACGGCCGCGGCCGGCGATGCAATTCCACGAACCCGAAGCGCCGGCGCGGGCACGAAGGGACCCTCAGTCCTCGGGCGTCCGCGGCCCTTTCGCCGCGTCGCGGATCACCAGCCAAAGTGTCACCAGCATGACGAGCAGGCCGGCCGCTCCGACCCAAAGGTCCGTCCCCCCTGCGATGGCGATCGACCACGCCTCCGCGCGGGCGGCGGCGGACTGGAAGCCGGAGGCGATCGGCTGGAGGATGGTTGTCATGGCGGGCCCTGACCCGCGCTACCATCGCCTCCCGGCCGTTCCGTGGCGCGGCATCCCTTGGCGAAGATGCCGCGCGGACCGCGCCCGCCTCAGCGCGGCTGGTTGGCCTTGATCACGTCGGCGATCGAAACCGGCGCGCCGCCGCGCCGCTTGCTCTCGTCGGCCGCCTCCATGAAGGCGATGATCTCGATCGTCTCCTCCGGCGTGACCGGGGCGACGCGGGTCTGGAAGAATTTCACGACGTCATTCAGCAACGGGCTGTAGTTCACCTTCAGCTCGGGCGAGACGATGGCGGTGGAGCCAAAAACGGTGAGCCCGAAGGAGCCCTTCGTGTTGCGGTTGCCGCGCATCGTGCCGACGCGGCCGTCGGACCACACCCCGGTGACCACGTCGGCGGTGGGGGTGTGGGTGCGGACGATCGTCTGGCAGCCCCGGCCCATCACGGTGTAGAGCGCCTCCACCGCGTGGATACCATACCAGAAGAGGTCGGGGTGATGCGGCTCGAGCTCGCAGGGACCGAAGGTGCTGGCGCCGCGGAGCTCGCCGACCTTCATGCCCTGCGTGGCGAGCTGCACCGACTGGCGCAGCGACGAGGAACTGAAGACGGGCGTGTTGTGCTTCCGCGCGAGCGCGTAGATCTCGAGCGTGTCGCGCAGCGAGCCGGCGACCGGCTTGTCGATGAACGTCGGCTTGCCGCTGGGCAGCACCTCGCGCGCGTACTTCAGGTGCGGCCGGCCGTCGACGCTTTCGATCATCACCGCGTCGACGTTCTTCACCAGCTCGGCGACCGTATCGTAGAGTTTGACCCCGGGGTACTTCAGCAGGTCCGCCGTGTAACCTTCGACGCGGTTGGCGCTCGAAGGAATATCGGGGCTGCCGCCCTTGAACACCGCCACGACGCGGGCGCCAGGGACGTGATCCTTGGCCTTCGGGTCGTTCAGGGTCTTCGTGAAGGCGATGACATGGGAAGTGTCGAGGCCGATGAGGCCGACGCGGATCTCGGCGGCGCGCAGGGCCGGAACGAGGAGCATCGGGAACAGCAGGGCGAGGATACGCTGGGGGGTTTTCATGAGAGTTTCGGAAAAGACGGCCTCACGGGCCACCCCCGGTCTGCCCGAAGCCGCGCGGATTGGAAACGCCGAAGTTCGCGCGGCGAGGAATCCGCTTTCCCGGCCGCGGATCACGCCAACCAGCGGTCCAGGTGGCGGGCGACGAACGCGTCGTCCACCAGCCAGGGGTGGGCGGCGGCGACGCGCGTGATCTCGCGCGCCTGGCCGGGCGAGAGCCGCTCGAGCGGATCGAGACAGGCGTTGGTCGCGAACAGGCCCTGCCGCCGCAGCACCTCGTGGATGCCGGGCAGGCAGCCGGAAAACCCGTGGGCGGCGTCGAAGATCGCGGCGTTGGCGTCGGTCAGCGCCGCGTTCCGGCCGAGCCACGAGGCTGGTAGCATGGCACGCCGGCGGGCGCGCTTGACCTCGGCCAGGAGCGCGACCGCCCGCTCGGTCCAGACGCCCCACTGCCCGAGCAGTCCGCCCGCGATGTGGCGCGTGCGGCCGCCGAAAGTGAACGGTGTCAGGAGATCGCCGAGGATGTGGTCGTCGTTGCCCGTGTAGAGCGCGACGTCATCGCGTCCGACTTCCAGCACCGCCCGCACGACGTCGATTGTCCGGTAGCGGTGGAAAGGCGCGATCTTGATCGCGACCACCTCGGGTATCTCCGCGAAGCGTCGCCAGAACGCGTGCGTGAGCACGCGGCCGCCGACCGCGGGCTGCAGGTAGAAACCGACCAGCGGGAGCTCACGCGCGACGGCGCGGCAATGCGCGAGCACCGCGCGTTCGTCGTCCCGCGCCCAAGCCCCGAGACTCAGCAGCCCGGCGTGGTAACCGAGCCCGGCGGCCGTGCGTGCCTCCCCGACCGCCTGCGGCGTGCGCCCGCAGAGGCCCGCGATCAACGCGAAAGGCCCCCGCGCCCCGGTCCCGCGCCACGCCCGCGCCTCCGCGGCCGCGAGCGCGAGCACGGGTTCGAACAGGCCGTGCCGCGGATCCCGGATCGCGAACTGCGTGGAATGCACCCCGACCGCGAGCCCGCCCGCCCCCGCGTCGGCGTAGTACCGCACCACGGCGCGCTGCCGCCGCTCGTCCCAGCGCCGCGTCCGGCCGAGCGCCAGCGGCAAGGCCGGTATCACCTGGCCGTCGAGCAGATGGGTGCGCAACGCGGCGGGCATGGTTCAGAAATTGCCGTCGCGGCGCTCGAAGCCGGTCGGCTTGCCCCAGTCGCCGCCGCCGGCGAGCAGCCACGCGGCGATCCAGCGCTGCATCTGGTCGACGGAGGTGGACGGCTCGCCGAACCGGCGGTGGGCGGCGCCGGCGTTGTTCAGCCACGCCGTGGGCGCCTCCGCGCCCGTGAAACGCACGGTCCTTCCGAGCATTTCGCCGAAGCTTTCCGCAAGCTCCCGCACGGTCAGGATCCCCGCGCCGGTGATGTTCACCGGCACCGGCGGCGCCGCCGCGAGATCCAGCGCGCGGATGACATGATCCAGCGCGTCGCGCTGCCAGATCACGTTCACGTGGCCGGTCGTGATGTCCACCGCCTCGCCGCGGAGGACGCGGCGCGCGATGTCGACCAGCAGGCCGTAGCGGAACTCCACCGAGTAGTTGAGGCGGATCAGCGCCACGCGCGTGCCCTGCCGGCGGGAGACCTCCGCGAACGACTCCTCGCGCCCGAGACAGGAGAGCGCGTAATCCCCGACCGGCGCGGGCGTGGTCTCCTCGGTCGCACCACCACCCGCCGGGGTCACGAAAGGATAGACGCAGCCGGTCGAGAACGCCGCGATGCGCGCCGCGTGGAACCGCTCGCCGACGCGGCGCGGCAGCTCGACGTTAACGCGCCGCAGCAGCTCCGGCGATGCGGCGGTGCCGAACTTCACCCCCGCGAGGAAGAAGACGGTCGACGCCTCGGGCAACGCGGCGAGCTGGGCCCCGTCCTCGAGGTCGGCCGCGAGCGTCGCGACGCCCAGCCGCGTAAAATCCTCCCGGTCGCGCAACGTGCGGAAACGGGAGACCGCCAGCACGTCGTCCGCGCGCCCGAGCGGCGCCAGCGCCCGGCGCAGCATCACCGAGAGATGCAGGCCCATCTTCCCGCCGGCGCCGAGCACCAGCACGCGGCCGGGGGCACGCGCGAGCACGGCCGCGGCGGCCGGCGTGGGCTCACCCAGGAAGGAGTCGATGTCCTCCGGCGCGCAGGGCAGACCGTGAGCGGCTTCGGCGGGCGGCATGGGCCGCGAGTGGCTAGGTCGCGAACCCGCTCGCGCAAGCCGAATCTTACCCGCAACGTCCGGCCATGCCGCGTTCACCGGACTCCCCCGCCGCCCTGCTCGCCGCGATGGTCGCCATTCCCAGCGTGAACCCCGGTGGCGATCCCGGCGGCTCGACGCCCGGCGAGGCCGCGTACGGGGCCTGGCTCGCCGACCATCTCCGCGGGCTCGGCGCCGATGTGGCGGTGCGCCCGCTTGCGCCGGGCCGACCCAACGTGATCGGCGTCTTCGAGCCGGGGCGCCGGGCCGAGGCCACGGTCGTCTTCGCGCCGCACCTCGACACCGTGGGCGTCGCGGGCATGACCGTGCCTCCCTTCCGGCTCACGCGGCGCGCCGGCCGCCTGCACGGCCGCGGCGCGTGCGACACCAAGGGCCCCACGGCCGCGTTGCTCTGGGCACTGCGCCGCTGGACGCGCCTGCCCGTCGGCCGACGGCCGGCGGTGCGCTGGATCGTCGCCGCCACCGCGGGCGAGGAGGAGGGCAGCGCGGGCGCCGAGGCGCTGCTGCGGGCCGGATTCAAGGCGGATTTCGCGGTCGCCCTCGAGCCGACGGAATTACGCGTGGTGCACGCGGCGAAGGGCATTCTGCGCGTGTGGCTGGAGTCTTCCGGCCGCGCCTGCCACGGCGCGCAACCGGAACGCGGCGACAACGCGATCTACCGCCTGCTACCCCTCGCGCAGGCGCTGCGCGACGAACTCGCCCCGGAGCTCGCCGCGCGCCGGCATCCGATTTTAGGCCGGGCGAGCCTGAACCTCGGCGTGCTGCAGGGTGGCCGCGACCTTAACATCGTGCCGGATTTCTGCCGCGCGGGGCTGGACATCCGTCTGCATCCCGGCGTGACCGCCCGCGAAGTGACAGCGCGACTGCGCGCGCTCGCGCGGGCGCACGCCCCGCGGACGCGCCTGCGGGTCCACCGCACCGGGCCAAGCTTCGTCACACCGCGCGGCCACGCCTGGGCGAAGGCGCTGCGCGGAGCCGGTCGCGGCTGGGCGGCCGCGGACTGGTTCTGCGACGCCAATGTCTTCGCGGCCGGCGGCATCCCGGCGGTGGCGTTCGGCCCGGGTGACATCGCGCAGGCGCACACGCGCGACGAGTTCATTCGCGAAAGCGACCTGCGCGACGGCGCGGAGGCGTTCCTGCGCTTTCTCACCGCGGGCCGATCCGCCAAGGAACGGGTTTGAGTACCTCGGCGGGCGTTCCTTTCCTCGCGCGCATGCCCCGCCCCACTGTGCGCCAGCTGGCGCTTCTCGCCGCGCTTTCCTCGCCGGTCCTCGCGCTCGCCGCGGAACCGCGCGACGCGGCGAAGCTCGCCGCCGAACTGTGCGTGAGCTGCCACAACCAGAACCTTGTCGGCAGCCCGGCTCCAAACCTCGTCGATCCGCTGTGGACGCATGGCGGAAGCGACGAGGCGATCCTGCGCAACATCCGCCAGGGGTTCCCGCAATCGGGCATGCCGGGTTTCGAGGGGATCCTCACCGAGCCCGAGATGCTCGGCCTCGTTCGCCATATGCGTGCCCTTTCGCGCGAATACGGGGCGGGACGTCTGAAGCATCCCGCGCCCCCGGCCGTGCTGCCGCTCGCGACCGAGTTGCACGGCGCGCGGCTGGAAACGTGGGTCGACGGCCTCGAAACCGCGTGGGGGCTGGAATTTCTCCCCGACGGACGGCTCTTGGTCACGGAACGCGAGGGGCGGCTGCGCATCGTTCGCGACGGCCGTCTCGAGCCCGAGCCGATCCGCGGCCTGCCCGGGATATTCGTGAAACAGGACGGCGGCCTGCTCGACGTCATCGCCCATCCGCGTTTCGCCGAAAACGGCTGGATCTACCTGGCCTACGTCGACACCGGCCGCGATCCCGCCACGTCGATGACCGTCGTGATCCGCGGGCGGATCCGCGAGGGAACGTGGGGCGATCAGGAGGAGCTTTTCCGCGGCCCGCCGGAAAGCTACGCGGCGGGTTGGACGCACTACGGGGCGCGATTCCTTTTCGACCGCGAGGGCCGACTGCTTTTCACCATCGGGGACCGGGGACTGCCCGAGGCCGCGCAGGATCCCTCGAGTCCGCTGGGCAAGGTCCACCGCGTGTTCGATGACGGCCGCGCTCCGGCCGACAACCCGTTAGCTGGCCGACCTGGCGCTTGGCCGTCCATCTGGTCGCTCGGCAACCGCCACGCGCAGGGCCTGAAGTTCCACCCGGTCACCGGCGACCTCTGGGCCAGTGAACACGGGCCGAGCGGAGGCGATGAGATCAACGTGATCGAGGCGGGCGCGAATTACGGCTGGCCGGTGACCTCGCGCGGCACCGACCGCCGCCGAACCTTCGCCGCCGGCGACGCCTCGATGCGGTCCCCGGCGATCGCCTGGACACCCTCGGTGGCGCCCGCCGGCATCGAGTTCTACACGGGCGACAAGTTCCCCCGCTGGCGCAACCACCTGTTCGTGGCGTGCCTCGGCGGCGAGCAACTGAAGCGCCTGGAGACCGACGGGCCGCGCATCGTGCGCGAGGAGATCGTCTTCAAGGGGTACGGCCGGGTGCGCGACGTGGTCACCGGCCCCGACGGGCTGCTTTATCTCGCGATGAATTCCCCCGGCCGCATCGCACGCCTCGTTCCCGACACCTCCGTCGCGTCGCGTTGAACCCGTCCGCCCCCGGCTGCAGCCACACCACGTCCGCTCTCCTGATTGGCGAATTCCGCGGCCCTTGGCGGTCATACCGAGGGATAGCCAAGAAAATACCCCAGGCGCAGCGGTAGCTTTCGAAAAAGAAGGCCGCGAAGCCATCGGCCGCTTCCTCCGCATCCGCGCCATCCGCGAAATCCGCGGTTAACATTCCGGGGAATTCACGCACCGCTTTCGGCAGCAGCCCTCGACTCATCCGAGGC
>CAIUOU010000091.1 GCA_903900845.1 uncultured Opitutia bacterium
CCCGGGGTGGGGGTCGAACCCACAAGACTTGCGTCGGCAGATTTTGAGTCTGCTGCGTCTGCCAATTCCGCCACCCGGGCGAACCGAAGCCGGACGGTAAAATCGGGACGGAGGCTGTCGACGCTAAATTCCCCGGCGGGCCGGACCTCATCGCGGCTTCACCGCCGCGGCGGCGAGGGCGTCGCGGGTGCGTTGCAGGCGGTCCCGCATCACGGGTTCGGTGACAAGCGGCAGGCCCTCGTCGAGCATGGCCAGGGCCTCGACGCGGGCTCCGCGTTCCACGTAGGCGCGGAAGGCGGCGAGCAGGAGGCGGGTCTCGCGCGGAAACCGCCGCTGGCCCTCGCGCAACCGGGAGACCGTCTCTGCAAGAGGCAGCTCGGGGCAGCGGCGCCACAGCTCAGCCAGCAACTCGTATGTCACAGCCATCGCGGGTTCCAGCCGCCAAGCCTCCTGCAGCCCGGCAAGGATCGGGGCCGCGTGCGCCGCGGTGAGCGGCGGACCGCCCCGGGGCGGTCGAGCGCCGAGCAACCGCAGGTGCGCGAGCGTGAACCAAGCGCGGGGTCGCGCCTGCCCGCCGGCGGTGGCGGCGGTGAGCAACTCGAGCGCCCGCGCATTGTCGCCCGACTCGAACTGCTGCGCTCACTTTTGCAATCGTGCTTGGGCGAAAAGACTTACAACAGCCTCATACAGGCCGGTGCACAAGGAGGTGCACACGTCGAAAAACCGCCGGTAGTCGACCCCAACCTGGAGGCCTGGGTGGCAGAGATGGAAGAGGTCATCGCAGCCTGGCCGAAGATCGAACCGACCGTGCGCGCGGGCCTGTTGGCCATCGTTCGCTCGCAGCGCGAATCTGTTGTTCGCGTGTCGCGATAGTTTACCCGATCCGAGGAGGGCACCGATGATCAGGCGCGGTCCCATGTGGTACGAATATTTCCTTTTTCCGGAATACGGTAACCACCTATACCTCATTGGAAATAGAAGTTATTTATCGACCTTTTCCAATTTCTGGAAATTGGTAGGGCGTGGTATCGCAAGACGTAGTTGTCGCCCTCAAGCTGCTGGAATCGCCCAAGTGGCCGGGATTCGCACGCCTGTCCGAAGCACTCGGTATGAGCCTTTCCCAGGTGCACCGCTCGATCGCGCGGTTGAGTGAGTCGCGTTTGTTTGTGAAGTCGGAGCAGACCATCCAACGAGCGAATCTCGCGCGATTTATTGTCCACGGACTGCCTTTTGCTTTCCCCGCGCGGCTCGGCGAGGTCACCCGAGGGATTGCGACGGCGTGGGCGTGTCCGGAGCTGAAAGACACCAGTCTTTCCAGTCTGGTCTCTGATGATCTCGCTCCCGTCTGGCCGGAGAGCGACGGCAAGATCAAGGGCCGCGCAATCGAGCCGCTGCACGATGGGGTGCCAATTGCCGTGCAGAGCGACAAGGAGTTGTATGCGTTGCTCGCACTCATCGATGTGTTGCGGGTCGGACGTGCGCGGGAACGCGAGTTCGCTGAAGCCGAGCTGCAAAGGAGGATTCTCAATGTCCGTTCCTAACCTTGGCGCCATGCGGGCCGTGGCGGAGCGGCTTGATCGCGTTGGGCTTCCTTATGCCTTCGTCGGCGGATCCGTCGTGAATCTCCTGATCGATCATCCGGAGCTGACGCCGGCCCGGCCGACCGACGACGTGGACGTCATCATCGAAATCATTTCGGGTGCGAGATACTCCGATGTGGAAGCCAGGCTTCGCGCGGTCGGCTTCAGCCATGACATGCAGCCAGGTGCCCCAAAGTGCCGATGGCTGCTTGGCCCCTTGACCGTCGATATCATGCCAACCGAGGGAGCAGCCCTTGGACTGAATACCGCTTGGTTTGCGGAAGCGCTGGCCAGTTCAAGGTTACAAACCGTCGCGCACTCCGAGTTCCGGCTCATTTCGCCGGTCGCATTTCTCGCGACGAAGTTCACCGCCTTCCTGGATCGGGGTGATCGGGATTATTATGGCAGCCACGATCTGGAAGACTTCATCACCGTCGTCGACGGCCGCGCCGAAATCGTGGCGGAAGTTGATCGAGCGTCTCCGGGACTGCGTCGGTTTGTGATTACCAGCATCCGGCAGTTCTTATCTGAACCAAAATTCCGCGATGCGTTGCCCGGACATTTGCCGCCGGAAGAGGAAGAGCGGATCGTTCTCCTCCGCGGCAAACTCGAAAGCATTGCAACCCTTGCCCTGCCCGAGAATTGAAGGACTCCTCGCGCAGGAGAGGTTTAGTTTGCGCGGCATCGTGACGCGACGACTGCAAACCGTTGCTTCCCCCCGACCAACCGCGACGTCAGCGCGACCTCCAAGGTTTTGATCCGAATCTCCGGCATCACCATCGTACCCCGCCGCAGATCGCACGACCCCACCGACTGAGGCGCGGCCCGCGCCAGAGCGCCTCGAACACCGCTTGCGTAGAGTCGTCGCCGACCTGGGAGATGATCTTGAAGCCCTCCGCGCGCGCGTACCGCCACGGGGCGCCGCCGGGTTTGGTTTCGGTGATGACGAACGCGGGCAGCTCGACAACCGGGCCGGCCGCGGCGGGAGCGGGCTCGCCGGCGCGGGAGAAGACTCCGGCGAAAAGGGCGGCGGCGAGCCACCGGACGTTGCGCAGCGGGCGGTCCATGGGGCGGGATTACGCGGCACCGAAGCACGGCGCCTCCGGAGACGGCAAGGCGCGACCATGCGGGCCCGGATTTTCCCTCGACGCGCGCGGGGCGCGGCGGACACTCCGTCACCGATGCCCGACTTCCGCGTCCATTGCGCGCCGCCCGCGGCCGGCGCGGCCGAGATCACCCTCTCGCCTGCGGAGACGCATCATCTCGTGACAGTGAACCGCGCGCGGATCGGAGCACCGGTGGTGGCGTTCGACGGCGGCGGCGCCGAATGGACCTGCGAGCTGGTGACGGACCGTCGCCAAGGGGCGGGGTTGCGGGTGGTGTCGTCGCGGCGACACCCCGCCCTGCCCTGCGCGATCACGCTCGCGCAAGCGTTGCCGAAAGGCGCGTCGATGGACGGCATCGTGCGCAAGGCGACGGAGATCGGTGCGGCTCGCATCGTGCCGCTGGAGACGGAGCGCACGCAGGTGCACCTTGAGGGCGAGCGCTCGGAGGGGAAGGTCGAGAAATGGCGCACGGCCGCGCTCGAAGCCGCCAAGCAATGCGGGAACCCTTTCCTGCCGGAGATCACGCCCGTGCAAAAACTTGAGTCCTGCCTCGCGGCGGCCGGTCAGGACCTGAAGCTAGTCGCGAGTCTGCACTCCGGGGCGCAGTCTTTGAAGGCGGTGCTGGCGGCTCGCAAAGCCGCGGGCTTGGGCGCGCCACGCACGGCAATCTGGATGATCGGACCCGAGGGGGATTTTTCCCCGGCGGAAATCACGCGGGTGACCGCGGCCGGATTCGAGCCCGTGACGCTCGGGCCGCTTACACTCCGCTGCGAGACGGCCGCCGTCTGCGCGCTGGCGATCCTCCGCCACGAACTGACGGCGTGAGGTCGACTGGATTCTGAAGGAAGAACGGAACGCCGTGGAGCGGTTGCCCACGGAACACCCAGCGCGGCTCCGCCGTAAACGAAGCAACGTCCGGGCTGCGCCGCGCCGGGAGGAGCGGGTGAAGGTGAGAGGGAGCGAATGGGAATTGGCGGAAAGAGTTTCCGAAGATCCGAGGGTGGCCCGCCTGAGGCGGGTAAACGCCCTCGGCTACATCGCACGCGCTTCTCCACGAAAATCGTTACGGCTTTTCCGGACGAAAGGCATCCCCTGTAGCCGCGGCCGTTCGCCGCGGAGCAGGAAAAGCCTTCAGCTGTCGCGGCTCCTGCATAGGCCGGGGTCGCCGGACCCCGGCTACAGGGAATCGTGCCGCGGCGAGCGCCTGAATCTTCCGCGTTTTCCGTGCCTTCCGTGGGCGGCCTCCTTTCGGAAATTCATCCATACCGCCCCTCGCTCCCTTTGGTGTGTTTCGTGGTGGCTTCCTGATTCGTGGTTCAGAGCCCGGATCGGAGAATGCCGGCGCAAAAAAGGCGCGCCCGCTTGGGCGCGCCTGAGGAGAAGGGGGACGCTGGTACGTCAGAGGTCGAATCCGACCGTGAAGATGAACTGGCGGGGCTCCTTGATGCGCCAGGCGTAGATGGAGCCGTCGGGGTTCGCGGCGACCGCCTGCAGGCGGCCGTTCTCGAACACGTCCTTCACGTTGAGCTGCACGTTGGCGCGCACCTTGTCGCCGAGGAGCCGGGTGCGGTAGCCGACGGAGAAGTCGTAGTAGTAACGCGCCGGATCGTAGATCGGCTTGTTGGGATCGAGCTCGAGTACGACCCCCTTGAAGGAGCCCGGGAGCTGCGACGGCGCGGCGCCGTAGAAACCGATCGAGCCCTTGTCTTCCCAGCGGATCGAGCCGCCGACGTTGAAATTCTTCAGCATGCCCTCGGTGAACGAGTAGTTGGTGACGGTGCTCCAGCGGTACTTGCGCACCTGGGTGCGGGGCTTGCCGACGTTGGCGACACCGAAGAGGTACGGCGAAAGGAGGCCGTTGTAGTAGGCGGTCTCGGGGGTGTCGCCGCCGAGCGCGGGGATGGTGTTCCACCAGAGGCGACCCTCGTCGTCCTTGGCGGTCGTCCAGACCGGCAGACGAGACTGCCAGTAGTCGAACTGCTCGGGGCCGATGCGGGCGTCGAGGGCGACCTGCTGGGCGCCGGTGAACTTGATGCGCCAGTTGCGCGTGGGGTTGTAGGTGGCCTCGACCTCGTAGCCCTTGGAGAGCACATCCGACAGACCGTTGGTCTGTGGCTGGCCGGGACCGGCGGCGAGGAAGGTGGCCATCCAGTCGTCGGTCACGCCCATGATGCGGGCGGTGGCGGAGGTGAGCTGGGCCTGGGTGGGAGCGACGCCCTGTTTGGCGAAACGGCTGGTGGCAAGGTTGAGCGCCCAAGGGTAGAAACCGTTGGCATCGCGGATGCCGTTGTTCTCGGGGCGGCCCTCGAGGCGGAACGTGCGGTTGCCGATGGTGCCGATCTCGCCGGCGCGGCTGCCGAGCTCCATCGTCTCGTAGCGGTTGATCTTCACGGCCAGCTTACCCTGAAGGGCGGTGAAGCTGACGCCGTAATCCTTGCCCTCGCCCTTGGCGTTGGGGAGCACGCCCTTCAGGTCCATGGCGTAGCGCACGACCTGCGGGAAGAAGCTGTCGGAGCGGTTGTAGTGAACGTTGAGCCAGCTGAGCGGGCGCAGCACCGCTCCGTAGGTCTTGGTCTCGCCGCGCTGCGAGGCGCGGGTGGCGGCCCCGAGCGGGCCGGTGGCGTCGTCGGTCCATGCCTGCCAGACGGAGTAGTTATCGTAGCTGACGAGACCGGTGGCCGGATTGACGGCGGCCTGGAGGGTATTGCGCTCGCGGCGGCGGTCACGGCGCAAGCCGACCGTGGTGATGAGGCGGTCGCCGAAGAAATAGCTCTGCGCGGTGACGCTCAGGGTGCGGAGCTCCTCGCGGCGGCGGGCGGTGCTGGCGCGGGCGAGGCTGTCGAAAGCGACGTTCTCGGTCGTCCAACGGCCGGTTAGGTTGTTGAACCAGTTCACGCCGTAGGTGCCGGCGAAGTCGCGGTAGGTGGACGGGCCGTACTCGGCATTCTGGCCGGTGGCGTCGCCGAGGTAGTAGCGGTAGGCGAGTTGGTTGCCGCTCACGCGGTTGGCGCGGTTGACCCACGGGTTGTCACCCGACGCCCAGTAACCGTAGGTGTAGGTGGCGCTGCTGTTGCGGTTGACCTCGGCGTGGGCGGCGACGCGCTGCGTGCCGATCCAGGACAGGAGACGCGGGAGGTTGCGCGGCGTGAGCTGGTACGCGAGGTCGGCGTTCTGCGTGTCGAAGACCTCGGGCTGGCGGTTGTCGAACGGCCCGACCGCCTCGACGTAGGGCCGCAGGAAGTTGGGGTTGGCGCGGCCGTCAAGCAGCTTGGAGTTCACGTCGACGTACAGCACGGTGTCCGTGTTATCGATCACGCTGCGCGAGAAGCGGTCGAACTTCTGGTACATGTGACCGCCGCGCACGGCTAGGAGGTGCATGCCAGTGTTGAGAAGGATCTGCTCGGCCTCGATCCGCAGCGTGGAGGAGGTGTCCTCGCCGAAGTTGGCGGCGACAAAGTTCACGTTCTCCCAGTCGTAGACGGACTTGTCGCTGATGGCGGGGGCGAAGAACAGGGGGAACGGGTTGGACTTGCGACGGAAGATGTCAGTGCCGGTCTGAAGGTAGCGGATGTTGCTGTTGGCGGTGAACGGCGAGGGGACGCCGGAGGTCACCGGATTCGCCGTGCGCATCTGGCTGATGTAAGGCGCTGCCGAGCTGCCGTCCATGAACACGACGAGTCGGCCGTAGGTGCCGCCCGCCATGAGGCCCGGAGGCAGGAGGGAGTTCTCGTTCGTGACCGGGAAGGGTCCGGCCGTGCGCCCGCCCGCGTAAGAGACCAGCTGGGTGGTGGGATCGAACGACGGGCTGCCCGAGGCGCGCCACTCGAAGGTGGTGTCGCGCGGGGTGATCGAGTTGGGCCGGCGGTAGAAGTTGGTGTAGTGCTCGAAGGAGGCGTTGAGCGTGGTCAAGCGGAAGGGCCGCACCTGCACGGCTCCGTAGTAGCGGCGGATCTTCTCCTCGGCCGGCTTGCGCGTGAACCCCTTGGACTCGTCGACGGCGGAGAACCGGAAGGCCGCCTTGTCGGTGATCAGCGGGCGGTTGACGTCGAACGAGAGACGACGGCCGCCGCGGTCGTCGGCGCGGATCGTCGTGGAGGTCGACATCCGCGCGAGGTTGGCTCTGGACGGCACGAGGTTGACGGTGCCGGCGGCGGCACCGAGGCCGAACAGGTTGGAGTTGGGCCCGCGGGAGATCTCGACGGCGTCGATGTTGTACGTGTCCATCGGGATCTTGTTGTTCGAGGAGAAGTTCCCCACCGCGATGTTGACGCCGCTGCCGCTGATGGGGCTGCCGACGCCGCGGATGCGGTTGGCGCGAGACGGGTCGTTGGCGGTGCCGTCGATCATGCCGCCGTTACGGTTCGGCGTGAACTGGGTGTAGTTGCCGGTCCCCTCGGTGCTGGCCTCGTAGAGGAACACGTCGTTGAGATCGAGGATCGCGAGGTCCTCCATCTGCTGCTTGGTGACGACGGTGATGGAGGCTCCCAGATCCTCGAGCTTCGAGTTGAGGCGCGTGCCCGAAAGGGTGTTGAGGGCCTGGTAGCCGCGGTCTGCCGCGGTGGAGACGGTGAACGGCGAGAGCACGACGGCCTCGTCGCCGCCGGTGGAGACCGGGACGGGCGCGGGCTTGCGGGCCGGCTCGGGCGCGGGGGCCGCCGGGGCGACCTGCTGCGACCAGCCGAACGGGGACGCCCCGAGAGCAAGGAGGGCGACGATCAGGGATACGGGTTTGGGTTGCATGGTTGTCGGAGAAAGGGGTTGGCCGGGTCCGCCATGGCGGGAGGCGGGCGAATACGCAACCGGGAGGCTGCAACGTTCCGCCGGAAGGCGTCGAGCTTGGACACCATGGGGCCGGGCTGGCAAGGCGGGCTTGCCACCGGCGACGCGGGCCCTCATCCCGGCGCGCATGTCCCAACTTCCCGCGAAATTCGACGGCGTGACCGTCGTCACCAAGGCCAACGTCTACTTCGACGGCAACGTCGTTAGCCACACGGTGCTGTTCGCCGACCAGACCAAGAAGACACTCGGCCTGATCCGGCCGGGATCGTATTACTTCGGCACCGGCGCGGCCGAGCGGATGGAGATCGTGGCCGGGGAGTGCGCGGTGACGCAGAAGGACGCCAAGGAGACCCGGACCTACGGGGCCGGGACCCATTTCGACGTGCCCGCCAACAGCGGCTTCACCATCGCGGTGAAGTCCGGCCTCTGCGAGTACATCTGCTCGTTCCTGCCCTGAGCGTCGGCGCGCGGGCGGCGGCGCGCGAGTTTGGTTGAGCGGGCCGCGGCGACCTTCCACCGTCGCCGCATGTCCCGCCCCGCCCTGCCGGTCCTCGCGGCCGGCCTTTTCCTGCTCGCCGCCCCGGCGCTCCCCGCCGCCGAGGCTCCGCTGCCCGAAGGCCTTTACGCCGAGATCGGCACGCCACACGGCCCGGTCACCTGCGAGCTGCACTTCCGGCAGGCACCGAGGACCGTCGCGAGCTTCGTCGGCCTCGCCGAAGGCACGCTCGGGCCCGCGCCGCGCCGGCCCTACTTCGACGGGCTGAAGTTCCACCGCGTCGTGCCCGAGTTCGTGGTGCAAGGGGGCGATCCAACCGGGACGGGCGACGGCGGTCCCGGGTATTCGTTTCCCGATGAGTTCACGCCCGGTCTCCGGCACGACGCCGCGGGGGTGCTGTCGATGGCGAACAAGGGCCCCGACACAAACGGATCGCAGTTCTTCCTCACGCTGCGCGAGGTCAACCGGCTCAACTACCTGCACAGTGTATTCGGTCGCGTGGTACGCGGGCTCGAGGTGCTGCCGCGCCTCCGGCAGGGTGACGCGATGACCGTGCGCATCGCGCGGATCGGCGCGGCCGCGAAGGCCTTCCGCGCGGACGATGAATCCTTCGCCGCGCTGGTGGAGCGGGGTCGCCGCCACGCGGTTGCGGCCGAGCCGGGCCCGGAGGCGCACTTCGACGACCCCGACCGCCTGCTGCCGGCGGAGCCACCGCGCGCGAAGACCTTCAACCACAAGCTGGCCAACGTCGAACGCGCGCTCGGGCTCGTGATCAAGACCCGCCTGCGCGCGAAGTCGCCGACCCCGGCGGAGGACGCGGAGCCCGGGGCGTTCATGCGCGGGCTGGCGGCGAAGCTGGGCACGGCGCGCGACGGCGCGCTCGCGGTGTATTTCGCCGACGAGGACGACTGGCGCCTCTGGATCGGGGACGAGCGGGTGGCCCGGTTCGCGGGCAAACCGGGCACGCCGGAGGAACTCACCCGCTCGGGTGCGATGCACGAGGCCAAGGAGGCCTTCTTGAAATCCGCGCGCGAGGCCGGCGACGCCACCCTGCGGGAGCAGGAAGCGTCCGCGAAACGCACCGGCCTGCCGGCGCCGCCGCCCGGCCAGCACCTCAAGCTCCAGACCGACGCGATCCTGGACGGGCTCATCTCAAAGTTGGAAGGCACGGGAGCCGCCCGATGACGGGCCGGGATGAGGTTCGGGACCAAAGCCCGTCTTCCGTCGAGTTCTCGTTCATCGCGGCATGCCTGCTCACGGTGGCGGTCTATGCTCTTATCGCCCTCACCCAGCGTTCGGAGTTCGGTCAACAACCCGCGGGGAACGCGTACTACAATCAACTGGTCGCCGGCTTTCGCGCCGGGCAACTCCACCTGCCACAGGCACCGCCCGCCGGCCTGCTGGCGCTGCCCGACCCGCTCGACCCCTCGGCAAACGCGCGATTTCGAGGCAACGCGTACACGGACGGCAACCGCGTGCACGACCTGAGTCTCCACCGGGGAAAGCTTCACCTCTACTTCGGCCCTTCGCCGGCACTGCTGTTTTTCTGGCCGTTCACGACGGTCACGGGCCAGAGTCTGAGCCATCAGGCGGCGGTGGTCGTGTTCGCCGGCGTTTCCTTTCTAGCCCAGGCGGTTATTCTGCGGTCGGTCCGGAAAAGGTTTTTCCCCGAAGGATCCCGGACCGTGTTCATCGCCGTTGTCATAGCCTTGGGGCTGGGCAACGGAGTTCCGATGGCGCTCATCCGGGCGGAGGTTTGGGAGGTGGCAGTGTTTTGCGGGCAGGCCATGGTTTCCCTGGCTCTAATGGCGATCTGGCGGGCGATTCTCATGCCCGAAAAAGCGGGCCGATGGCTCGTGGTGGCCGGACTATTCCTCGGGCTTTCCCTCGGCGCCCGACCCTCGCTGCTCCCGGCCACCGTGATGCTCCTCGGCCCCTGCCTGCGGGCCGGTATTGCGCCGCGTCGAAGGATCTCTCTGGCGGCCTCGGCCCTGCTGCCGGTGGCGACCGCGGGAGTGCTGCTCCTTCTTTACAACCAGCTTCGCTTCGGCTCCCCGTGGGAGTTCGGGCAAAGCCACCAGCTCGCCGGGGATCGCCAGGATCGCGCGCACTTCAGCGCCGGTCACCTCGCGTTCAACCTTAACGCCTACTTTTTCGCGCCCGCGGCCTGGACCGGGACCTTCCCGTGGATCCGCTGGCCCACATCCTTCGTTCCGCCCCCCGGACACGCTGGCGTCGAACCCATGTTAGGCCTTTTTACGAACCTGCCTTTCGTCTGGGTGCTCCTGTTGCTGCCGGTGGCATGGCGTGGCCGGCAGGATCAGGAGCTGAACGTCGTGAGGACGCTATTGCTCCTCGTGTTCGGTTTCTTCGCGGCCGCGCTGGCGGTGCTGGGATGCTTTTACGGTGCAACCGTTCGCTACCAAATCGAGATGACCTCATGGGTTGTGCTTGGCGCGGCGATCACCGGCCTGCTGATCGAGCGTTGGGGCGGCATGCACCGCCTCCGCAAGCCCTGGCTGGCACCCCTTCTGATTGGCTCCTCCATCGCGTCGGCCGCGATCAACCTGCTCGGAGCCAGCGGGCTTCGCGCACTTCACCTTGATCACGAAGCGAAGGCATGGATGGCGGCCGGACGTCCGGCGGAAGCGGTTCCACTTTTTCAAAAGGCGGTGAAGTTTGATCGCGGACGTCCGGAGACGCACGATCAGCTCGCGCTCGTCCTCGCTGGCCAGACCGGCGGCGAAACGCAGGCGGTGGATAATTTCCGTCGCGCCCTTGAGCTGGATCCGGCGCGACCGGGAACGCTGAACAACCTCGGGCTCCTGTTTGCCGCTCAACCTGAACGCCAGCTGGAGGCCATCGAGCTGTTCGAGCGAGCCCTGAGCCTGCGACCGGCGCACCCTATCATCCATTTCAATCTCGGCCTCCGCTTGGCGGAGATTCCGGCGCGCCAAGCCGAAGCGGTCCGGCACTTTTCCGAGGCACTCAGGCCGGATCCCGGCCTTCAACCCGCGCGGGAAGCCCTCCGGCGCCTAACAGGGAGCAACCCTTGAACCTGCGTGCACCAGTTAGATTCGTGGCGGGTATTCTGGCGGCGGCCGCCACCCTCGCCGCGGGCGAACCGCCGCCGCAACTCGCGCCGTGGCGCGAGCGGATGCAGCCGATCACGCCGCAAGGCTACATCGCCCGCCACGCCGCGCGGCCGCCGGTCATCGACGGAAGACTCGACGATCCCGCGTGGGCGGAGGCTGACTGGACGGGCGACTTCAGGGACATCGAGGGCGACCGTCGGCCCCGCCCCCGTTTCCGCACGCGGGCGAAGATCCTGTGGGACGAGACCCACCTTTACATCGGCGCCCAGCTCGAGGAGCCGCACGTCTGGGGGAAGCTCACCGCCCACGATTCGGTGATATTCCAGGATCCGGACTTCGAGGTGTTCATCGACCCCGACGGCGACACGCATGAGTACTTCGAGTTCGAGCTGAACGCGCTCAACACCGGCTGGGACCTCTTTCTCCCGAAGCCCTACCTCGACGGCGGCAAGGCCCGCAACGAGTGGGATATCCCGGGCCTCCGCTCAGCGGTGCACGTGGACGGGACGATCAACGACCCGCGCGACACGGATCACGGCTGGACGCTCGAGATCGCCTTCCCGTGGGCGGCATTCCGGACCGAACGCGGAGCCGTCCGGCCGCCGATGGAAGACGACATCTGGCGGATGAATTTTTCCCGGGTGGAATGGCGGATAAACGTGAAGGAAGGCGGCTACGAGAAGGTCCCCGCGACGCCCGAGGACAACTGGGTGTGGTCCCCGCAGGGAGTGATCGACATGCACCGCCCCGAGATGTGGGGACTGGTGCGGTTCTCGCGCCGGGCCCCGGGTCGGGACCACCCGCCTCCGGTGCTCGCCGGCAAGGCGGCGCGCGATCTGGCGCTCGACGTCTACCACGCGCAACGCGAGTTTCGTCAGCGCCATCGACGCTGGGCCGCCTCGCTGGAGGAGCTTGGCTGGACCGCCCCGGCCGGCGCCGCCGACCATGCCTTCACGGCGGAGGATGGTGGATTCGTCTTCACCTCTCGCTTCCTCGAGAACGGCCGGTCCCGCGTCTGGAGAATCCGCGCGGACCGCCGTCTGACGCTGGACTGAGGACGCGCGGGCGGCGGCGGATCCGAGCGCGGCGACGGGGAAGCGACCCGCGCGCTTTCGAGGCCCGGGCACTTGCGCCGCGGGCAATAAGGTGTAGCAACTCGACTTCGAGAGCACTGCACGTCCGCCGCCCCAGAGATGCCGACCCGAACCTTTCACCGCACCACCTCCGCATTGTCGTGCAACCTGTGCGACTCCCTGGACGCCGACGTGGTGAGCGAGATCGACCGCGAAGGCCGGCCGCTGCGGAGCGTGATCTGCCGCGCCTGCGGCCTGGTGCGCACCGATCCGATGCCATCGGAAAGCAGGATCGAGGAGTATTATGCGCGTGAATACCGACGCAGCTACAAGGGGTCGCCGCGACCGACGGCGCGCCGCGTGTTGCGCGCGATGGAAGTGGCCCGTGACCGGCACGAGCGGCTCAAGCCCCATCTGCAAGGACGCCAACGGGTGCTCGACGTGGGTGCGAGCAGCGGCGAGTTCCTCCAGGTGCTGCGCGCCTCGGGGATCAGCGCCGCCGGCATCGAGCCGAACGAGGCCTACTCCAGCTGGGCCCGGGACCATCTCGGCCTGGACGTCGCCAGCACCGACTGGAGCCGCGCCGAGTTCCCCGCGGGGCGCTTCGACGCGATCACCCTTTTCCACGTGCTGGAGCACTTGGCCGACCCCGTCGGGGCCCTGCGCCGGCTGGCGGAGTGGCTCACCCCGGACGGCTTGCTGGTGGTGGAGGTCCCCAACGTTGAGGGCACCTGCGGATCGCCACGCGGGCGTTTCCATTTCGCCCACCTGCACCACTTCAACCTCGTCACCCTCGGCGCCGCCGGCGAGCGGGCCGGGCTTTCCGTCGCTTGGCGACATACCTCGGCCGACGGCGGCAACATCACGGTGGTCCTCTCCCGACGGGCGGCGTCCGCGGGCACGTTCACAGTCACAGCCGGCAACCACGAGCGGGTGGCGCGCCTCCTGCGGGGCCACACCGCGGCCCGGCACTACCTGTCGCCACGCACCTGGTTGCGGCCCCTGACCAAGGCCGCGCGGCACCTCCGGGAAACCGCCGTCTGCCTGCGCTACCGCACCGCCGAGGACGTTGCCCGCACCCTCGGCGCGCCGGGCGCCGGCCTGCCGATCGACCGCGACGACCGGCCGGCGCTGCCCGCGGGGTGAGGTGCCCCGGCGGCAGGCTTGACGAAACGGCTCCACGACAAATTGCTCCGCTACCCCCCAGGGCGGACTCCGCCCCAGCGTCCCCATCCCTTCCGCACCCTTACCATTCCCATGAAATCCGCGCTCACCCTCACGCTTCTGCTCTCCGCATCCGCCGCCCTCCACGCCGGGAACTGGTCCAACTGGCGCGGCCCGCTCCACAACGGTTCCAGCCCCGAGACCGGCCTGCCGACAACCTTCTCGAAGACGGAAGGTGTGAAGTGGGTCACCACGCTGCCCGGCCCTTCCGCGGCGACGCCCGTGATCTGGGGCGACCACGTGTTCGTCACGGCCGCCGACGCCGCCACCGGAAAACAGTGCGCCATCGCGCTCGACCGCCGCACTGGAAAACAGCTCTGGCGCGCCGAGGTCGGCGAGTTCGGCACCGACGGCCAGTACAGCAACACCTGCTCCCCCTCGCCGGTCACCGACGGCAGGGTGGTCATATTCTTCTTCGGCACCGGCGACCTCGCCGGCTTCGAGCTGGGCGGCAAGAGGCTCTGGAGCCGTAACCTAGGACCGTTCGCCTTCCAGTGGACCTTCTCGGCCACGCCGCTGCTGCACCAGGGCCAGCTCATCGCCCAGATCCTCCAGCGCGACGTCGCCGTGCGCGGCCGCGGCAAGCCCACGGGCAACGAATCCTACCTACTCGCGATCGATCCGCTCACGGGCAAGGACCTGTGGCGCAGCGTGCGGCCATCCGAGGCGGCGGCGGAGTCGCTCGAGGCGTACAGCACGCCGCTGCCCTTCACCCACCAAGGGCGCGAGGAGCTCGTCGTCATCGGCGGCGACTGCATCACCGGGCATGATCCGCGCGACGGCCGCGAGCTCTGGCGCTGGGGCACCTGGAACCCCACCAAGATCGGCCACTGGCGGCTGGTCCCCTCCGTCACCGCCGGCAACGGCGTGCTCCTCGCCTGCGCGCCGAAGAACGCCCCGGTCTACGCGGTGAAGGCCGGGGCCTCCGGCAAGGTGGCCACGAAGGACCTCGCCTGGCAGAGCCACATCCAACCCACCGAAGACGCCGCCGAGGCGGCGCCCAACGTCAACGAAAAGGATCTGACGAGCGACGTGCCTACGCCCCTCTTTCACGACGGGCGCTTCTACGTCCTCAACGGCACGAAGCGTCGCCTGTTCTCCGTGAACCCCGCCGACGGCAAGGTGATCTGGAGCGGGGACCTTGGCGGCAAGTCGGTCTTCCAAGCCTCCCCGACCGCGGCGGACGGAAAACTCTACATCATGAACTTCGACGCCGATGTCTCCGTGGTCCAGACCGGCGGCGCGGAGTTCAAGGTTCTGCACCGGACAAATTTCCGCGACGACGGCGACGACACCCGCCATCGCTCCAGCATCTCAATCTCCCAAGGCAATCTCTTCATCCGTACCGGCACCAAGCTATGGTGCGTGGGGAAGTGATCCGGCGCGGCTCCTCCGCGCCGGCAGGCCAAAGGAGAGGCGGCACCATGGTCCGCTGAAAAGCAGGTTCGCGAGCAAAGAGACTGGCCTCGACGCCGCGGAGAACGAAATCTCCCGAGCCCTGCATGAAAACGCGCATCCTTTTAGCGGCCGTTCTCGCGGTCCTTTCCGTCCCGCAACTCCCGCTGGCCGCCGCTGAAAGCCACCTCCACGTGGCCGTCGCCGCCAGCGTGGAGCGGGAGTTTTCCTCGTTGCTGGCGCTCTACACCGACTTGCACCGCCACCCGGAGCTTTCGCTGATGGAGGAGAGGACGGCCGGAGTCATCGCCAAGGAGCTTCGCGCCGCCGGCCTGGAGGTAACCGAAGGCTTCGGCGGCGGATTCGGTGTCGTCGGCGTGCTGCGCAACGGCCCGGGGCCCACGGTTCTGCTCCGCGCCGACCTCGACGGGCTGCCCGTGCTGGAGGAGACCGGCCTGCCCTACGCGAGCACGCGTCGGACGAAGAACCTCTCGGGGCAGGAGGTGCCGGTGATGCACGCGTGCGGCCACGACGTGCACATGACGTGCCTGGTGGGCGCGGCCCGCACCTTGGCGGCGCTGAAGGACCGCTGGTCGGGCACGTTGGTCTTCGTGGGCCAGCCGGCGGAGGAAACCGGCGTGGGCGCCCGCGTGATGCTGGCAGCCGGGCTGTACCGGCGCTTCCCCAAGCCCGACTTCGCGATCGCGCTGCACGACAGCGCCACTCTGCCCGCGGGCACGGTCGGGCTGATCGAAGGCTTCTCCATGGCCAATGTGGACTCGGTGGATATCACCGTGCGCGGGGTGGGCGGACACGGCGCCTACCCCCACACGACCAAGGATCCCGTGGTGCTGGCGGCCCGCATCGTTCTGACGCTCCAGACCATTGTGAGCCGTGAGAACCGGCCGGTCGACCCGGTGGTGATCACGGTCGGCTCGATCCACGGCGGCACCAAGCACAACATCATCCCCGACGAGGTGAAGCTCCAGCTCACGGTGCGGTCCTACGCCGACGACGTGCGCGCGCGCACCCTCGAGGCGATCCGCCGGGTGTGCCGTGGCGAGGCGATCGCCGCCGGCCTACCCGAGGAGCGGATGCCGGTCATCACGGTCTCGGAGACCGAGTACACGCCGGCCACCTACAACGATCCGGCACTCACCCGGCGGTTGCGCGGGACCTTCGAGCGCTGGTTCGGGGCGCCAAACGTGAAGGCCATCGATCCGGAGATGGGAGGGGAAGACTTCGGCCGCTTCGGCCGCACGACTGAAAAGGTGCCGATCAGCCTAATCCGGATCGGGGCCGTGGCCCCGGCCTTGGCGGCGGAAAGCGCACGTACCGGCGCCCCGCTCCCCTCCCTGCACTCGAGCAAGTTCGCCCCCCTGCCGGAGCCCACCCTCAAGACCGGCGTGACAGCGCTGATCGCCGCGGCGCTGGACCTGCTCGGCGTCCAAGGCAGCCCTTGACACCCTCGGGGCCGTGACGCACTTCTGACCCTCTTTTTTTGACGATTTTATGAAGCCAACATTCCGCCCGCACCGCAAGAAACGCGCCCGCAAGATCGGCTACCGCGCCCGGATGGCCACCGCTCACGGCCGCAAGGTGATCAAGTCCCGCCGCCTCAAGGGCCGCAAGCGGCTGACGGTCGTCTGATTCCGCCCGGCCGGCACCACCGGCCGGCGCGGGCGGGCAATACCGCGATCCACCCATGAAGTTCCCGCCCGCCCGGCGCCTCAACCGCGCCAGCGAGATCAAGGTCGTCCGCGAACAAGGCCGCCGGCTCGAATGCCGGGCCTTCACCCTCTGGTGGCGGCGGCGGCCGGATGAGCCTTCAGCGGCAAGCGGCCCCAGGGTATGTGTGATCGCCTCGACCGCCGCCGTAGGCCCGGCGGTCTGCCGGAACCGCGCCAAACGCCGTCTCCGAGAGGTTTTCCGACACGAGCAGACGACGGTTCCCCCTGGGTGCGACCTGTTGATGATCGCCCGCCCCGGCACCCTTTCCTGGCCGCTGCCCCGGTTGCAGAGCACCTTCGCGGAGGCCTGCCGCCAAATCCCCGCCGGAGGACCCGGCGACACCGGAACGTGACGAACGCGGCGGACTCCGGACCGGGCCCCGCAGCCCGACTGCTGATCGGCGCGGTGCGATTCTACCAGCGCGCGGTCTCGCCCTTGCTTCCGGTCGTCACCATGGGGGCGTGCGCCTGCCGCTTCTCCCCGACCTGTTCCCATTACGCCGCCGAAGCCCTCCGCATGCACGGGGCGCTGCGCGGATTTCGCCTCGCCCTCACCCGTCTCGCCCGCTGCCACCCGCTCGGCGCCGGCGGCCTTGACCCCGTGCCGCCCGCGCGTCCCGTGTGCTCGCGCTCGTCGCGGAACAACGCTCCCGCTCTTCCCTGATGGACAAGAAAAACTTCGCCATTGGCGCGCTTCTCCTCGTCGCCGCCTTCACCATCCTGATTTTCGGCCCGAAGCCCGCGCCGCCGGCGCCCCCGGCCCCAGCCGCGGCGCCAGCCGCTGAAACCGGCGCCGCCCCTGCGAGCGCCGGCGCACCTACCGCCGCGGTGGCATCGGCGGCGCCAACCTCCGTGGTCGCCAGCGTAAACCAAGACGCGGCCGGGGTGCGCACCGTCACCCTGGAGAACGAGTTCATCTCCGCCCGTATCACCAACGCCGGCGGCGCCGTGCGAGACGTGGCGTTCCGGAAGCATCCGGCGGCGCTGGAGAATGCGAACCCCTACGTTTACAACGCGCTGCACGAGGACCCGCTTCTGGCCTTCACCGACTATCCCGGGCTGGGGCGCGCCACCCTTTACGAGCTGGTGAGCAGCTCCCCCACGGAGGCGGTCTTCCGCCATGTGCTCGACGGCCGGATCGAGGTCACCCGCACCTACCGCCTGACCAAGGAGGGTGAAAAGGGCGCGGATCCCTACCGGATCCGGCACGAGACCACCTTCCGCAACCTCGGGACCGGGACGCAGCCGCTCGGCAAGGCGTCCCTCAGCCTCGGCACGGCCGGGTTGATCGACGGCGCTGACGTCGGCCAGTACCTGAACGTCGTCACTTTCGACGGGAACGACACCGTGTTCCTCGAGCGCTCCGAACTCGAGGGCGGCGGTATCGGCTCGCTGGTCGGCGCCGGCCGGCCGGCGGTCGCCACACTGGAACGGCCGGGCAACGTGGTGTGGGCGGCCGCGAAGAACCAGTTCTTCACCAGCCAGTACACGCCCGAGAAACCGGGCACGGGCGTCGCCGTGCGCCGCATCGAGCTGCCCCCGTTCCCCAACTCCAGCTACCCGCACATCGGCCTCGCGGGTGCGATCAAGTTCGACCTGCCGGTGCTCGCCGCCAACGGCACCACCACGCTGCAGGGCACCCTCTACGTCGGCCCGCAGGAGTACCGCCGTCTCTCGCGCTTCGAGCAGAACGAGGACCGGGTCCTTCCCTACACCCAGTATTTCTTCAACCGCATCTTCCTCAGCGGCTACGTCGCCCCGCTGCAGAACATCCTCCTCAACCTCACCCACGGCTGGGTCGGCAACTGGGGCGTCGCCGTCATCCTGATGACCCTCATCCTCAAGATCATCAGCCTGCCCTTCACCCTCGCCGCCTCGCGCTCGGCCAAGAAAATGGCGAAGCTCCAGCCCGACCTGCAGGCCATCCGCGAGAAGTACAAGGACAACCCCCAGAAGCAGCAGCAGGCCACGATGGAGCTCTTCAAGCAGAAGCGCATCAACCCGCTGGGAGGCTGCATCCCCATCCTGATCACCTTCCCGCTCTTCATCGGGTTCTTCGCCATGCTCCAATGCACCGCCGAACTGCGACTCCAGCCGTTCCTGTGGGCCAAGGACCTCGCCTCGCCCGACACCGTCGGCCACTTGTTCGGCATCTCCTGGCTGCCCATCAACATCATGCCGATCCTCATGGGAGCGACCATGGTCATACAGATGCGGCTCACGCCCACGCCGTCGGTCGACAACATGCAGATGAAGATGATGAAGATCATGCCCTACGTCTTCACGCTCTTCTGCTACGGCTTCTCCTGCGCCCTCGCCCTGTACTCCACGGTGAACGGTGTCTTCACGATCGTGCAGCAGGTCATCGTCAACCGCATGAAGGATCCCGACGAGGCGCCCGTCGCCGTCGCTCCCGGCGGTCGCCCGGTCAAGAACGTCACGCCGAAGAAGCAGAAGTAGACCCGCCCGCCGCCCCGCCGCGGCCCGTTCCCTCCGTCCCCATGGCCGGCCACAACAAATGGTCCAAGGTCAAGCGGCTGAAGGCCGTGACCGACTCCCGCCGGGGCAAGGTCTTCTCCCGGCTCGCCCGCGACATCACGCTCGCCGCCAAGGCCGGCGGCGGCAATCCCGACGGCAACGCCCGCCTGCGCACGCTCGTGCTCAAGGCGCGCGAGGCCAACATGCCCGCCGACAACGTCGACCGCGCCGTCAAGAAGGGCACCGGCGAGCTGCCGGGCGTCGTCTACGAGGAGATCACCTACGAGGCCTACGGTCCGGACGGCGTCGCCTTCATCGTGAAGGCGACCACCGACAACAAGCAGCGCGCCGCCAAGGACGTGCGCGCGGCGTTCGCCCGGTGGGGTGGCAACCTGGCCTCTTCGGGCGCCGTGGCTTTCCAGTTCCTCCACGCCGGGCAGTTCCTCGTCGCCCGGGGCCGGACCGACGAGGAGACCCTGATGGGGCTCGCGCTCGAGGCCGGCGCCGACGACTTCCTCGCGAGCGAACAGGGCTTCGAGATCCGTTGCGACCCGCACGCGTTCGACAAGGTGTCGCACGCGCTCGAGCGCGCCGGGATTCGCCCGGAGATCGCCGAGATCGCCTACATTCCCGTGAACACCGTGCCGGTGAAGGACGCCGCCCACGCCGACGCGCTCGAGCGCCTGCACGAGGCCCTCGACGAGATCGACGACGTGCAGCAGGTGTTCTCCAACGAGGAGGCCGGCGCCTGAACGGTCCGCCGTCCGGACCGCCGCTTGCCACCGCCCGCACCCGCTGCTCCGATCGTGCGCCGCCGATGACCGACGATCAGGAAAACGTGACGCCCGCGCCGGAAACGGCCCGCCACCTCGCGCCCGGCGACGTCGGGCTGGTGACGCCGCGCGACTTTGTCCACCGGGAGGCGTTCACGTTCCGGAGCGGCCAGACGCTGCCGGGCTTCACCCTGCGCTACGAGACCTACGGCGGGTTGAACGCCGCGCGCGACAACGTGATCGTCATCTGCCACGCGCTGAGCGGCGACCACCATTGCGCCGGCTGGCACACACCGCAGGACCGCAAGCCGGGCTGGTGGAACAACCTCATCGGCGCCGGCAAGGCGGTCGACACGCGCCGCTTCTTCGTCGTCTGCGCCAACGTGCTCGGGGGCTGCCAGGGCTCGTCCGGTCCTTCCTCCCTCAACGCGGAGACCGGCCGCCCGCACGGCACCACGTTCCCGTTCGTCACCATCCGCGACATGGTGCGCGCGCAGAAGCTCCTGCTAGACCACCTCGGTGTCACCGGAGTGCACGCGGTCGTCGGCGGCTCGATGGGCGGCATGCAGGCGCTGCAGTTCGCCATCGAGTACCCGCGCCTTGTGCGGCGCGTGCTCGCGATGGCGACGACGGGCCGCGAGAGCGCGCAGGCGATCGCCTTCAACGAGGTGGGCCGGCAGGCCATCATGCAGGATCCCGCGTGGAACCGCGGCGACTACCAGCGCGACGGCGGCCCGCGCGTGGGTCTCGCGATCGCCCGCATGATGGCGCACATCACGTACGTGTCCGACGCGTCGATGGACCGGAAGTTCGGCCGCCGCAAGAAGGACACCGCCGCGCCGGAGGCTTACACCTTCGACCTGCAGTTCGAGGTGGAGAGCTACCTGCGTCACCAGGGCCAGAGTTTCATCAACCGTTTCGACGCCAACTCCTACCTCTACATCACGCGCGCGCTCGACCAGTTCGATTTGGAGGAGGGCGGCCTGACCCTCGAGCAGGCGTTCGCCCCCGTCGAGGCCGAGACGCTCGTGGTGGGTTTCACCAGCGACTGGCTCTTCCCGCCGGCGCAGAACCGCCGCCTCGCCCTCGCGCTCCTGCGCGCGGGCAAACGGGCCAGCTACGCCGAACTCGCCACCGACCTCGGCCACGACTCGTTCCTGCTCGAGTCGGAGGACCTCTACGCCCTCGTGCGCGCCTTCCTCGAACGCGAGGGGACCGAGCCCGTCAACTACGAGATCTGAACCCGCCGCGCCGATGCCACGGACCTCTGAAAAACGCACCGTCGACATGCAGGTCATCGGGGACTGGGTGGAGCCCGGCGCCCGGGTGCTCGACCTCGGCTGCGGCCAGGGCGCGCTGCTGCACTACCTCGTGCAGTCCAAGCAGGTCTCCGCCGTCGGCGTCGACCTCGACTTCGCCAAGGTAACCGCGTGCGTGCGCCGCGGGCTGTGCGCCCACCAGGGCGACATGACGCGCTTCATGCGCGATTTTCCCGAGAAACATTTCGACCGGGTGATCTGCTCGCGCACGGTGCAGGAGCTGGCCGATCCGGCCGCCGTCATCCTCGAGGCGCTGCGCGTGGGCCGTGCCGTGACGGTCGGCTTCGTCAACCACGGCTTCTGGAAGAACCGGCTCAACGCGCTGCTGCAGGGCAGCAAGATCCGCAACGAGGTGTACACCACGGAGTGGTTCGAGAGCCGGCCGTCCAACCCCGTCACCGTGCTCGACTTCGAGCGCTTCTGCGGAGCCAAGGGCATCCGCATCGCGCGCCGCGCGCACCTCGCCGGCGACTGGCGCACCCCGTGCGCCGCCCTGCCCAACCTGCTCGCCGGCTACGCGCTTTACGATCTCGCGCGCTGAACGCCCCGCCGCACGCTCTCCCCGCCCCTCTCTCCCACCATGAACCGCCCACGCCTCCGCCTGCTCGCCGGCCTCCTCGCCGTCCTCGCCCCCGCCGCCCAAGCCCAGACCGCCCGCACCGGCACCGTCGCCAAGCGCTACGCCGAGCTCTGCGCCAACTGCCACGGCGACAAGCTGCAGGGCGCCCAGGCCCCCTCGATGCTCGACGATAGCTGGCTCGTCGGCGGCGACGACGCCTCGATCGAGAAGAGCATCCGCACCGGCTTTCCCGACAAGGGCATGCCCGCCTGGGGCAACGCTATCCCCGACAAGGAAATCCGCGCGATGGTCATCTACATCCGCGAGCAGCGCGAGTTGTCCCGCCGCGGCCAGCTGCAGTTCAACAAACCCGCCGACTCCGTGACGACCCGCAGCCAGCTGCACGACTTCCAGGTCTCGACCTGGGTGGGCGGGCTGAAGGAGCCCTTCTCGCTGGCGTTCCTGAAGCCCGACCTCGCTGTCGTCACCGAGAAGCGGGGCCACGCGTTCCTCGTGGAGAAGGGCAAGCTCGCCGCGCGCCCGCTGCTCGGCCTCCCGGTTGTCGATACCGCCAGCCAGGCCGGCCTGTTCGACGTGCTCCCGCACCCCGACCACGCGCGGAACGGCTGGGTCTACTTCGCCTTCAGCGACCCGCGGAAGGACGCCGAGGGCAAACCGGTAAGCCTCACGCGCATCATCCGCGGCCGGATCAAGGACGGCGCCGTGGTCGACCAGGAGACCGTCTACCAAGCCCGGCCCGAGCATTACCTCAAGTCCGGCGGCGTGCACTTCGGCGGCCGGCTCGCGTTCGACCGCGATGGATTCCTCTACTTCACGATCGGCGACCGCGGCCAAGGACCGCACGCGCAGGACATCACCCGCCCAAACGGCAAGGTGCACCGCATCCATGACGACGGCCGCGTGCCCGCCGACAACCCGTTCGCCAAGAACCCGGAGGCCTGCGCCACCATCTGGAGCTACGGCCACCGCAACCCGCAGGGCCTCGCGTTCCAGCCCGGCACCGGCGATCTGTTCGACCTCGAGCACGGGCCCCGCGGCGGCGACGAGGTCAACCTCGTCCGGAAGGGCCTGAACTACGGTTGGCCCGTCATCTCCTACGGCATGAACTACGACGGCACCACGCTCACCGAGCTCACGGTCAAGGAAGGCATGGAGCAGCCGCTCGCCTACTGGGTGCCCTCGATCGCGCCATGCGGGGCCAATTTCTACGCCGGCGATCTCTTCCCGAAGTGGCGCGACCACCTCTTCGTCGCCACCCTCGCCGCGCAGGAGTTGCGCCGCCTCGAGGTCTCGGGCGGCAAGGTCGTCGCGCAGGAGATCCTCTTCAAGGACCTCGGCCGCATCCGGCACATCGTCGCCGGCCCCGACGGCGCGCTCTACGCGCTGCTGCCCGAGCGCGTCGCGCGCCTCGCGCCACCGTCCGCCCCCGGAACCTGACCGGCCGGCGGCCGGGCCGCCTCCCCGCGACGCGACCGGCAGCGGTCGCTGCAATACTTCACCTCGTCCCAGACGCGCGCCCACTTGCGGCGCCAGACGAACGGCCGTCCGCACACCGCGCACGGCTTCTCGGGCAGGTTCTCCTTTCGCACGCCCCTCATGGGATCGCGGGCCGCACCGCTTCGCGGCCGATCTCATCGAGGCCGAACACCTCGACGTCGACCCCGTCCGAGCACACGGCATGGTCGGGCGCGCGGGCCGGCGCCGTGAAACCCGCGGCGGCGAAGAGGCTTTCCGCGCAACGGGCCACCTCCACCCGCCGCAGCGCGTAGGGTGGATGCGCCACCGCGCCGCGGAAGAGCCGTCCTCGGCCCGCCGCATACAGCCGGTAGCGCTCCACGAGGAAATGCTCCAGCGAGCCGGCGGCGGGTAGCGCCAGGGCCGGGCCCGGCCGCCATTCGAAGCGGGACTCGCCCCCGCCCGCGCAGCGACGCGAGGCGAAGGAGATGGCGCCGGCTGTTGCGTCTTTCCGGATTTCCATCCGCGCCGCATGGTAAGGCAGGTGGAAAAAACCCCGCGCGATCGCGACCGCCAAGCGGCCGCCCGCGTCGAGCGAGTGAAACCAGACCCCCGGCACGCCCGCGCGATCGCGCACATAGGTGCGGAGATTGAGCTCGGGGAAATCCGAAAGGCCCGGCACCGCGGGAAGGAAGGCGGGCCGCACGCCTTCCATGCGGAAAGGCACAATCCCGAGGAAGGCCCGTCCGCCATACGTGTCGGGCTCCAAACCGTAGGGCAGCGTCGCGCGGATCACGTCGACCGGCACCTCCCAGTGCAGGAACAACAGGTCGCGCCAGCCTTGCCGCATCACCGGCCGGCCCGCGGGACGCGCCGGGACCGCGGGAAACCGGGCGGAGTCCGGAAGGGAATGGGACGCGAGCATGCCGGAAGGGAGCCGGACCGCCCCCGGGCGCAAACGCCGGCGCGGAAACGACGCGGCCGTTTGACGCGCCGCCGCCGTGCGCCACGCTCGACCCGTGCTCTCCGACGCCTTCGCCGGCCTGCAGAAGCTGATGCTGCCCGACCGGTGGCAGGCGGAGGCGCTGGCCGGCCTGCGGGACGGGCGCGACGTGATCGTCGACGCGCCGACGGGAGCGGGGAAGACCTATGTCTTCGAGCGCTGGGTGGAGCAGACGGCCTTCACGCGAAGGGCGCTCTTCACCGTGCCGACCCGCGCGCTCGCCAACGACAAGTTCGCCGAATGGCGCGCCCGCGGCTGGGAAGCCGGCATCATGACGGGCGACCTATGCGTGAACCCCGAGGCCCCCGTGGTCGTGGCCACGCTGGAGGCCGTCCAGGGAATCGTCGTGGGGCGACCGGGCCCGCGGGAGCGCCGGCCCTTCGGGCTGCTGGCGATCGACGAGTACCAGTGGATCGCCGATCCGCACCGCGGGAACCATTACGAGGGTGTCGTGCTGTTCGCTCCGCGCGGGCTCCAGTTGCTGCTGCTCTCGGGTGCGGTGGCGAATCCCGACGAGGTGGCGGCCTGGCTCGGCCGGCTCGGGCGCCGCACCGCGGTGATCCGGCACCGCGAGCGGCCGGTGCAGCTGGAGGAGGTGGAGGTGGACGAGCTCATCCACGGCCTGCCACGGTGCATCGAGGGGTTCTGGTCGCGCCGCGTGGCGGGCGCACTCCGCGAGAATCTCGGCCCCGTGCTGCTTTTCGCGCCGCACCGGGCGGACGCCGAGCGTCTGGCCCGGCAGTTCGCGCGTGAACTGCCGCTGGCTGATCCGCTCACGCTCACGCCGGAGCAGGAGCGGCTCTGCGGGCCCGGACTTGCGCGGCTGCTCCGCGCGCGGGTCGCCTGCCACCACAGCGGCCTGAGCTATGCGCAGCGCGCGGGGGTCATCGAGCCCCTCGCGAAGGCAGGCCAGCTGCGCGCGGTCGTCGCCACCCTCGGGCTGAGCGCCGGGATCAATTTCTCGCTCCGCTCGGTGATGATCACGGCGGGCAGCTACCGCCACGACAACCTGGAGCGGGAGATCGCGCCGCACGATCTCCTGCAGATGATCGGCCGCGCCGGCCGTCGTGGCCTGGACGACACCGGCTACGTGCTCGTGAGCGGCAGCACGCCCCGACTACGCCGGGCCGAGCCGCTGCGGCTGCGACGCGCCGCCCCCCTGCCGTGGGCCCTCTTCCTGCGGCAGCTGCGCGGCGGCCGCGACGCGGGAGAGCTGGCCGGCACCGAGGCCGCGCGGTTGTTCACCGCCGTGCCCGTGCCCACCGGGGCCGAGCACACGCCTCCCGGATTGGCCGCGACGCTGCCCTGCGGGGAGCGCACCGACACAGGCCGCGCGCGCGTGGTGCGCCGCGAGCGCAATCCCCTGCCGGCGTGCGCCGCCTGCGCCTGGCGGGCCGACTGCCTCGCGCTCTCCCCCGAGCCCACGCTGCTTTGGCAGTGGCAGCGCACCGGGCTACTCGACCGCGGCCTCCGGCTCACCGTGCGCGGCGAGGTCGCGTCCTTCTTCCTCGGGCCCGAGGGCCTGGCGCTCGCCGCCGCCCTGGAGAACCACCGCTACCCACTCGACGACCTGCTATTCGACGCCGCCGATCTATTCGCGGCGGACCGCTTCACCGGGACCAATCCGCGCTGGCTCGGCCGGCTCGCCGACGCCTGCCGGCAGGCCTACCGGCGCCTGACGATCGACGGCTGGCTGCGGGACGGAGTGCCGCCGCAGTACGGTTCGGGCGCCGGCGACGCCGTGCGCGCCCTCGTCGCCGAAGGGGCCCGCGCGCGCGAGGTGCTCGAGGAGGTGGAAACGGCGGGACGCGGCGACATCGACCGCCTGCTCACCGAGTGGCGCAGCCTGCTCCGGCAGGCCGCCGCGGCGGAACCACTGGTCGGCGACGGCGCGACGATGACCGCGCGCGACCAATTCATCGCGGAGCGCTGGGATACCTTCCGGGCGCTAGCGCGCCACTGGCTGCGGGAGTCGCGCCTTGATGCGTTGCCCGACCTGCCGCCCCTCACCGCGGACCAGCGCCGGCCGGTCAACCATGGCCTGCTGCGGGCCCCGCGGATCGCGCCGCCCGGCCGCTTCACGCCGGCTCGCGCCTGATCAGGGACGCGGCAACCAACGGAAAGCACCGTCGCGTTCCCGCACGGGAGCGTCGGGCCCGGCGGCCGCCGCCAGACGCCGCTCCGTGTCGCGGATCAGCTCCCCGAGCGCCAGCGGTGACGGCTTCTCCGCCGTCTTCAACTCGAGCCGGCGGAGCACGAAACCGGCCTTGATGCGCCACAACTCGAGCGAGACGCCCGGCGGCAGGCCGCGCTGACGCACCCACTCGTTCATCAGGCCCTGGTCGCCGTCACGGGCCGCGAGCCACGCGAGCCCGTCCGCGGGCTCGAGAACCGCGAGGATCCGCTCATCGTACTGGTCGCGCACCCGCTGACGCTCGAGCAACGCGGCCGGAGTGAGATCGAAGACGAGCGCGAAGCGGTCCTGGAACTCGCGCTCCAGCTGGAAAACGGCGCGCACCTGCGCCTCGGCCGCCCCCGTGCCCGCGAGTGCGCGGCGGACAGTCTGCCCCGCGTTGGTCTCGGCCAGCTCGAGCTCGTCGAGCTCGGCGGCGGACAGCACGGTGGCGAGATCCGCGCGCTTCTCGCGCTCGAGCAGCGCGAGTTGACGGAGGAAAGCGTTGAGGCCGCCGGGGAAGGAACCGCCAGCCGCGGCGTAATCGGCGGCGGCGCGGGTCCTCACCTCGTCGTAATCCCGCTTGATGCGCTCCACCCGGGCCCGCTTCTCCTCCGCCGGGAGCGGCGCGGCGGCACCGGAATCCCGTGTGGTCTCGCCCTGGGCTCCGGGTTCCCTCCCGGCCGCCCGCGGAGTGCCCGACCCGGGCGCGGGCCCGGAGCGCGACGGTGCCGCCGGACGGGAGGCGAGCCAGAGTGCGGCCGTGCCCGCCACCAAGAGAACAGCCCACGTGAAACGACGCATCGGGCTCATGGTGGGAGGGAGCCTCGTGTCACGGGCGCTGGCATGCGGCAAGGATGGCGGGACTGGCGGACGCCGCCACCGATTTCTCGTTGCGCGGCACACGGCGCCGGCCCGCAATCGCCGCCCCGAAATGAGCTCCGTCCACAACCGTTCCGTGCTGCAGCTCATCGGCGCGGCCCTCTGCTGGAGCCTGGCCGGAGTGCTGATCAAGCACGTCGGCACCACGTGGTCGGGCCTGGCCGTGGCCGGCGGGCGCGGGGCGATCGCGGCGGTGTTCCTGCTGCTAACCTGCCGCGGGCTGCGTTTTCACTTCTCCCGCGCGCAGGTGGTCGCGGCGGTGCTCTACGCCCTCTGCACCGTGCTGTTTTGCTGGGCGACGACCCTTACGACCGCCGCCAACGCCATCCTCATCCAGTACACCGCGCCCGTCTGGGTCGCCCTGCTCGGGGCACGCTTCCTCGGCGAGCGCGCGTCGCGCCTGGATTGGCTCGCCATCGCGGTGATCCTCGGCGGCATGGCCATCTTCCTGCAGGACGGCCTCGCATCCGGCCACCTCGCCGGCGACCTGCTCGCCCTGCTGAGCGGCTTGAGCTTCGGCGCCACCGTGGTCGCGCTCCGGCGGCAGAAGGACGGATCGCCGGTGGAGTCGATCATCCTCGGCAACATCCTCGCCGGCCTGATCTGCCTGCCCTGGATCCTGCGGGCTCCCCCGCTCCCGGCCGGCGGCTGGGTTGCGCTGGTTGCCCTCGGCACCGTGCAACTCGGGCTCTCGTACTGGCTCTACGCGCGCGCCATCCGGCACGTCACCGCCCTCGAGGCCGTGCTCATCCCGATCATCGAGCCCCTCCTCAACCCGCTCTGGGTGCTGCTCTTCATGGGCGAGGCACCCTCCGGCCTCGCGCTGCTCGGCGGCGCGGTGGTGATCGCGGGCGTGTCCGTGCGCTCACTCCTGGCCACGCGGGCGCGCACCTGACGCGGGAACCTTCCCGCGCCACGGGCGTCCTGTTTCCACCGTGAAGACCATCCCGCTCCTCCTCGCCACCTCCCTCGCCGCCAATGCCACGCTGGTGGTGCTGGTCGTCACCCGCGACGGCGGGAAGCCAACCGCCGCGGCGAAAACACCCTCGGCCGCCGCCTCCGCGCCGGCGACCGACCCCGCGCTGCGCGCCGCTCTCGCTTCCGGGGACACCGCCGCCCTCGCGGCCGCCGGCGTCCCGGCGCCGCTGGTGCGGGAGTTGGCGCTCGGCCGGCGGCTCACCGCGCTGGCCGCCGAGGCCCCCGCCGCGGCGGCTGACCCGCGTTGGTGGCGCGGAGCCAGGGCGGGAGCACCGGCGTTGGAGGAGCGCACCCGCTGGCGCCGCGAAGTCACCGACGCGCTCGCCGGCGCCGGCATCGACCCCAAGGGCGTTTTCGGCTCCGGCGACCCCGGCCTGATCTCGTTTCTGCCGCCCGCGAAGCGGGAGGCACTGCGGCGCATCAACCAGGACTACGAGGAACTCACGGCCAAGTTCGGCGCCAACGGCGTCCAGCTGGCGTCGGACCGCGAGCGCCTGAAACTCCTGCGCGCCGAGCGGGAGCGCGACATCGCGGCGCTGTTCACCCCGGAGGAGTACGCCGAGTTCACGATGCGCACGTCCGCCTCGTCGGCGGTGGTGCGCGCACGCTACGGTGAAGCGATCGAAACGGAGAGCGAGTTCCGGCAGATCTATGATCTGCAGCGCGCGTTCGACGAGAAGTTCCCCCTGGAGAATGCCAGGGCGCGAGCCACTCCCGAGGGCATGCGCGCCTTCGCCGAGGCGCAGCGACGGCTGCAGGAGGACATCCGCGCCGCCGTGGGCGAGACGGCATGGTCCCGGCTCCAGCGCGCGGCCGACTCCGATCTCGGCACCGTCGAATCACTGGTCAACCGACTGAACCTGCCGCCGGCGACCACTGACCGCGTGGCCACGCTGCGTGATTCCCTCGCCGCGGAATCGCAGCTCCTCAACGGCGACCCGGCGATCGCCGCGCCGCAACGCCGCGCGAAGATCCAGGAACTCGCCGCGCGCGCGAAGTCTGAGCTGGTCGCGGCGTTGGGCCAGGAAGCCGCCGAAGCCTACGGGCAACGTTCGCCGTGGATGGGCATGCTGGCCGGAGGCCTCGCATTCTCGACCACGCCGCCCGCCAACGGACCCGGAGCCGCGCTCGCGATCGGCGGCCAGAGCGTCTATCCCGTGCTGCCCGCCGGCACTCCGGGTGCGGTCGGCCCCGCGCGGCAGATGATGATCTCCGCGGAATCGACGCTTTCCACGGATAACCCGGGCGCGGGCGTGCGGGAAAATGTTCGGGTGATGACTTTTTCCACCGGCGAGACGAACCCCGCGGTCAACCCTGGCGCGGGCGGAGCCACGATCATCGTGACACCGCCGTCGAATCCGCCGGGCAGGTAGGAACCGGGAGCCGCCAGCTCGAGCCGCTCAGTTCGAGCGGCTGACATTGATCGCCGGATCGATCGGTGTGACAGGCGTGGTCACCGGCGGAGCGGCCGGAGTCGACGGGGCGACATTGACGGTCGGCGGGGTAACGGTGGCGCCGGAACCCTGGCTCGCACCCGTGGCGGCGCCGCTGGCCGCAGAGTTCGCGATCGCATTGGCGTTCACGTTCGAAGAGCCGCCGGACGTGGCGCCGGAGGTGGCGCCCTGCGCCGCGCCCGTGGCGGCACCACTCGCGACGGACTGAGCGGCGGACTGAGCGGCAGCTTGGCCCTGGGACTGCGCGACCGCGGTCGTGGCACCCGAGGCGGCAGCACTCGCGCTCTGTTGGGCGATGGCGGCCGCCTGCTGCGGCGCGGACTGCGCGGCGACCTGGGAGGCGCCCTGGGCCGCACCCTGGGCCGCGGCCTGCGCGGAGGCGGCGGAGCCGCCCGCACCCGCGGTTGCACCCTGCGCCGCGGCAGAGGCCATGGCCGAGGCCGCCTGCGTCGCGTTCGCGCCGGCGCTGGTGGCAACTTGGGTGGCAGCGGCGGCCGCACCGGAAGCGGCGCCTTGGGCGGCAGCCTGCGAGACCTGGGCGGCCGCGGACGGCATCGATTGCTGCACCGCCTGCGCGGCGGCCTGCGAGACCTGCTGCGCGACCTGCTGGGCGGCGGTGGCGGCGGCCTGCGTCGCGGCCTGCGCGTTACCGGCCCCCGCGGCGGCTTGCGCGGCCACAGACTGGGCGGCTCCCTGCGCGGCGGCCTGCGTCACCGTCTGCGCGACCTGGGTGACGGTCTGCGCGTTGCCCGAGGAGGCCGCGGCCTGGACCGCGGCGGTCACGACGGCGGCAGCCTGTGTGGGCGCGGCGCTCGCCGCGCTGGCGGCGGCCTGGGCCACGGCCGTCGGCACCGCATTCACGACGGTGGCGACCGTGGCGGAGAGTTCCGCGACCGCGGTGGCGGAAGTCGCCGGGCCGAAGCTTTCCGGGCTCGCGGCCACGACCGCGACCGCGGCGACGGCCACCGCCGCGGCCTGGTTGACCGCGGCCATGACCTCGGGATTCGACTGGGCGATCGCGGTGGCGGACATCGCGGCGCCGTCGTTGACGGTGGAAACGGAGACCGCGCCGGCGCCGAGAGTGACCGCGGGCAGATTGGGCGCCGAGATCGTGACCGTACCGGAGGCGGTGACCACCGTGTAGGTGGTACCCTGCACATTCACGGTGTAAACCGTACCGCGGGCCGCGGCCACCCCGCGCGGCGTCTTCACGCCGTACGTGCGGCCGGCCAGCTTCGCCCGGTCGACCTGCGAAACGAGACTGCCGCCCTTGAGCTCCAGCGTAGGGGCGTTGCCGGTGAGCGTCGTCACCAGGACCTCGCTGTCGCGCTTGATCGTCGCGATGGCTCCCGACACCGCCTCGAGGTAAACCTCCGCGGCGCCCGAACGGATGGAAGCCGTCTCCGGGACCTTGAGCCCGGCGGCGGCGTCCACGGTGCGGCCGTCGGGCAGGACCACGACGGCGCCTTGGCCGACGATCTTAAGGATGGTGGCCTCCTGCTGGGCTGAAGCGGCGGAAGCCAGAAACAGGAAGGACAGGAAGCAGGCGAGCAGAGGGCGGACGCGCGGAGTGATCATGGGAGTGGAGCGGGGTGAAACGTCGCCACGGTGTCCGGCGGGATCAGCGACGCAATGCCGGAACAGCCCGGCCGGGCGTCGTTCATTTCTCCGTCATCACATGCGTGCCGTCCCACCCCGCGGGAGGCGGCTCGCGCCGGAAGCGTTCCACCAGTTCCAGGTGAACGAGCGAGGGGTTGGTCTGCACGCCCGGCGTGCGCCCCGGCGACCTCGGCTCGAGCGCGGCGCTCGCGCTGAAAGCCCGCCGGGCACCGTCCCAATCGCGCGCGGCGAACAGCGAAAGCCCGCGGGTGAAGTTCTCGACGCACCCCGCGTCATCCGGCGTCAAGACTCCAGCCTCGGCGAGGACCTCGTGGAAGAGAACCGGCTCGGCGCGTCCCTTGACCACGATGCGTCCGAGCGGACGAAAGACGACCCGGCCCGGGGCATGCCGTTCGCTCGCCGCCCGCGTGGACTCGGTGCACATGACGGCGGCGCCCCAGTGCTTCGCGCCCGACTCCATGCGCGCGGCGAGGTTCACCGCGTCGCCCATCATGGTGTAATTGAACCGCACCCGGCTGCCCATGTTGCCCACCACCGCCAGCCCGGTGTTGAGGCCGATGCGGGACTGCATCGCGGTCACCGCTTCCGGCCAGGAACCGACGTCCCGCCAGACCTGGCGGAGTTCCTCCAGCCGGGCCTGCGAACGTAGCGCCGCCACGCACGCGTGGTGCGCGTGCCCGGGCAGGGTGACCGGGGCGCCGAACATCGCCACGACCGCGTCACCGATGTATTTGTCCAGCGTGCCGCCCTCCGCCTGGATGACATCGGTGCAGGCGGAGAGGTAGTCATTGAGAAGTTCGACGAGGCGCTCGGGCGGCAACTGCTCGGAGAAAGTGGAAAAACCCTGGATGTCGCTGAAGTAGGCGGTGATCTCCTCGGAGGCTCCGCCGAGCCGCGGCATCTCGCGCGCCCGCACCATGCGCTCGACGACCTCGGGCGAGACGTAGGTGCCGAACATGCCCTTGATGCGCTCCTTCGCCCGCTGCTCGGCGAGCACCCGGCGCGAGATGGCGAAGACCTGCAACGCGCCGAAGCCGAGCAGCGGTCCCGTCAGCGGGATGACGATGCTGCCCTCGACCCAGGCCAGCGTGGCGCCGAGCAGGAACACCACGGGCACCCCGGCCGCGATCAAGGCGTGCTCCCGCAGCTCGCGCTCGGCGAAGCGCCACACGCAGAGCCCGCCGACCAGGCCGAGTCCGAGCCAGATCCATCCGGCCGGCACCCGGCGCAGATAGTCCCCGCTGAGGAAGTTCTCGAGCGCGTTGGCGTGCACCAGCACCAGCGGGGTCTGGGCCGCAAGCGGCGTGGGCGCGAGGTCGGTCAACCCCGCCGCGGTCTGCCCGACCAGCACGATGCGACCCGTGAGCTGGGGAACCCGGCCTGGCTTCCGCTCATGGCGGTCGGCCAACTGGGCCAGCGCCTGGCTGTAACCGTAGGTCGCAAGATCCTCGACGCCGTGGCGGAAATTCACGCGGTAACGTCCGGCCGCGTCGATCGGGATACGGGCGGATCCCAGCCGCCCGCGCACCTCGACCCCCTCGCCGAGCCGCACGGTGACATCCCCCGGCTCCGCCCGCCAATGGGCCATCAGCGCGCGCAGACTCAGCGAGGGCAGCACATCATCACCCACGCGCACCATGAGGGGCACCATGCGGCGCGTCCCGTCGCGGTCCGGCGGGGTATCCACGAACCCGATGTCGGCCCGCTTGGCCACCTCACCGGCCGGCAGCAGCGCGGCCCCGGCTCCCAGGATCCGGGAACGGTCGCCCTCGACGCGCGTCAACGCTCCGGGCCGCACGCCCGCCATCTCGGGTGAGTCGGGCGCCGATCCTTCACCAAGGTCGGCGCCCATCGCCCCAAAGACCACCGCACCGCCGGCCCCCGCCACCCCGCGCGCCAAATGCGCGTCATCCTCGGCCTCAGCCGAGGGCTCGGTGAAAAGGATGTCCCACGCCGTGACGCTCGGACGCCGGAGACCCGCCAGCAGCAGGAAGTCGCCGTGAAGCCGCCGGGGCCATGGCCACCGGCCGAAGTCCCGCAGGCTGGCCTCGTCGATCCCGATCAGCGCGATGGCATCGGATGGGTTGCGCGGCTGCAGTTCCGCCCGCAGCCGCACAAGACCGTCCCAAGCCACATGCTCGACCGATTCGAGCACCGGCAGCCGGGAAAGACCGAACGCGGCCGCCCCGCTGAGCAGGACCGGGAGCAGCACGGCGCGCCAGAGATCCGGGGCGGGAGGCTTAGCCACAGGCCGCACGATGCCGGCGGCGCGAGCGTCACCAAGCCAATTCCCATCCACCGCGGCCGCCGCTTAATTGCGCGCAGGCGGCCGCAGCTGCAGGAGCACATTGGCCGCGGTGATCAGGCCCCCGCCCGCCACCAGGGTCCAGGTCGCGGTCTCGTTCAGATAGCTGATGCCGGCCCAGGCCGACAGCAGCGCGGGCAGGAACAACGCCAGCGCCGAGGCGAAGATCGGCTCGACGCAGTAGATGAGGCCGGCCTCGGTGGCGGTGATCCGCGGTTGCCACGCGACCATGATCGAGAAGGCCCCGATGGTGCAGACCAGTGTGAGCGCGACCGTGAAGACCACCCAGGCGCCGTTCCGCCAAGGCGCGGCGAGCGTCGCGACGTCGGGTGCGAACGCCAGCGCGAGCACGGAAAAGACGACGGCCTGCGTGGAGAACATCACGAAGGTCACGCGGTCGGGCCGGTTGCCGGCGAATTCCGGACGCTCGAGGGTGAGGATCTGGCCCATGAAGAACACGGAGCAAAGCAGCGTCTCCCACTCCCCGCGCCCGAGCCGCATTTCGCGCCAGTCGAAGCCGCCGAGCACCGCGACGCCGGCCAGCACCAGCGCGCAGGACAGCCAGACGCGGCCGCCCGGGTTGGTGCGGGCGCGGATCGCCAGCCACACCGGGATCATGATCGCGTAGAATTGGGTGAGGAACGCGGAGGTGCTCGCGGAGGTGAACTGCAGCGCGTCGTTCTGCAGCAGCATGCCCGCGGCGGTGAAGAAGCCGAGCCGGATGCCCTGCCGGAGCTCACCACCCGTCGCCCGCCAGATCTCCGAGGGACGCAGCGCGAGCAGCAATCCCACCGCCAGCAGGAAGCGGGGCGCCACGGTGTAAATCGCCGAGAACCACGTGCCGGCGGCCGGCACCAGTTCGGCGTGCAGAAGATTGATCGCCTTGATCAGCGGGAAGCTCAGACCCCAGAAAAGATTCGCCAGCAGCAGCATCAGCACGGCGCGCAGGCGGAGATCGGTCGGCCGGGAATTCATCCGATGGAAAGGCGCGCGAGCCTGCGGCCCGGCCCCGGGCGGGCGACACAATTCACCGGCCACCGCCAGCCACGCCTCAACGGCGCGCAGCCTGGAAGCGGAACAGCATTTCCTCGATGCCGCGCAGGTTGACCGGCTTGGTGAGGTATTCGTCGATTCCCGCCTCGCTTGCCGCCGCGCGCTGTTCGGGACGGACATCCGCCGACAGGGCGACCACCCACATGTCGCGGCCGACCGCCCCGGCCTCACCCGAACGGAGCGCGCGGAGCACTTCCAGGCCGTCGAGCTCCGGCATGTGCATGTCGAGCAGCACCAGATCGGGCGCTCGCGGCGCGCCGGCCAGCGCCGCGAGCACGGCCCGGCCGTTATCGACCATGGAAACGGTGCACCCGAAATTCTCCAGCATGAGCCGGATGAGCCGCTGGTTCACCACGTTGTCCTCCGCGACCAGCACCGCGAAGCCGAACTGCGTACGCGCCGCCGGGGCGGGCCGGCTCCGGGTCTGGCCGGAGACCAGCGGGAAAAGCGTCTTCGCGCGCACCGGCTTGGTCACCAGTCCCCGGAACCTCTCGCGCAACGCGGCCTGCGGCCCGGATCCCAGCGAAAGCGGGACGAGCGCGACCGTGCTGCCCTCCGCTTCGCTCGCGATCTTTTCCTCACACGCCAGCCGGAGCGCCTCGGCCTCACCCAGATCCCGCACGAGGGCGGTCCATTGGCCCGCCGGTAACGTCTCCAGGGAGTCGGCCTCGACCACCTCCACCCTCCAGGAGCTCAGGAGGGCGGCGAGGGCCTCGCGTGGGCGACCTCGGGCGGCCACCAGCGCGACCCGCGAACCGGCGGCGCTCGGGGGCCTTGCGGGCTGATCGACCCGGGCCCGGATGGAAAAAGAGAAAACGGCTCCGGCGCCGGGCCG
>CAIUOU010000092.1 GCA_903900845.1 uncultured Opitutia bacterium
AATCAGGGCTTCAGGTACTTCGCGAGCGGCGGGTTCACCAGCTCCGCCATCTCCGGCGAATCAAAGTTGGCCTTGGTCACAAAGCCGACGCCGGTGTCGACGCGCGGCTCGACTTTGCCGCCACGCAGCATGGTCACGATGGCCTTCACGCCGAGGTAGCCCATCTTCATGGGATTTTGGACCACCAGACCCTGCACATCGCCCGCCTTGAGGCCGGCGTTGAGGGTCTCGCCCGAATCGAAGGCCACCAGCTTGACGCGTCCGCCGGCGAGTCCGGCGTCGCGCAACGCCTGCATCATGCCCACACCGGCCGTCTCGTTGCAGCAGAAGATGCCGTTAACCTGCCGGCCGAAACGGTTGAGGAGATTCTCGGAGGCGCGCTTGGCGGTGTCGCGGGTGGCGCCCGCGTGCTGGTCGGTGGAGACGAGTTTGATGTTGGGGAAGTCGCGACGCATGACCTCGAGGAACCCCTCCTCGCGCTCCTCGGTGCTGGCGGAGCCGACGGCGTAGCGCAGCAGGATGACATTGCCCTTGCCGCCGAGCATCTTGCCGAGCTCGCGCGCGGCGATGCGGCCGCCCTCGCGGTTGTCGGTGGAGATGTAGCTGGCGGGGGCCTTGGACTCGATGCCGGAGTCGATCACGACCACCGGGATCTTGCCGCGGACGGCGGCCTCGACGGGGGCGACGAGGGCGCGGCGATCCAGCGGGGCGACGACGATGCCGCTGACGCGCTGGGCGGTGAAGTTCTCGATAACCTGCACCTGCTGCTCGCGGTCGTCCTCACGGAGCGGACCCTTCCAGATGACCTGCACGTTGACGCCCTCGGCCTTGAGCTCCTGCTGGGCCTTCATGGCGCCGGCATGGACGGATTTCCAAAACTCGTGGGTGGTGCCCTTCGGGACGACCGCGATGCGGTACGTTTCGGCGGCGCCGGCGAGGACGGCGATCAGCGGCAGAAGCAGGGCGGAACGCAGGACGGACTTCATGGCGTGGGTTGACGAGGGGTTGGGGGACCGGTCCGCGAAACCCGGAGCCGGCGCAGGCGGAAAGTCCGTTTCGCGCGCAGTGCCGTCAACCGCGAATTCCCCCGCGGGATGCCGGCGTCGCACACCGGCAACTCCGACTTGCGCCCGATCCGCGACCGGCGCTACCTCACGACGGACAACTGACCGCCAACCCTCCCCTATTTTCATGAAATCCAACCTCTCCGAGAACAATTCCCAACCTCTCGCCAGCATGGATGAATGGGAGGACTTCCTGAAGACCCGCTACCCGGAGCCGGCTCCCGCGCCCGCGGGCGGCACGCGGCGGGCGCCGCCGGTCGGGATCGCGGCGGACAAGAAAAAGGAGGAATTCCGCCAGTATGAAGCCGAGGCGCGCCCGAGCGTGCGGGAGTTCTACCGGCTGAACCACACGCACCAGACCTACGACTTCGGGCAGGCCAAGCGGAAGGAATACCTCGGCCTCAATCGCATGCAGATGAGTGTATGGGAGGCGATGGAGTACCTGAACCAGCTGATCGACGACTCCGACCCCGACACCGATCTCTCCCAACTCCAGCACCTGCTGCAGACCGCGGAGGCGATGCGCCGCGATGGCCAGCCGCGTTGGATGATCCTCACCGGCCTCGTGCACGACCTCGGCAAGATTCTCTGCCTCTGGGGCGAGCCGCAGTGGGCCGTGGTGGGCGATACCTTCGCCACCGGTTGCGCGTTCTCGCCGAAGAATGTGTTCCCCGAGTTCTTCGCGGCCAACCCAGACGCCAACCACGCGCGCTTTCAGACGCCCAACGGGGTCTACGAGGAGGGCTGCGGGCTCGACAAGGTCGCCCTCTCCTGGGGCCACGACGAGTACATCTACCACGTGTGCAAAGACTACCTCCCCGAGGAGGGTCTCTACATGCTGCGGTACCACAGCTTCTACCCGTGGCACCGCGAGGGCGCCTACGACCAATTCGCCACCGCGAAGGATCGCGCGATGAAGGAATGGGTCCTGAAGTTCAACACCTACGACCTCTACACCAAGAGCCACGAGGCGCCAGACGTCGCGAAGCTCCGCCCGTACTACGAGGATCTGATCCGCGAGTTCTTCCCCGCCAAGGTCCGCTGGTAGGCGGACGCGGCCTCACAGCGAATCCTGGTAAAGCCGGTCGTAAGCCCCGGCGGCCGACTTCCAGCTGAAGTCACGGGCCATCCCACGCTGCTGGACCGCGCCGTACCGGGCCGGGTCGGCGAACAAGGCTAAAGCCCGCTGCAGCGCCTCGAGGAGGCCGGTGCTGCTCGGGTCGCAGATCAAGCCGGTGCCATGCTTGGGATCGTCGTCGGCATCAATCACCGTGTCGACCAGACCGCCGACGCGGCTGACCAACGGCACCGTGCCGTACACCTGCGAGTACATCTGGTTGAGGCCGCAAGGCTCGAACACCGAGGGCATGAGGAAGAAATCCGATCCCGCCTCGATCAGATGGCTCATGGCCTCGTCGAGTCGCGGCGTGAAATGCACCTTCGACGGCGCCTCGCGCGCCAGCGCACGCACTTCCTCCTCCAGCCGGCGGTCACCCGAGCCGAGCAACACGAGACGCACGTCGTTCGACTGGAAAAAGTCACGGTTGGCGAGGATGAGGTCGACCCCCTTCTGCGCCGCCAGCCGCGCGACCACCCCGAAGACCGGACCCCTGAACGCCCCGGTGAAACCGCAGCGTTTCAGCAACTCCGCCCGGCAAACCTTCTTGCCCGACATGTTCTGACGCGAATAACGCGCCGGCAGCTGCTCATCGCTCGCCGGATTCCAGATCGCGGTGTCGACGCCGTTGATGAGCCCCACGAGATCCTCCGCGCGCGTCTGCACCACGCCATCCAGGCCGCAGCCGAACTCCGGAGTCTGGATCTCCTGCGCGTACCGCGGGCTCACCGTCGTGACGCGATCGGCGAACAGGATCCCGCCCTTCATCAGATTGATCTGCGAATAGTACTCGATGCCATCCATCTGGTTCAACTCATCGGGCAGATTGGTGCGAGTGAACGTGCGCGACGGGAACACCCCCTGGTAGGCGATATTGTGGATGGTGAAGACGGTCTTAAGCGCGAGCGTCACGCCGTGGCGCCGCTCCGCTTGCCGCAGCAGCACGGGCACCAGCGCCGCCTGCCAGTCATGGCAGTGCACGATGTCGGCACCCGCGTCGGAGAGCCGCAGCGACTCCACGACGGCCTTGGAGAAGAAGATGAAGCGCTCCGAGTTGTCCTCGTAATCGCGCTCGCCGTTCCCGTAGGCGCCGCGACGGTCAAAGAACTCCTCCCGGCAGACAAGGTGCACCGTGACCCCGGGCCGCGGGGAAAACGACCGCACCTCGCCCGAAAGGAACTCGATCCCCTGTTCGACCTTGAGCCGGTGGCTGCGCTCCGCCGTCGCGGCATCCTTGTGCTCCAGCACCGCGCGGTAGCCCGGCAGATAAACCGCGACCTCGTGCCCGCGATCCGCCAGCGCGCCGGTCAACGCCCCCACCGCGTCCGCGAGACCTCCAGTCTTCACGTAGGGGAAGAGTTCGCTCGCGACGTGGACGATTTTCATCGCTCGAACCCTACCCTCGGAGTTTAGCTAGGCCAATCCGAAACGCCCGGGCGCGCCGCGCCGGTGCGCTGTCCCTATTCCGATGACGCTCCGCGAACGCCTTCTCGCCCTTCTCCGGGCCGACAATTTCACCCCCGCCGATGAATTCGGCCTCTGCCGTCAGCTGGGACTGCGCCAGCAGGCCCGGGCGTCGGTGCGCAAGGAGATCGAGTCCCTGCTCAAGGCGGGACTCGCCCGCCGCGACTCCCGCGGACGCCTGCTGCCCGTGTCGAAACCGACCCGGCAAGCCGCGCCTGCTCCCGCCGCCACGCGCGCGGTGTTCACCCCGACGCGGCGCGGCCCGACGATGCCGCCGCCCGGCTCGCCCAGTCCGTTCGCGAAGTCGGCGAAACCGGTCGCCGCATCCGTGGCGAACGCCGCCCCCGCTCCCGCCTCATCCGAACCGAAGCTCAAGCAAGGCGAAAGCGTGGGCCGCATCCAGTTCCGGCTTGGTGGCTCCGCCTACGTTGTGCGCGAAGGCGCGGCCGGCGAGGTCGGCCTGCAGATCGCCCCGGATGACACCGACGTCGCCCTCCCGGGCGACCGCGTGATCGTGCGCGAACTCGTGGGTCGCCGGGGCCGGCGTCCCGGCGAGAAGGTCGGTCGCGTGGTGCGCGTGCTTGAGCGCGAGCGGGACACGATCATCGGTGAACTCCGGGGCGGGCGACGTCATCCCGTGGTGCTGCCCGATGATCCGCGCGTCGGCCGCGAGATCCAAGTCACCGGCGTCGACCTCGCCGAGTCCGGTCCCGCCCCGCGGGAAGGAGACAAGGTCGTGCTGAGGCTAGCGGAGTGGACCCGGCGTGAGCTGCCCCCGGCGGGCGTGGTGGTCGCGCGCCTCGGCCGGACCTTCGAACCGCAGGCGGAGATGCGCGCGGTGCTGCTGCGCTACAACCTCAGCCGCGAGTTTCCCGCGCCCGCCGAGCAGGAGGCCGCCGCGCTGCCGGACCGCGTGCCGGCCGCGCAGACGACGGGGCGCGAGGACTTCCGGCGCAAGGCGGTGTTCACGATCGACCCGGACGACGCGAAGGACTTCGACGACGCGCTTTCGCTCGAGGAACTGGCGCACGGCGCCGTGCGGGTCGGCGTCCACATCGCCGATGTCTCGGCCTACGTGCGCCCGGGCACGGCGCTCGACGCCGAGGCACAGCGCCGGGGCAACTCAACGTACCTCGTCGGCACGGTCGTTCCCATGCTGCCGGAAAAGCTCTCCAACGGGCTTTGCTCGCTCGTCGAGGCGGAGGACCGGCTGTGCAAGGCGGTGTTGTTCACGTTCGAAGCCCGCGGGGCACTCCGTGAGACCGAGTTCGCCGAGACCGTCATCCGCAGCCGCAAGCGCCTGACGTACAAGCAGGCCTACGCGCTGCTCACGGAGGACGACCTCGAGCGCGTGCGCGCCCTGCCTTCTCCCCCCCGGCACCGCACCGGGTCGTCCGGACGCCCGCTGCGCGAACTCCCGCCGGGCGAGCTGCGCGACCTCCAGGGATGGGTGCGGAGCCTGTGGGCGATCGCGAAACGTCTGCGCGCCGACCGGATGGCGCACGGCAGCCTCGACCTCGACATGCCGGAAACCCGCATCCTCGTGGACGCCCAAGGTCACGCGGAGCGACTGGAACGCATCGAGCACGACGAGAGCCACCAACTCGTCGAGGAGTTCATGCTGGCGGCGAACGAGGCGGTCGCGCGCCTCACCCGCACCCGCCGCCTGCCCTCGCTTTACCGGGTCCATGACGACCCGGAGCCCGCGCGATTGCTCGAGCTGCGCGAGACGCTGGCGAAGTTCGGCATCAAGACCGGCGATCTTTCGAACCGGCGGGAGCTCACGCGCCTGCTCGCGCTGCTGGCGGACCACCCGCAGGGCCACACTCTCCGCACACAGCTCCTGCGGAGCCTGCGCAAGGCGGCTTACCGCCACACGCCCGACGGCCACTTCGGCCTGCACAAGCGCGATTACACCCACTTCACCTCGCCCATCCGCCGATACGCGGACCTCGTCGTGCACCGAGTGCTGGCGGCGCACCTCGCGAAACCCGGAGCGCCGGCCGCCGCGCACGACCTCCCGCAGGTGACCCGGCTCGGCGAGCATCTCACGCGCACGGAGGTCAACAGCGCGGAGGCGGAGCGCGAGAGCGTGAAGGTGAAGCTGGTTGAGTTCTTCGACCGAGAGCTTGGCCGGACGCCGCCCGCGCGCTTCGCCGCGGTGATCACCGACGTGCGCCCGCACGGGTTCTTCGTCGAGCTCACTGAATCGATGACCTTCGGCTTCGTGCCGGCGGAATTGCTGCCTGCCGACCGCTACGATTTCGACGAGGGCGAGGCCGCGCTCACCGGCCGGCGCCAACGCCAGCGTTACGCCCTCAACGGCCGCCTCGACGTCGCGGTGGCTCGCGTCGACCGCTACAAGCGCCTGATCGACTTCCGGCCGGCCGACGACTCGGCGGTTTGACGCGCCCGCGGCCCGAAGGTTGTTTGGCAGGATGGATCACTACTCTTTCGCCCGCGATTTCCGAAAGGTCTACGACGCCGCCGTCGCCCGCTTTGCCGCGGGTCAACGGGACACCGCGACACTGTTGACCGACGAGGAGCGCCGGTTCGTTTCCGCCAACGGCCTCACCGTGCAGAACTTCCTCGATTACGCCGAGGATCATAACGGCTACGGCGGGGAGCCCGGCCCCGAGCAGGCGCTCGCGATCGAGTTGGTTCGCCGCGACTATTTCCTGAATGCGCAAGGCGGCCGCCCCCCGGCTACGGCGCTGGACGAGGCTTCCCTGCCCGCCAAGACCGAAGCCGCGCGCGGCATCGCGTGGCTGCCGCGATTGCTCCCGAAGGCGCGGGCCAAGCTGCGTGGCGAGCTCCCTTCTTCGCTCATGTACGGCTGCGGCGGCGACCGACGATTCTTCCGCGAGCACAACATCCTGCCCGCGGAGTTCCTGGCCCTGACCTGGCGACATGAGCACGACCCCGCCGCGATCATCGACTGGGTGATCCGGCGCAAGGCGGAGGCCCGCTGAAATTCCGGCCGGATGTCCGCCGCTCCCTCACCCCTCTGGACACGCCGCCGGATCCTGCATGGTTCGGCCGCGGCGGCAGTCGCTTTCCCTTTCGCCACTCGGGGAGCGGAGGTCCCTGCACCTTTGGGCATCGGCCAGATCGGCGTCGAGCACAGCCATGCGTCGGGCAAGATGCAGGCGATCCGCTCGCTGCCTGGGCTCTGGCGGATCGCCGGGCTGGCAGATGCGAAGGACCGCGCGCGAGGACCGGCCTACTAGGGCGTTCCTCGCCTGACCGAAGCACAGCTGCTCTCCGACTCCACGGTGCGGGCGGTCGCGGTGGAGACCCCGCTGGCCCAAGCCTGCGCCACGGCCATGCGCGCTTTGCGCGCGGGGAAACACGTGCATCTCGACAAGCCAGGTGCGACCGACCACGCGGAATTCGCCGCGATGCGCGGGGAGGCCGAGCAACGCGGCCTGATCCTGCAGATGGGCTACATGCTCCGGTACAACCCGGGCATCGTCTTCCTGCGCCGCGCAGTGCGGGAGGGCTGGCTCGGCGAGATCATGGAGGTCGAGGGACTGATGGGGAAGCCGGCGGGGGAAACGGAGCGTGACTACGCCGCAAATCTGCCGGGCGGGGCGATGTTCGAGCTCGGCTGCCACCTGATCGACGTGATCGTCGACCTGCTCGGTCCGCCCGTGGCCGTGCACCACCACCGCACACCGACGCGCGACGACGGTTTGCCTGATCACCAGCTCGCCGTGCTCGAGTACCGGCGCACGACCGCGACCGTACGCATCAATCTCGCGGACCCCTTCGGCAACGAGCGACGAAGGCTCAGCGTCACCGGTAAGCATGGCACCTGCGAAGTGCTGCCGCTGGAGTCAGGAAACGTGACGCTATCTTTGAAACGCGAGCACGGCGGCTTCAAGGCGGGCCGGCACACCGTGCGGCTGCCCCGCGAGGGCGGGCGTTACGACGGTGAGTTCATGGATCTCGCCGCCGCCGTGCGCGGGCAACGCACCCTACCCTGGAACGCGGCCCACGATACCGCGACGCACCGCGCGACCCTGCTGGCTTCGGGGGTTGCGGCGCCGCGAAAGAACCCCTAGGCAGACCGTTCAGGATGACTGTCCCCGGCCCTCTTCCGATCCCGCCGACCGGCCCGCTGCACCGCGTGCTGTACGTCGCCACCGCCCGCGTGCCGTTCTCGCGCGAGGATCTGGCGACGCTGCTGGAGCGGTCGCGGATGAACAACGAGCGCGACGACATCACCGGCATGATGCTCTACCGCGACGGACTTTTCATCCAGGCCCTCGAGGGACCCGCCGTCCCGGTGCGCAACCTGCTGGGCCGCATCAAAAACGACTCCCGGATCTCCAGCTGCGACGTGATCGACGAGAGTGACGGCGACGAACGCATTTTCTCCGAGTGGCGGATGGCGTTCCGCAATCTCGACGATGCCGGCATCGCCTCTCATCCGGGCTTTTCCGACTTCATGAACGCGCCGCGCACCTCTCCTAAAAGCCTACCCCGCGACCCGGCCAACTACTGGAGCACCCTCGACTTCTACCGGCAGCAGTTCTGAGCCGGCACCACGGAAAAACCGCTCGACGCGCCGCGAGCGGACTAGAGACTGCCGCGCTGTCCCCACCCCCCGGCCCGCGCCGAAGGGACCGCCCGCAATGAATAACCCCAACCGTTCCAACCCTGCCGGAGGTGTCGCCTCCGGGGCCGGTTCCGGCCTGCACTTTCTCATGTACGTGAGCTCCGCCCGCCGGAAATTCGGTCCCGCGGAAATCGCCGAACTGCTCGCCATCGCCCGCGAGAAGAATTCCCGCATCGGGATCACCGGCATGCTGCTCTACAAGGCCGGTCTCTTCCTGCAGGTGCTGGAGGGCGACTCGGAACGGGTGCGCGATTTGTACACGAAGATCGCCAGCGACAATCGGCACCGGGCCTGCTCCGTCGTGATGGAGGGATCCATCCCGGAACGCCGCTTCCGCGACTGGTCGATGGCCTTCCGCAACCTCGATGACCCCGACCTCTCGAAGCTCCCGGGCTACAGCGAGTTCATGGCGAACCCACGCCTCTTCGCCGACATCAAGGACGACCCCGACGGCTGCTGGTCCGTGCTGCGGGTCTTCCGCGACACCCTCTGACGGCCCCCCCGACCAAGGGAGGAGATCCGGTCCGGACTTTCCGCCCGGGCCGGGAGTCCGGAGGTTAAAAGTTCGAAACGCCGGACTCGATGAAACACTCAACGCCCTGACCCCTTCAGGGCCATTCCCATGAACCGCCGCCGCTTTCTAACCCGCGCCGCCGCCAGCGCCGCCTTGCCCCTCGCCTCCTCGCCGATGCAAGCCGCCGCACCGACGAACGCGCCCGCGGTCCCGGCAGGAGATCCCGTCGGGATCACGCCGGAAACTATCGCCGCGGCCGAACGGGTGGCCGCCGTCGAATTCACGGCGGATCAACGCGCGCCACTCGCCCGCGATCTCGCGTCACGCGCCGCGGGCTATCGTGATACCCGCCGCGAGCCCATCCCCAACGCCGTGCCTCCTGCCCTGGGCCTGGACCTGCGCGCGGCCGCCGGGCTCGCTTCCGCCACCGGCGTCACCGGGACCTCATCGGCGTGGACGCCGCCCGACGCGGAGCGCCCGACCACACCGGGGGACCTCGCTTTCCTGCCCGTCTCAGCTCTGGCCTCGCTCCTCCGCTCGCGGCGGATCTCGTCCCGTGAGCTCACGGAACTTTGCCTCGAACGCCTGCGGCGAATTGATCCGGCGCTGGAGGCGGTCGTGACGCTGACCGCTGACCGCGCGCTTCGGCAGGCCGACGCCGCCGACGCGGAATTGCGCGCCGGCAAGTGGCGCGGCCCCTTGCACGGTGTGCCTTGGGGCGCGAAGGATCTCCTCGCGGTGCGCGGCTATCCGACCACGTGGGGCGCGCGTCCCTTCCGCGAGCAGACATTCGATACCGACGCGGAGGTGGTGCGCCGCCTCGACGCGGCAGGTGCCGTGCTGGTCGCCAAGCTCTCGCTCGGCGCGCTGGCCTACGGCGCCGACTGGTTCGGCGGCCGCACCAAATGCCCGTGGAACCCCGCTCTGCCCTCTTCGGGCTCATCGGCCGGCTCGTGCGCGGCGGTCGCGGCCGGATTGGTGCCTTTCGCGATCGGCTCGGAAACTCTTGGATCGATCGTTTCCCCGTGCACCCGTAACGCCGTCACGGGACTCCGCCCCACCTACGGCCGGGTGAGCCGCGCGGGAGCGATGGCGCTCGCCTGGTCGATGGATAAAATCGGCCCGATCGCGCGCTCCGTCGAGGACTGCGCCCTGATCTTTGCCTCGATCCACGGGGCGGACCCCGCCGACCCTGGCGCAGTCAATGCGCCGTTTGACTGGCGCGCGGCAGCCCCGATCCGCGGGAGGCGGGTGGGGTTCGTGGAGGCGCAGTTCGCCGCGGAAGGCGAGTGGCGGGATGCGTATCGCGGGGCGCTGGAAACACTGCGCGGGCTCGGGGTTGAACTCGTGCCCGTGGAGATGCCGAAGATTCCCGGACGGGTGGTGAGCACGATCCTCAGCGCCGAGGCGGCGGCGGCCTTCTCCGACCTCACGCTGTCCGGCGAGATCGACGACCTCCTCGCGCCGCGCCCGAGCAATTGGGCAAAGTCGATGCGGGAAGCCCGCTTCATTCCAGCCGTGGAGTACATCCAGGCCAACCGCGTCCGCACCGGCTTGATCAAGCAGACCGAGGAGCTTTTCTCCCGCCACCGCGTCGAAGTCTGGGTCACCCCGGCCCCGGGCGACCACCTCTCGCTCACCAACGCGACGGGCCATCCGGCCGTATGCGTGCCAGCCGGATTCGCCCCGGTGAAGGATCAGCCGGCGGGATCGCCGCGGCGCAACGCGACCGCGATCACTTTCCACGCTCCGCTGTTCGCCGACGACCGGGCGCTGGAGTTTGCCCACGCTTTCCAACGGGCGACCCGCTGGCACGAAGGCCGCCCGCCGGTGTCGTGACCGGCAGCCGGGCGCAGCCTTGCTCAGAGGAGGCAGCGCCGTGAGGCTCACCGTGATGAAAAACCCCTTCGCCGCCTCATTGATCGCCTTGCTGATCTTCGTCTCCGCTCCGGCCGCCGAGGACGGCTTCCAGCGCCTTTTCAACGGACGGGATCTCCAGGGATGGGACGCCGATCCCGCGCTGTGGCGCGTGGTGGACGGCGTGATCGTGGGCGTGAGCGAGCCGGGCAAACCGGCGACCAACTCCTTCCTGATCTGGAACGGCACCCTGCGGGACTTCGAGCTGCGCGTGACGATCCGCGTGATCGGCGACAACAACTCCGGCATCCAGTACCGCAGCCGGCGCCGGCCCGAGATCACCCCGTGGACGATCTCCGGCTACCAATGCGACGTGCACCCGGTGGAAGTGCACACCGCGATGACCTACGAGGAACGCGGCCGCGGCATCTTCGGTTACAACGGCATGGACGTCGTCATGGACCCGGACGGCCAGCGCTGGCTGGTGCGCGAGCGTCCTTCCGTCGCCGCGGACCTGTCGCAGTGGAACGAGTTCACGGTCCTGGCCCGCGGCAACCGCCTCGAGCATCGCGTCAACGGCCGCGTCACCTCGGTCTTTGTCGACCACGACGCGAAGAATCGCGCGCTGGAGGGACTCCTCGCGATCCAGCTGCACGCCGGAGTCCCCCACCGCACCGAGGTTCGGGACATCCGCCTCAAGGTGCTGCCCGCGACCGAGCCGGAGCCCTTCGACACCGCGCAGCTGCCCGCGGGGGCGCGCAAGATCGACAAGCCCAAGGTCGTTAGCGCACAGGGGAAGACCCCACCGCCACCGAAGAAGAAGTGAACACGCGGACCGGGGCACCTCCTCGCGACAGTTGCCAGTCCGCCTGATTCCCTTTCCTTCCCGTTTCTTCTTTCATCATGAGAATGCCCCTCCGCCTCCCGGTTATCCGCCTTCCGCTTCGCCCGATGTCTTGGCTAGCGATCAGCCTTGGCGTGGCGGCCAGCCCGGCTCTTGCCCAGACCGCGCCCGCGCCAGCGGCGTCAACGCAGGAAGCGCCGGTGGAGCTCTCCCCGTTCATCATCGCGACGGAGCGCGACACCGGCTGGTCGGCCAACGACACGCTCTCCGCCAACCGCACGAAGCAGGCCCTGAAGGACGTGCCAGTGAACATCGACGCCATCACGCGCGACTTCATGGAGGATCTCGGGCTGGATTCGGCCGACGACGTGGCGCTGTTCGTCGCCAACGTTTACGCCCTGCCGATCATGGAGAACGACAACCACAAGGGTAACTTCTCCTTCCGAGGACTCGCGCAGACGAACAACGTCAGCCGGAACTACTTCCGCTGGTACATCCCGAGCGACACGTACAACGTCGAGCGCATCGACTTCGGGAAGGGTTCGAACTCCCTGATTTTCGGCGAGGTCGAGCCCGGCGGGCAGGGAGCCGTCTTCACCAAGCGGCCCCTGCTGCGGAACTTCGGGGAGTTTTACGGGCAGTTCACCAATGAGGGAGCCTACCGGCTCCAACTCGACGTCAACCGGCGGCTGCGCCCCAACCTCGCCGTTCGCTTCAACGCCGTGCGGCGCCTGCAACGCACGTTCCAGGACGCCTCCGACTACCGCTTCGGCGGCGAGACGATCGCCCTTGCCTGGCAGCCATTCCGACGCACCGGCATCCGCCTCGAATTCGAGCAGGGAGCCTACGAGAACGTCCGCGGATTCGCCGGGATCTGGGTTCGGGAAAATTCGGCGCGCAGCCGCGCCTTCGGCACACCCGGCACTTATTACACCTCCGACCGCGAGTGGATCATTTCCACCTCCCTGCCTGCGGCCGACCGCACCTCGTCCTTCAATCCGTCAGGCGGCTCTCCCTCGCTGCTGGAGGGCGGGTTCTTCGACGTGAGGATGCTCAACTCCGCCGGGGTGGCGGTCGGCACCAAACGCATCAACGGCTTCCCCAAGCACTACAACATCCGCGGATCCTTCGACAACCACAGCCGCCCGTTCCGCACGTGGTCGGCGACCATCGAGCAGCAAGTCGGACCCATCAGCACCGAGCTGTCCTACAATTACCAGACCCAGCAGGAGGAGCGGAACGACAACGCCTTCGACCAGACGATCAGCATCGATGTGAACGGACGGCCCTACATCGACAGCCGCGGCGACCGGAAGTGGTTCCGCAACGACGTGCACTCGTTCCGCGGCTCGGCGGTCTACAAATTCGACCGCTTCCGGTGGATGGAGCAATTGCTCGTCGCGGGGGCCGAGTACCGGGAGGACCAGGCCCTCAATCTGCGCTGGCAATACTTCAACATCGCGCCCGCCCTCGCCGGCACCGCGAGTGCGATCAACACCAACAACGATCGCCTCGTCCTCCGCCTCTACCTCGATGATCCGCAGTTCTACTCGCGCGCCGTCTTCGACCGCCTCCAGAAGGACGGCCTGCCCACGACCACCGCGGTCAACATGGTCCCGCTCCGCTACTTCGCCTCCGGAAACTCCGCCGCCGATGGAACCGCGTGGCGCCAGACCTACTCGACCTCATTCTCCGCTTCCGGACGCTACCTCAAGGGCCGGGTGCAATCGTTGGTGGGTGCCCGCACTGACTGGGGGCGCACCTGGGACTACGTGGCGACACGCAAGGAGGGCCGCTGGACCGAGGATATCTCGCCCCCCAACCGCGCCGACGCCCTGCCGGGCGAGTACGTCCAGAACCGCGCCCTCCGCCAGGCGCAGACCACCTACTCCGCCGGCCTCACGCTCGCGCTGACCAAGGATATCAACCTCTACACGATCTACTCCGAGTCCTTCCGCTTCCAGGACGCCCGCACGTTCGACCGCGTGACCATCGGTCCGATCGCGGGCGTCACCAAGGAGATCGGGCTCAAGGGCAACCTTTGGAGCGACCGCGCGGGCTTCAGCTTCGGCCTCTTCGAGATCGATCGCCAGAATGTCGTCCGTTCCTGGAACAACATCGTGCCCTTCACCGACACGCAGACGGAGGACCTGATGAACCCCAACGACGTGTTCCCGGGAGACCCGCGCTACAAGTACCGCGAGCCGGGCACCGCCAGCGCCGCGCGCAATTACACCGCGACCGAGAAGTCGAAGGGCGCCGACCTCACGCTCACCGTCAAACCGACCCGCGGCCTCCAGCTCCGCTTCACCGTCGGCTACGCCGATGTCTTCAGCCAGCCCGACTTGTCCTCGTTCCGCGGCTACTACGAGGCCGCCGTGAAACGCGGCAACGAGAACCCGGCGACACTGGCCGACGCGAAGCTGCTGCTCGACACGCTGGACTTCGCCGACCGGGCGACCGGCGCCCGCGCCGCGCCGTGGTCCGCCAGCTGGGTGGTCGACTACGGGTTTTCCCGCGACTCCGCCGTGCTCCGGGGCGTGCGCGTCGGCGTGAACGGCGTCTGGCGTGACGACTACCTGTTCGGACTTCCGGGCGGCCAGCAAATGACCGGGGGCAGCACGCATCTCTTGAACGCCTACGTCATGCGCGACCAGAAGTTCTGGGGCCAGCAGGTCCGCGTGCGCGCCGGTGTGCGTAACCTCACCGACCTCGAGAACGGCGGTATCCGCAAGACCGGATTCACGACAATGGCCGACGGCCGTAACGTCTACCGCTACTCCTACGTGATGCCGGCGCAGTACGACCTGTCGGTAAGCGCGAAGTTCTAGGATCGATCGGCGGACGTCCCGCCCAGGCCCCCGGCTCACCCCCGAGCCCGGGAAGCGTTCCTCCGGTCTTCCTCCGCGGATTTGACACGCGCCGGGCGACGGAGCAGGGCTGACTTCACCCCCTCCGTAATTGCGGGAATGGGACGAACTTGGTCCGTCCCCTATGCTTTTTCGGAGGCTCCACCCCACCCGCTATTTCCCCATGCAATCCCCGACCGTTCCCCCACGGCGAGCCGCGGCGCGTCTGCTCTTCTCGCTCCTGCTCGCGACCGTCGCCGCGAAGACCCTGCTGCCGGCCGCCGAATCCCCGGGCGGCACCGTTCTCGGCGCCGTGAGCAACGCCGTCACCCGCAACCTGCTCGAGGGCGCGCGGGTGGAGATCCCCGCGCTGGGACTGGCAACGCTGACCGACGCGACCGGCCAATACCGCCTCGCGGCAGTGCCAGCCGGCACGCACGAGGTGGTGGCCTCCTACATCGGCCTCGATCCGCTGCGCGCGAACGTGACGGTCTCGGCCGGGCGCCCGGCCACGCGAAACTTCGACCTTAGCAGCGGCGTGTACCAACTCGACACCTTCAAAGTCACCGGCGAACGCGAGGGCAACGCGCTCGCGCTCACCGCGCAGAAGAACGCGCCCAACGTGAAGAACATCGTGGCGATCGACGCCTACGGGAACCTGCCGAACATGAACGCCAGCGAGCTCGCCGTCCTGCTCCCGGGCGTGGCCGGCACCGTGAACGACGAGGGTAATTACAACGGGATGAACATCCGCGGCATCGCCGCCAACCTGAACACGATCACGGTCGACGGCGCCCTCCTCGGAAGCCAGGGCGGCGCGGCGCGCGCGACCCGCATCCACACCCTCACTGGTTCGATGTTCGAGAGCCTTGAGCTCACCAAGGGCCACACGCCCGACAAGGGCGCCGACTCCCTGGGCGGCACCATCAACCTGAAGAGCCGCTCGCCGCTCAACCTCAAGGAGAAGCGCCGGGTGACCTTCAACCTTTCCACCCGCGTCGCACCGTCCTTCACCGAGCAGATCCCGATGCGCGAGCGCCACCGCGCCCATCCGCTGCTGAACGTCGCCTGGCAGGAGGTCTTCGGGGTCCTGGGTGGCGAGCGCAACCTCGGGGTCGCCGTCAACCTGTTCTACAGCGAGCAGGCCGTCGGCAACTTCGGCACAGCCCGGAATTTCCAGACCACCTCCGGGCAGCCGGCCTACCTCTGGGACTACGGGACGGAGGACAATTACAACAACCGCAAGCAATCGAGCGTGAACGCGAAGTTCGATTTCCGCGTGTCCGACTCCACCAAGGTCTCATTCAACACCATCTACAACGATGCCTTCGAGCGCTTCCGTCTCCGGTACGGTTTCCGCGCCTACACGGGCTCCGCCACCGTCGTGCCCGGCGCCACCACCGGCATCGCGCCAGGCTTCACCAACCGTCTCACCGAGGTGCGCGCCGTCGCCGGGTCGAACGTCGACATCACCTCGCAGATGTCGAATTTCTTCCACCGGCAGCGGCTCGTCGACCTGAACGTCGAGCACAAGTGGGGCGACCTGGAGGCCGACTACGGCTGGGCGCTCAGCCTCGACCGCATCAACGGCGGCGGCGGCGACGGCGGCGTGCTCGTCAACCGCAACCTCTCGCCGGTCGGCTGGATCCTCGACCGCACTCAGTCGGACCTTTTCCCGCGCTTCATCCAGACCGGCGGCCCCGACCTGCGCCTGGCGGCCAGCTACCGGCCCAACAGCTTCAATTTCGCCGACACCAAGGCGTTTCACGACCCACGCGAGGTACGGGCCAACCTCAAGTACCAGGTGCCCGTCGCGATGAAGCTCTCCCTCAAGACCGGCGCCCGCTGGCGCTTGGAAAAGGTCGAGGACCGCAGCAAGTCCCGCCGCTACAACTTCACCGGCCAGCACGCCGGCCAGCTGCCCACCGACCCCTCGATCCTCACCTACGGCGACCTCAAGACCGGGCTCAAGATCCCGGCGTGGAGCGCCAACGCCATCGCGCGCGGCCGCACGCCGCTCGATGCCGCGCTCTGGACCGAGGACCGCTATTTCGCCGAGCAGCAGAAGTTCACCAACACGCGCGGGGCTGCCGAGACCGTGACGGCCGGCTACGTGATGGCGCAGGGTGCCGTCGGCCGCACCGGTTTCCTCGCCGGCGTGCGCACCGAGAAGACCGACGATGAGAGTTGGGGCTGGGTGCGTTCGCGCGTGCCGTCCACGACCGCCCAGCAGTTGGCGGACCCGGTCGGGGCCGCCCAGCGGGACTACGCGGCCAACCGCCGGGAGCTCACGGGCAGCTACACAAAATCATTCCCGAGCGTGCACCTGACGCAGGACCTGCGGCCGAACCTCAAGGCGCGGCTCTCCTGGTCCAACAGCTTCGGCCGCCCGCCGCTCAGCGGGTTCTACCCGAGCGAAACGGCGAACGACACCGCCCGCACGCTCACCGTGCCGAATCCTTCCCTGCGGCCGCAGACCGCCGAAAACTGGGACGCCACGCTCGAGTATTACTTCGAGCCCGTCGGCAACCTGTCCGCCGGCTGGTTCCGGAAGACGATCCGCGACTACTTCGTGAGCGGCATCCAGAACGGAATCGTCGGCACCGGCGGCGACAACGGCTACGGCGGCGAGTACGCGGGCTACACGATCCTCACGCAGGCCAATCTGGGGACCGCCGAGATCCGCGGCTGGGAGTTTAGCTACCTCCAGCAGTTCACTTTCCTGCCCGGCTTGCTGAAGGGGCTTTCGCTCTCGGTTAACTACACGTTGCTCGACACCAGCGGCGATTTCGGTGGCAGCGTGCAGCGCACGACCGGCCAGGTGCCGGGCTTCATCCCGCGCTCCGGCAACATCAGCCTCGGCTGGCGCCACCGCGGGTTCAGCGCGCGGGTGACGGCGAACCGCGTCGGCGACTATATCCGCAACTTCACCGCGGCCGGATCAGGGGCGAACCTGTACACCGAGGCACGCACCGTGGTGAACGCCAGCGTGGCCTACCAATGGGACCGTCGGTCGGCTTCACGTTGGACGTCCAAAATGTCTTCAACGAGGGCCAGCGCTGGTACCGCGGCATTCGCGACCAGATGGCCCAAATCTACATCCCCGGCACCACCATCACCGCCGGGGTGAGCGGAAGGTTCTGAAAGCCCATTCCGATCAGTCCGGCGATACCGCCTCGGAACGCGCGAAGGCCACCGCGACTCGTCGGCCGGGTTTCTGACGGACAGAATCAGGGTATTCGGGCTCCTTGCTTTTTGGCGTGAATTCCTGACGGTGGCGTCAGGAATGCCAGCCCTCCGACCTTCCTTTGCGCTCCTAACGGCTCTGATAGCAGCCGCAGTTCTTCCTGCCCAGGAGGTTCGCCTTCGGCCCGCTGACGAATGGCGGCTGCCGGCTCCTACAGATGGAAACTCAGCGGTCGTCTGGCATGCCGGAAGGTTGGTCGTGTTCACGTCCAACGGCGCCACTCCCAAGGTCAGCTACGCGAGCGCCAACGGCGACGAATGGGAAACCCACGAGATCCGCTTCACCAACCTGCAGGACAAAACCGTCTGGTTCGAGGGCGCGTGGGTCGATCCGTCGGGCGCGATCCTGGCATGGTATCACCACGAGCCGTGGGGCATGTACGAGGATTCGCTCCTGACCGCGCCGAGCATCGGCGCGGCGATCTCCGACGACGGCGGGCGCACGTTCACTGACCTGGGGTTTATCCTCACTTCGGGCGACCCGCTCGATGACTATGCCCAGAATGGCTATTTCACCGGTGGCCACGGTGACTTCTCGGTGATCCTCGATCGCGAGGGAAAGTTTTTCTACTTCCTGTTCACCAACTACGGCGGTCCTCCGCGACGCCAGGGAGTGGTGATGGCGCGCCTGGCCTACGAGGACCGCTTCGAAGCCGCTGGCAAGGTGCGCAAATACTTCGAAGGCGAGTGGGAGGAGCCCGGTCTTGGCGGCAAGGTTTCGGCGGTGCTACCCGCGGCCCGGTCGTGGCGCTCGCACGAGCCGGACTCATTCTGGGGCCCCTCTGTCCACTGGAACACCCATCTGCGCCGGCACGTGGTGCTGATGAATCGCACCAGCGGAGCACCGGGCTGGGCACAGGATGGCATCTACGTCGCCTTCATCGGCGACCTAGCGGATCCCGCCTCGTGGACAACGCCGGCCAAGCTGCTCGATGCGGCCGACTTGCCGGGACCCACGGCATTTTACCCGCAGGTGATCGGGCTGGACCGGGAAGGCTCCGACACCCTCGCCGGCCGCGTCGCCCGGTTCTTCATCCACGGACTTTCCCGCTGGGAAATCGAATTCCGGAACGGATCGACATCTGGGGGTTCCCCGTCGGGCGCTCCGGTCACCAGCAACCCGGCTACGCCCGAAAAGTAGTCGGCGCGGCAAGATCAACGGTTTGCTGAACAAGCCGCCTTACTTGCCGAAAATCGCGTCTCCCGCCTCCCGGGCGGCAAACATGAAGGCGGCTTCATGGGCGACGCCGCGCGTTTCCACGAGGCGCCAGTTGCAAACCCAGCCTTTTTCCTTTGCGAGCGCCTGGGCGGCGGCGAAGACCGCGCGACCGCGCGCCAGGCGGTTGGGCCCCTGCTGCATCGCGGGCGGCGAGGCGTCCATGCTGGAATCCGCGACCACGTCTCCCGTCCCTTGGAACAGCGTCAGCGGCGCGGCAAGGTAACGGCGGATGACATCGTCGCTCGAAAGCCCCGGGGGCAGCCCGCCGAAGCCGTAGCCGAAGTCGGCTTCCCTGGTGGGGAAAAGATGCGAGCCGGTGTTGGCCGCGATGATCCGCTCCGCTGCTCCCGGCATGAAGGCCGCCAGCCGCACCAGGAACTGCCCGCCGGCGGAATGCCCGATGAGATAATACGGAAGGTCCGGCTTACCCTCCAATTCCCGCACGCGCGCCACAATCCGCGGAATGAACGAATAGGTCCATCGTTCCGCCGGCTGCACCTTGCCATCGGCGCCGACCAAGCCGCCCCGCTGGTAACGAGCGAGGGGGAAGCGCTCCTTGTCAAAAAGCGGGGCGACCACGAGCGCGCCAAAGCGCTCCGCCAGCGTGATCGCGAAATTGCGGTAGTCCTCCGCGTTGCGCTGCACGCCGTGGCAGACGATCAGCAGCGGTCCACCGCGGTACGTCGGCGGCTTGTAGGTGAACAACGTGATGGGTTCGCCGGGGTCGGGTAGCTCGGTGCGCCCGGGCCCGGCCGGCAAGGGCGCCGCGGCGGAGACTTGGACAAGGAGCAGCAAGGCGAGGCCGCAGGAGAGACGCCGGATCATGTCCGCCACTGTCACGGCGCCGGACGTCCGCGCAAGCCCCCCGCTCACGCCAGCGCCGCATTCATCCGCGCCATCTGGAAGATCCGCGACTCCATTTCGCTGCGTTCGGAACAGCCTTCGGCCGTCACGCAAGCGGCATGATCCGCGGCGGGCGGCCGCGGCTACACGGGATGCCTTTCGTCCGGAAAGGCCGCACGCATTTCGTTAAGAAACCCGTGCGATGTAGCCGCAGGTGTTGACCCGCCTCAGGCGGGCTCCCTCGGATCGTCGGAAACTCCTTCCGCCAACTTTCCCCTCTCTCGCTCCCGTTTTCACTCGCCCCGTCCAGCGCGGCGTTGCCTGTACGTTACTTTGGTTGCGGCGGAGTCGCGCTGGGGATTCCGCCGCGAAGGCTCAGCGGCGATCGGGGCCGCCTTCGGCCGCGTGCCACGCGTCATCCTCCGAGGCTTCCGCCTCGGCAACCCGGGCCAGGGCTCTGTTTTCCCGCGGTTTTTGTGCCATACGCCGGCCCCCGGCTACGGCTTTTCAGGGAGTGGCGACCAGGGCACGATGGGCGCGCGCGACGACAACGTATTTCTCCGCCCAGCGGGGCAGGCCGGACTGCTCCTCCGGGGCCAGCGGCCGCACCACCCGCGCCGGTGAACCGTAGACCATCGAGCCGGGCGGGCACGAGAAGCGCTGCGGCACGAGCGAGTTCGCGCCGATGATGCTCCGCGCGCCGATCACCGCGCCGTCGAGCACCGTGGCCCCCATGCCCACGAGGCACTCGTCGCAGATCACGCAGGCGTGGATGATCGCGGCGTGCCCGATCGTGCACCGGGCGCCGATCACCGCGTCGAGGTCGTCGGCCAGGTGCACCACCGCGTTGTCCTGGATGTTGGAACCGTCACCAACAACGATGCGCGCGATATCGCCCCGCAGCACCGCGCCGTAGAACACGCTGGCGTCGGCACCAAGCGAGACGTCGCCGACGACGGTGGCGTTGGGTGCCACGAACGCCGCGCGGGCGACGTCGGGCCGGCGGGAAAGGTGGCGCGCTAGGCGTTCCGCGGGGGTCATGGGAAAATCGTTCTCGCGCGGTGATCGCGCCGCCGCAAGCTCCGCGCACACCCCACCCGCATGGAAACCCTCGTTCACACCGGCCGCGGCCTCCTCGGCATCGCCGCCCTTGTTTTCGTGACTTGGCTGCTCAGCGCCGACCGCCGTGCGATCAATTGGCGCAACGTCGTCATCGGCATCGGGCTGCAGTTCACCCTAGCCGCCCTGGTGCTGTACTTCGGGCCGGCCCGGGCCGCCGTCGAATGGGTCGGCGCGCGTTTCGTGGACCTGCTCGACTTCACCAACGCGGGGGTGGGGCTGCTGTTCGGCTCCCTGGCGGACAAGTCGCGGCACGGCGTGGTGTTCGCCATCATGATCCTGCCCGCGATCATCTTCTTCTCGGCGTTTTCCTCGCTGCTCTACTACCTCGGCATACTGCAGCGGATCGTCTACGTGTTCGCCTGGCTGATGTCGAAGACCCTGCGACTCTCCGGGGCCGAGACCCTCAGCGCGTCGGCCAACATCTTCCTCGGGCAGACCGAGGCCCCGTTCCTCGTGAAGCCGTACCTCGCCGGAATGACACGGTCCGAGATGCTCACGATCATGGTTGGCGGCATGGCCACGATCGCGGGCGCGGTCATGATCGCCTACATCTCCTTCCTCGGCGGGGATGACCCGCAGCAGAAGGTGCTGTTCGCCACGCACCTCATCACGGCGTCGGTCATCAACGCCCCGGCGGGACTCATGATCTCGAAGATGCTGCTGCCGCAGACGGAGCCGGTGAGCACAAAGCTCGACGTCTCGAAGGACCGCATCGGCGCGAACGCGATCGACGCGGTCTGCGCGGGCACGAGCGACGGCCTGAAGCTCGCCGTGAACGTCGGCGCGATGCTGATCGCCTTCACCGCCCTGGTGGCGATGTTCAACGCCATCCTCGGCTGGATCGGCGCCCCGCACACGCTGGCGATCGGCGGCACCACCCTCGTTTCGTGGCCGGGACTGAACGACTGGATCGCCGGGATCACCGGCGGCGTCTTCAAGACCTTCTCGCTCGAGTTCATTTTCGGCGTCCTCTACGCGCCCGTCGCGTGGCTGATCGGAATCGACCACGGCCATCTCCTCCAGTCGGGCGCGCTGCTGGGCACCCGCACGGCACTCAATGAGTTCATCTCCTTCCAGCAGATGGGGGCGTTGAAGGCGGCCGGAACGTTCAACGATCCGCGCACGCTCGTCATCCTCACCTACGCGATGTGCGGCTTTGCCAACCTGGTCTCCATCGGGATCCAGATCGGCGGCATCGGCTCCCTCGCCCCCAATCAGCGCTCCACCCTCGCCCAACTGGGCTTCAAGGCGATGATCGGCGGCACCATCGCCTGCTACCTATCCGCCTGCGTGGCGGGAATTCTCGTTTGACGCGAAGCGGGCCGGAACCTCCGGGTCCGCCTGTTACCCCGCATGCGCAAGCCCTCCGCAGGCACGACGCCCGGCGGTCTTACCATCAGCCTGAGCGACGAGTCGCGAAGACGATCCGGAGTATTACCTCCGCCCAGGCTCGGCCGAGTCCTTACCTTGCTCGCGCTGGCAGCAGGCTTAATGGGCGAGGTGCGGTCCGAGCTTCGCTTTGGAACGCCGTTTCAAGACCATGCGGTGCTGCAACGCGACCGGCCTCTGCCCGTCTGGGGTTGGGCCCGGCCCGGCGACCAGATCCGCGTGAACCTCGGCGCGGGCGAGGAAGTTTCAACCCGGGCCGGCGTCGACGGCCGCTGGCAGGTCACCCTGCCCGCGCAACCCGCCAGCGCCACCCCGTTGGAACTGATCGCCGCGGGCGCGACACGCGTCGTCGTGCGCGACATTCTGATCGGCGAGGTCTGGCTGTGCTCCGGGCAATCGAACATGGAATGGCGACTGCGCTTCTCCGCCGACGCTCCGGCGGCCATCATGGCCGCCGACCTTCCCCAGATCCGGCAGCTCAAGGTGGCGCGCAATCCCCGGACGACCCGCCAGGAGGAGGCGGCCGCGGAATGGTCGGTGTGCTCTCCCGCCAGCGCGGGGGAATTCTCCGCGGTGGGGTTTCATTTCGCGCGCGAATTGCGGGAAGTTCTGCGCGTGCCGGTCGGCCTGATCAATTGCTCCCACGGGAACAGCCCGGTCGAGGGCTGGATGAGCGCGGAGGCTCTGGCCGGTGACCCCGCGTTCAAGACCGTGTCGGATCGCTGGGCCGAGGTGCTCGCCCGGTACCCAGCGGCGCGCGCGAGGCATACGGAAGCGCTCCGGCGCTGGGAGCCGGAAGCCGCGACTGCGCGGGCGGCCGGCCGCGTTCCCCCCGGGCCGCCAGCCGCACCCGCCGGCCCGAACCACCAGCAGGAACCCTCCGCCCTGTTCAACGGCATGATCGCGCCGGTCCTGCCTTTCGCGGTGCGCGGCTTTCTCTGGTATCAGGGCGAGGGCAACGCGCGGCGCGCGGCCGAATACGAAAGGCTCTTCGGTGCCCTGATCGGTCAATGGCGGGGCGACTTCCGCGCTCCGGAGGCCCCCTTCCTCTGGGTGCAACTCCCGGGATTGGACCGGATGCCGCCCACCACGACGCGGGAGGATTGGGTCGCGCTGCGCGAAGCGCAGACCGCGACGCTCGCACTGCCGGCGACCGGACAGGCGATCACGATCGACCTCGGTGACCCCGCCGACATCCACCCCGTGCGAAAAAGGGAGGTTGGCGAAAGGCTCGCCCGCCTCGCCCGCCACCGCGTGTACGGTGAAGCTGTGCTCGACCGCGGTCCCGAGTTGATCCGCGCGTCCGCTCGACGCGGTGTCATCGAACTGGAATTCAAACACACCGGCGGCGCGTTGCGGCTGGGGGGCGAGGCCGTTCCGGCGTTCGAGGCCGCGGGCCCCGACGGGGTTTTCACCGAGGTCTCCCGCTTGGAGATTGTCGATGGCACGCGGCTGCGAATCGATGTGCCGCACCTCGAGCGACCGAGCCAAGTGCGGCACGCATGGCGAGCCTACCCGAGGTCCTGGCTGCTCAACGCCGAAGGACTTCCCGCGCCGCCCTTCACCCACCGCTGGCCGTAGGCGCAGCCAGCGAGTGGCGCCGTAACCTCACTTCCGGCGCCACTCGCCGCCGGCGGTCTGCACCCAATGGCCCGGGCGCGCGAGATCCGCGAGCTGCGCGGCGCGCTTGCGACCCACCTCGTCGGCGGACGCGCCCGTCTGGGCGCCCAGGGCCGCGTAGACCTTGCGGCGGTCGGAATTCTCATCGTTCACCACCTGCTGGTCGGCCCCGCCCAGCGCCCCGCGGCCCTCGAGCAGGCCGCGGTTGTTCTCTCCCGCCGCGCCGCGGTCCTTCAGGGCGTTCACCGAACCGATGCGTTTCTCCATGCGAGACCGCACGGCGCCGAGGTCCTCGGCGGCACGCGCGGCACCCGTGCCGGCCAGCAGCGCGGCGGCGAGAAATCCGAGGCGGAGGAGGGCGGAGGTCTTCATCTTCATGGTGATTTGAAATGGGTCAGCTGCCGGAGGACTTTCGATCCATGTCGCCGAAGAAATCTTTCAGGGCTTTGTCGACCTTCACGTTCACATCGACGGTGATATGGATCGGTTTCACCTCGATGGGGTCCGTCTTCACGCTGAGGCAGCCGGCGAAAAGAATGAGCAGCAGGGGGGCGGCGACCGCGGCGAGTCTCATGGCGCAAACCATGTTCCTTATCCCGCGGCCTTCAACCACGAACGCGCCTCACTTGCCCCCGCCGAAACGCAGCCGAGAATGCGTGCCGAAGGCGACAACCTGATCGAGCGGGCCGCGCACGTTCACCTGGATGACCAGCGGGGCGCGCAACGCGGGATCCGCGGGCCCGCCCTCCAGCGACACCACCGCCGTGCGGCCCAGCTCGTCTCCCTCCGCGGACATGACGAGCTCGAGCCGCTCCGCGCGCAGCGGGATGCCGCCGGTCTCAAGCTGGACGAGACCCGGGTAGTACTGCCGCACCCTCGCCGGCAACTGGCTGGAGATGAAACCGGGGGAAGGCAGGAACCGCAGCTCCGCCGTTTCTCCCGACCGCAGCGCCAGGTGCGCGCTCTCGATCCGAATACCCTCGGCGTCGCTCCGCAGGTCGACGCGTCCGTCGAGACCGCCCCGCGCCGAAGCGAGCAGTGGCGGAAGCAGGGGTAGCATCGCGCCCAACTGGGCCCCCGTCAGCCGCGCGGCCAAAGCGTAAGATGACGCATTGAACGCCACGGTGGCCCTCGGAACCGAAAGTTCGCCTCCGAGGACCGCGACCCTCGCGTCCTCGATCTGCACGGCGTTGCCCTCCAGCCGGAACCGCACGCGACCCGCGCCGATCGCGAGCTGGTCGAAGCTGCCACCCTCCCAGGTGACCACCTGCCCCGGCTCGCTGCGCAGCCTGCGGAGATCGGCGATCCGGACCTTCGCCGCCAGCCCGGTGACGACCAGTTTCTTGACCGGGTTATCGTAACTGCCGCCTTCCAGCTCGAGTTCGGCGCTGCCATCGACCGCGCCGCCCCGCAGCGTCCCCGCGCCGGTGACACGCATCCGGCCTCCCACCGATCCCGCCGCCGCGGGGGCGAAGTGGCTCAGCGCGGGACCCGACCAGGCCGCGAGATCCACACTTCCCTTCGAAACCCGCCACTCGCCTTCCCCGCGCGCATCGAGCCTCGCGCCTCCCTCGAGGGATAGTCCGTCGGCCTGCACCGCGAAGGTCACGTCCCTGACTCCCGGGGCCGTCGTGCGCAGATTGAGTTCCACCTGCACCGCCGGAGCTCCGGGCAGAAAAAACGGCGTCACCTGCGCTGAGAAACTGCCGTCCAAGGGCGGCACGATCCACGAGCCGGCGGGGGCGGCCGCGCGCAACGCCAAGGCGAGCGGCAGGACCAGCGGGAAGCGGATCAAGGCGCGGCGAAGGGATGCGGCCAGGAGCGACACCAAGATGACCGGTACGGCGGACCCCGCTCGCCGTCGAGGACAAGAATGCCGGCTCTGAACCCCGGGATACAGGAAAGGCGGCGCCCCCGCCTGCTTATCGCGGGAGCCGGAGATCAAGGGCGGCGGCCCGGCGCCGCCATGGACACCGGAGGCGCGCGGCGCGCCCAATCCACCAATGCGCGCCATGCCTTGGCGCGATGGCTGATGCGGCTCTTCACCTCGTCGCCCAGTTCAGCATAGGTCGCCGAGTAACCGAGTGGGATGAAAAGCGGGTCATAGCCGAAGCCCTCTCCTCCGCGCGGCTCCCGACACAGGCGGCCCTCGCACCGGCCCTCGAAGTATTCCTCGACCCCGCCCGGACCCGCGAGGCACAGCACGCTCAGGAAACGCGCGCCGCGATGGGCCTCGGGAACGGCACGCATCACTTCAACGAGCTTCGCGAGGTTGGCCGCGGGATCGGACTGCGGGCCGGCGTAGTAGGCCGACTCCACGCCGGGCGCGCCGTCGAGTGCGTCAACGCAAACCCCGCTGTCATCGGCGAGCGCCCATGCTCCAGGGGGCAGCACGGCGAGCAACGCGCGCGCCTTTTTTCCCGCGTTGCCGCGAAACGTCCCGGAGTCCTCCACGACCGGCGGCATGCCGCCCGCCTCTCGCGCGGAGTGGATCGTGATCGGGAGCCCCGAGACCGCCGCCAGCGCGCGCAGCTCGGCGACTTTGTGGGCGTTGCCGGAAGCGAGGAACCAACGCATCACGGCGGGCGCACTCACGCGCCCTTGGCGCGCTTTTGGACGGCAGCCTTGGTGATCCCCAGGATCTTCGCGGCCGCCACCGGATCGCCGCCGGCCTCGGCCAGCGCGCGCGCAACGATCTCGCGCTCGACGAACTCGAGGGCGCCGCCCCCGGACGCCTTGGCCGCGGCGTACACGGCGTCCAGCGCCGCCGGCAGGTCCGCGGCCGGCGCGGCGGCGCCCGCCGGGACCGCGGCGCTCCCCCCGCCGATCTCGATCGGAAGGTACTTCACCAGAATGGCGTCGCCCTGCGCGATGACCGCGCTGCGGTAGACGACGTTCTCGAGCTCGCGCACGTTGCCGGGCCACGCGTACCGAACGAGGACGGCCATCGCCTCGGGGGCGACCTTGCCGACGCGCGCCTTGCGCTGCTTCACCAGGTTCTGGAGGCAAAAGTCCACGATCTGCGGAATATCCTCGGTGCGCTCGCGCAGCGCCGGCATGCGGATGCGGACGACGTTGAGCCGGTAATACAGATCCTCGCGGAACGTCTTCGCCTTCACCATCGCCTCAAGGTCCTTGTTGGTCGCCGCGAGGATACGGACGTCCACGCGGATCGTCTCCGTGCCGCCCACGCGCTGGATCTCGCCTTGCTGCAGGACGCGAAGGATCTTGGTCTGCGTTGCGAGCGCCATGTCGCCGATCTCGTCGAGGAAGATGGTGCCGCCATCGCAGAGCTCGAACTTGCCGAGCCGTTGGACGGTCGCGCCGGTGAAGGACCCCTTCTCGTGCCCGAACAGCTCGCTCTCGATCAGGTTGTCCGGAATCGCGGCGCAATTGACCGCGATGAACGGCTTCGAGGAGCGGTGGCTGTGCTTCCAGATCGAGCGCGCGACGAGTTCCTTCCCCGTGCCGCTCTCGCCCGTGATCATGACGGTGACATCGCTCGCGGTCACCTGGCCGATGACCTTGAACACATCCTGCATCACGGGCGAACTGCCGACGATACCCTCGCGATAGTCGTCGGGGTTGACCGAAGGCTTGTAATCGCCGACCGCGCGAAGATCGGCGTGGGCCTGGAGGGCGTTCTGCGCGAGCGAGAGGACCTTCGCGGGATCGAAGGGCTTCATCACGTAGTCGAACGCGCCGTACTTCATCGCCTCGATCGCGGTCTGCGCGGTGCCGAAGGCGGTCATCAGCACGACCAGCTGGCGCGGATTGGCTGAACGGATGTGCTGGAGGGCCTCGATGCCACCCATGCCGCCCATACGGACGTCGAGAAAGACGAGGTGCGGAGCGGGCCCCTTGCGCACCATCGCCACGCCCTGCTCGCCACTCGCGGCCTCGATGACCTGGTAGCCGCGGGACGAGAGGACGCGCGAAAGCGAATAGCGGATCTCCGCGTCGTCATCGACGACGAGGATGGTGGCGGCCTGTTTGGAATCGGGCATGGGACGGGGAATGGGCAGCAACTTGCACGCCAAGGCGGCGCGCCGGCGCACTGCACGCTGGCTTAAACCCCGGGCCCGACTTTGTTGGATCCGATGCTTGGGTGGTCAATTAACCTTTTCCGTGTCGGCGGGATCCAGCTGGCGGTGCACTTCTCGTTTCTGCTGCTCCTGGCGGTGAACGCGTTTGACGGGTACGCGGACGCCGGCTGGCCGGGGCTGTGGTGGAGCACGGCGGTGCTGGCGGCTTTCTTCGGCTGCGTGGTGCTGCACGAGTTCGGCCATTGCCTGACGGCGATCCGGTTCGGCGTGCGCGTGCCGCGGATCCTGCTGCTGCCGATCGGCGGCATGGCGGAGTTCGACGGCTTGCCGCGGGAGCCGCGCCGCGAGGTGCTGATCACGGTGGCGGGGCCGGCGGTGAACTTCGTGATCGCGGGTCTCTTGTGGCTGCTGCTGCCGGCCCCCGCGGCGGTGGAGAGCACCGGGGCCATCCCCACCCTGACCGAGAGCCTGCACCTGCTCATGAACTGGAATCTCGCGATGGGCCTGTTCAATCTCTTGCCCGCCTTCCCGATGGATGGCGGGCGTCTGCTGCGCGCCAGCCTTGCCACCCGGCTCCCCTACCTCCGGGCGACCTTCTGGGCCGCGACCTGCGGGAAAGTCATGTGTGTGCTCGGGGTCGCGGCGGCCCTGTGGCTCGGGGAGCCCCTGCTGGTCGTGCTGTTCGTCTTCATCTTCATTGTGGGCGAAATGGAGTACCGCGCCGCACAGCGTCGCGAACGGGACGATGCCCACTGGCGCGAGGTGATCGCGCGCCGGTTCGCCGCGGCGGGAACCGATGCGGACCGCGCGCCGCCGGCGGGACCCTGAGCCACGCGCGGAAAATCAGTTCCGTCGCGGCACGCCGAGCACCGGGCGCGCTTCCTCGAACATCTGCAGGAAATCCGCGAGCGGCACGCCGGTCGCCGCGCCGAAGGCGGCGTCGAAGACCCGCCCTTTCGCCACCTCCCGGTAGATCTCGACGAATCGATCCATCCCCACCTGCGCGACGATGAATTCGGTGGCGATGTGCCCGAGTCCGTACGGATCGTAGTTCGGCGGCACGTTGGAGGAGATCTGCTCCAGCCGGAGGGTGGAACTGAAGCCCGAGTTGGCGCGATCCACCATCGTCTGGCGGCTGCGGTTCAGGTAGGAGCTGAAACCCAGGTGATTGGCGGTCTGGTGCCCGACGAACATCGCCGGTCCTTCCCAGAACCACTGCGGAATCATCCCCGGCATCACCGGACCGGGCCCGGTGGAAGTGACGCGGCCGCTCAGGTAGCGTTGCACGATGTGGAAAAACTCGTGCCCGGGGGTCTGCGCCATCCCCGCGGGGTTGTTCTGCAACTGGTTCGTGCGCCGGATGGCGTCGAGGTTCCAGCTGTTCGTCGTCACCGTCGGCGAGTCGGCCCACGCCGGATTGCCGGAGTCCCAGACCGTGCCCTGGAACTGTCCGTTCTGGGCGCCGTGGAGCCGCGTGAACGTGGCGACGAACCACTCGCGGTCGACGCCCGCCACCGCCGTGTAGGGCGTCGCGAAGGTGGGATACGAAAACGCGCGGGCCACCAACGTGACACCCTTGGGGATCCATTCGCTCCAAACGGCGTCCGCCCCCGGCTGGATCTCGAACGCCAGCGGCAGGTCAGGCGTGCGAACCGTGGAAACATACCGCGCGAAGGCCGCCGTGGCCGCCGTCGCCACCGCCACCGCCGAGGCCGGCCGCGTCCATCCGTTGCGCGACCAGACATCCGCCGCGACCTCGTAGACCTCGATGATCGCACTGCCGGTGCCGCCATCGGCTCCCGACACCTGGATCGTGTAGCCTCCGGCGGGCAGGGAGAGCACGAGCGCCGCATCGAGGGAGCCGCCCACCAGCGGGAACGCCCCGACCGAGGCGAAGGTCGAGGCCAGCCCGGAATCGTAGGTGTCGTTCTCGGCCACTTGGGCCCCCGCCGAATCGAGCACCACGAGCCGCGGATCCCTCAAGGTATCCGGCACGCCGAGCGCAGCGAGGCTCGGACCAACCGCGCGCACCAGCAGCGGGAGTCGCCCGGAGCCGGAAACCGTGATGCCCGCGATGAGGATATCCCCGCCGGTACCCACGCGATTCAAGGCCGACAGGTTGGTGAGACGCGCCGGGCTGGACGGCGTCGTGTCGTAGACCTCCACGAGCACGTTGCCGCGCGCCGGTCCGGAGACCTGCACGGTCCGTCCACCGTCGGCTGACATCAGCAGGGCGGCGTCAGCGCTCGCGGCCGACGCGAACGGGAACGCACCCGCGGCGCCGAAGGCGTTCACCAGCGCGGCGCCCCCTCCCCAATTGTCGTTTCCATCGATCCGGTTCGTCTCCCGAAAAACGGCGAGCGAGGGATCGGGCATCGCGTCCTGGACGCCGAGCGCCCGCAACCCCGGACCGGCCGCCCGCACGAGCAAGCCCTTGCTGCCGCCCTGGGCGGTGAAGCCGACGGTCAGCACCTGGCTCGACTCGAGGGTCGTGCGCACCGAAAGGTTCGTGAGCGAGGCGGCGAAACCGGGGACGGAAAGCGCGAAAAGCGCGAGCAGCGGACGCGCGGGGCGAAGGGAAACCAACATGGTCGCATCGAGCCGCCGCCCGGGTCCGCGGGCAAGGGCAACCTTCACGGGGTCGCACCCTTGCTTGTTTTCCCCATCGCGACTTGCGCGCGCCGGGGAAGAAGCCTTCGTTCGGCAACCTCCGCTTTAACGAGGACACGCGCCCTTACATCATGGAAAACCACCCTGCATCCACCTCCGGCGGCAAATGCCCCTTTCCCCACCTGCACGCGGGAATCAAGGAGCGATCCAACCGCGACTGGTGGCCGAACCAGATCAACCTGAAGATGCTGCACCAGAACTCGACGCTGTCGGACCCGATGGGCGACGGTTTCGACTACGCCCAGGAGTTCCAGCAGCTCGATCTCGCCGCCGTGAAACGCGATCTCCACGCGCTCATGACCGACTCGCAGGACTGGTGGCCGGCGGACTTCGGGCATTACGGCCCGCTCTTCATCCGCATGACGTGGCACAGCGCCGGGACCTACCGCACCGGTGACGGCCGCGGCGGCGGAGGAGCCGGCCAACAGCGCTTCGCTCCGCTCAACAGCTGGCCCGACAACACCAACCTCGACAAGGCGCGGCGCCTCCTCTGGCCCATCAAGCGCAAGTACGGGAAGAAGATCTCCTGGGCCGACCTGATGATCCTCGCCGGCAACTGCGCCCTCGAGTCGATGGGCTTCAAGACCTTCGGATTCGGCGGCGGCCGCGCCGACGTTTGGGAGCCCGAGGAGGACGTCTACTGGGGCTCGGAAGACACCTGGCTCGGCGACAAGCGCTACACCGGCGACCGACAGCTGGAGAATCCGCTGGCCGCGGTGCAGATGGGACTGATCTACGTCAATCCCGAGGGCCCGAACGGAAACCCCGACCCGGTGGCATCGGCCCGCGACATCCGCGAGACCTTCGCCCGCATGGCGATGAACGACGAGGAGACCGTGGCACTGATCGCCGGCGGCCATACCTTCGGAAAAACCCACGGCGCCGCTTCCGCGACGAACGTGGGACCGGAGCCCGAAGGCGCCTCCATCGCCGAGCAAGGCCTCGGCTGGAGCAACCGCCACGGCACCGGCAAGGGCGCGCACACCATCACCAGCGGACTCGAGGTCACGTGGACGAGCACGCCCACCCAGTGGAGTAACAACTACCTCGAGAACCTGTTCGCGTACGAGTGGGAGCTGGTGAAGAGCCCCGCGGGCGCCCACCAGTGGGTCGCCAAAAACGCGCCGGATATCGTGCCCGACGCCTTCGACCCGAAGAAGAAGCACCGGCCGTCGATGCTCACCACCGACCTAGCCCTGCGGTTTGACCCGGCCTACGAGAAAGTCTCGCGCCGATTCCTCGCGAACCCGGCGCAGTTCGCCGACGCCTTCGCCCGCGCGTGGTTCAAGCTCACGCATCGCGACATGGGCCCGAAGCGTCTCTATCTCGGGGCGGACGTCCCCGCCGAGGATCTCATCTGGCAGGATCCGATCCCGGCGGCGACCCACCCGCTCGTCGACGCCGCCGACATCGCGGCGTTGAAGGCCAAGATCCTCGCGGCCGGTCTCACGATCCCGGAACTCGTTTCCACCGCCTGGGCCTCCGCCTCCACCTTCCGCGGCTCCGACAAGCGTGGCGGCGCCAACGGTGCCCGCATCCGCCTCGCCCCCCAGAAGGACTGGGAAGCCAACCAGCCCGCCCGTCTCGCCAAGGTGCTGGCGGCGCTCGGCCAGGTGCAGCAGGCCTTCAACGCCGCGCAGAAGGGCGGCAAAAGCGTCTCGCTGGCGGACCTCATCGTCCTCGCCGGCGGCGCCGCCATCGAGCAGGCCGCACGCAAGGCCGGCCACGAGGTCACCGTGCCGTTCGCGCCCGGCCGCACGGACGCGACCGCGGAACAGACCGACGCCGCTTCGTTCGCCGTCCTCGAACCGGTGGCCGACGGCTTCCGCAACTACCAGAAGACCCGTTACACGCTGCCCCCCGAGCACCTCCTCGTCGACAAGGCACAGCTGCTGGGGCTCACCGCCCCGGAGATGACGGTCCTGATCGGCGGCTTGCGCGTGCTCAACGCCAACCACGGCAAGTCGCCGCACGGCGTGTTCACCGACCGGCCGGAGACCCTCACGAACGATTTCTTCGTGAACCTCCTCGACCTGCGGCACGTGGTGAAGGCCACCTCACCCGCCGATGACCTCTTCGAGGTGCGCGACCGCGCCACCGGCGACGTCAAGTGGACCGGCACGCGCGTCGATCTGATCTTCGGCTCCAACTCCCAGCTCCGCGCCATCGCGGAGGTTTACGCGGAAGGCGGCAACGAGCGTAAGTTCGTCGACGACTTCGTCGCGGCTTGGACGAAGGTGATGAACGCCGACCGCTTCGACCTGCGCTGAGGCCGCGCGACGGTTGGAACCCACGGCCGACGCCGCCCCCGGGCGCGTCGGCCGTTTGCTTGGCGGAAAGTGAGATCGGGCCCCGCCTCCGCTCCCCCCGGGAGGGAGGCTTCGCGAAGCAACCGCCGCCCTATCGGCGGAGCGGCTCCCCCCCCTTTCGCGGGCCGGCGCGAAATCTCGACTGACCCGGCCGGGAAATCCTCGGCCTACGCCACCGGCACCGGATCGAGTTTCCAGATATCCTCGGCGTACTCGCGGATCGTACGGTCGCTGGAGAACTTCCCCATCCGGGCGGTGTTGATGATCGCCATGCGCGCCCAGTTGTCGCGGTCGCGGTAGGCGGCGTCGACGCGGCTCTGGCATTCACAGTAGGCGCGGAAGTCCGCCAGCACCATGAACGGATCGCCATCGCGCAGCAGGCTGCCGTGCAGCGCGCCGAAGGCCCCGTGTTCACCCGGAGTGAAAAAGTCGCTGCCCAGCCAGTCGATCACGGCGCGCAGCTCCTCGTCGCGGTGGTAATAGTCCCACGGGTTGTAGCCGCCCGCCCGGAGCGCCTCGACCTCATCGACCGTCAGGCCGAAGATGAAGATGTTCTCCGCGCCGACCTCCTCCTGGATCTCGACGTTGGCGCCGTCGAGCGTGCCGATGGTGAGGGCGCCGTTGAGCGAGAGCTTCATGTTGCCGGTGCCCGAGGCCTCCTTGCCGGCGGTGGAGATCTGCTCCGAAAGGTCCGCGGCGGGAATGATGCGCTCGGCCAACGAGACCCGGTAATTGGGCAGGAACACCACCTTCAGCTTCCCGTTGATCCGGGTGTCGGCGTTGATGCGCTGCCCCACGAGGTTGATCGCGCGAATGATGTTCTTCGCCAGATCGTAGCCCGGCGCCGCCTTAGCCGCGAAGACGAAGACCCGCGGCACGACGTCGAGGTCCGGCTGCTGCAACAGGCGCCGGTAGAGCGCGAGGATGTGCAGCAGGTTCAGGTGCTGCCGCTTGTACTCGTGGAGGCGCTTGATCTGCACGTCGAAGAGCGCGTCGGGCGAGACGGTCACCCCGCACTCCGCCGCGATCACGGCGGCGAGGTCCGCCTTGTTGGCGCACTTCACCGCCATGAACTCCTCGCGGAACGCGCGGTCGCCCGCGAACCGCTCGAGCCCGCGCAGCTCGCCGAGGTCGCGCGCCCAGCCTCCGCCGAGCCGGGCGGTGATGAGCGCGGCGAGCCGCGGATTGCATTTCAACAGCCAGCGACGCGGCGTGATGCCGTTGGTCTTGTTGCGGAATTTGGCCGGGTAAAGGGCGTCGAACTCGGGGAAGAGCGTGCGCTTGAGCAACGCGGTGTGGAGCTCGGCGACGCCGTTGACGGCGTGGGACCCCGCGACGGACAGGTTGGCCATGCGCACCGCCTTGCCGCCGTTCTCCTCGATCAGCGAGCAGACGCGCTTCTTCTCGTCGTCGCCCGGCCAGCGCGACTCGACGACCTGCATCAACCGCTCGTTGATCTCGTAGATGAGCTGGAGATGCCGCGGCAGCACCCGCTCGAACAGGCCCACGCCCCATTTTTCCAGCGCCTCGGGCAGCAGCGTGTGATTGGTGTAGGCGAACGTGCGGGTGATGATCCCCCACGCGCGTTCCCAGTCCATCGCCTCCTCGTCGACCAGGATGCGCATCAGCTCCACCACGGCGATCGCGGGATGCGTGTCGTTGAGCTGCACGGCGACCTTGTCGGCGAAATTATCCCACGAGTTCGCCGGATTGCGCCGGTGCCGGCGCAGGATGTCGCGCAGGGAGCACGCGACGAAGAAGTACTGCTGCACGAGCCTCAGCTCCTTGCCGTTCTCGGTCTTGTCGTTCGGGTAAAGCACCTTGGAGATGGTCTCGCCCAATGCCTTCTCCCGGACGGCCTCGACGTAGCCGCCGCTATTGAAGGCCGCGAGATCGAAGTCCTCCGTGGCCTTCGAGGCCCAGAGGCGCAGCAGGTTCACCGTGCCGGTGCCGTAGCCCGCGATCGGGATGTCGTGCGGCACACCGAGCACCGTGCGGGTGTCGACCCAGCGGGGGCGATAATTGCCCCGGTCATCGAAGACGTTCTCCACGCGCCCGTAGATGCGGACGTGCTGGGTGTACTCCGGCCGCACCACCTCCCACGGGTCGCCGAAAAGCGTCCAGCTGTCGGGATGCTCCTCTTGGTGTCCTTGGCGGAAAGCCTGCCGGAAGAGACCGAACTCGTAGTAGATGCCGTAGCCCAGCGCCGGGTAATCGAGCGTGGCCAGCGAGTCCATGAAGCAGGCGGCGAGGCGGCCGAGGCCTCCGTTCCCCAGCCCCATGTCGACCTCGCTCTCGCGCACGAGATCGAAGTCCTGCCCCAGGCCCGCGAGCGCGTCGCGCGCGGTGTCGAGCAGCCCGGTGGCCAGCAGGTTACTCCCGAACAACCGGCCCATGAGGTACTCGAGCGAAAGGTAGTACACCCGGCGCACGTTCCGGGCGTTGTGGACGCCCTGGGTGCGGATCAGCCGCTCATGGATGGTGTCCCGGAGCGAGAGCACGGTCGCGACCCACCAGTCGCGCGGCGTGGCCGAGTCGGCGTGGCGCGCGAGCGTCGAGACGAGGTGACGCTCGATTCGCCCTCGCATGGCCTCGACCGAGACGGGGACGTCACCCTCGGGCCCCGCGCCGGCCGCAGGCGCCCCGCCGCCGTTTCCACCCGGGGTCGCGGGCCCCGCGACCGATGTACCCTTACCTCCGTTCCTCTTGGGAGTGCTTCGCATGGTGAACGGTCACCTTGTAGAACGAACCGTGCCAGCGCGAGAGGGACCTTGCACTTATTTTTGAAAACGCCGCGCGAGCTCCCCGTGGCTCAGCTCAAAAAATACCGGACGCCCCGACGGACTGGTGAGGGGCGAGGTCGTCGCGAAAAGCTGGGCGACCAGCGCCCTAACCTCACCCTCCGGAGCCGACTCCGGCAGGCGCACCGCCCTGGAAGCCGCCAAGCGCGCCAGTTCGTCCCGCGCGATTTCGCCGTTCCCCTCCGGCAGGGATCCGTCACGGAACGCCGCCAGCAGGTCGCGCAGGAAAGGTTCGGCGGCCGCGGGCTCCATCCACGCCGGGATCGACTCCAGCCGGAAGAAATTACGCCCGAACTCGGCCACCTCGAAACCGTGGCGACCCAGGAATGCCTGCCGGTCCAGCAGCAAAGCGGAGGCGATCGCGTCCAACTCCACCGGCAAAGGCAGCAGGAGACGCTGGCTGGGCACCTGTCCCGCCAGGAACTGCTCACGCAGGCGTTCGAACCACACCCGTTCGTGCGCCGCCCGCCGATCCAGCAGCACCAGGCCGGAACCCGTCTCGAACAGGGCGTAATTCCCGTGCGCCAACCCGATGAACCTCCAACCCGGCCCGCCGGAGGTCGCCGCAGCCGGACGCGCCACCGGGGCCGCCGCGGGCGCGGGCCCGGGTGCTTGCGCCGCAACGGGAACAAACGCGGGCTGCGCCGCGGGCGGCGAGGGCGGACTGGTCGGGACGGGAGCTGCCGGAAAGGGCCGCGGCGGAACGCTCCCGGGCCCGACCGGCGCGGCCGGGGCGGAAACGGCCGCTGAGGCCAGGGGCGCCGGCGCGGTCACCGCGGCCACGGCACCCGCGCCGATCTCGCGGAGCCGCTGTAACACCGTCCGGATCAGAAAGCCGCGCACCTGCGGCTCGCTGCGGAAGCGCACCTCCCGCTTCGCGGGATGCACGTTGACGTCGACCGCCGCCGGATCGCAGTCGAGGAAAAGGAACGCCACCGGGTAGCGCCCCTTGGGCAGCGCGTCGTGGTAGCTCTCGATCAGCGCGTAGTTCAACGTGCGGCTGTCCACCGGGCGCGCGTTGACGAACATGATCATCTCGTGACGCGAGCCGCGCCCCACCCCCGGCCGCCCGATCAGGCCGCTCAGGCGCAAGCCGGGTTCCTCGGACTCGACGGCGACCAGCGATTCCGCGGTCTGCCGCCCGAAGATCTCCGCCACGCGTTCCTCCAGGGTGCGGCATTCCGGCGAACGAAACACCACCCGGCCGTCCTCGATCAACGTGAAGGCCGTGCGCGGGCAGGCCAGCGCATAGAGGCGCACGCCGTGGACGATATGGGCCGCCTCGGTCTGGTCCGACTTCAGGAACTTGCGGCGCGCCGGCACCGAGTTGAACAGGTGCGACACCTCGATGCACGTGCCGACCGGGCGCCCGCAATCACGCGCATGCACCAGCCGGCCCCCGTTCACCAGCACCTCCGTGCCGGCATCGCTGCCCTCCTCCCGCGTCTGCAGCTGGAAACGTGACACGCTCGCGATGGACGGCAGGGCCTCGCCGCGGAAACCGTAGCTGGCGAGCCGGTCGAGGTCAGCCGCCTCGGCGATCTTGCTCGTGGCGTGCCGCTCGAGCGCCAGCAGGGCGTCGTCTCGCCCCATGCCGCAACCGTTGTCCTCCACGCGCATCAGCGACCGACCGCCGTGCCGGAACTCCACCTCGATCCGCGTCGCGCCGGCATCGAGCGCGTTCTCGACCAGTTCCTTCACCACCGCGGCCGGGCGCTCGATCACCTCGCCGGCGGCGATCTGGTTGGCGACCCGGTCGGGCAGGAGGCGGACTTTACCCATGGCGGACGCCCTTCGTCGGGTTTTGCACCGCCGGCGTCAACTCCCGCCCGCGCCGCCGGCCCGCCAGGCCGCGGCCGGATGCGGTCCCTCCCCGCGCGGACCGCGGAAAGTCCCGCCGGCCCGGGGAACACCCCGGATCACCGAGGCGGTGGTTGCGCCGGCGGGAAGCCGGCGCAAGTTTTCCGAAATGAGCGAGAACTACTCCCCGCGCGCCGATGCGCCCTCCTCCGAGTCCCTGGACTCGTCGCTGCTCCACACGCTCATGGACACCAGCCCGGACCGGATCTACTTCAAGGACCGGGAAAGCCGGATCGTGCGCAACAACGCCGCCCACGCGCGATCGCTGGGCACCACCTCCCCGGAGGCGTGCGTGGGCCGGACGGATTTCGACTTCTTCTCGCGTGAACACGCCGAGCAGGCCCTCGCCGACGAGCAACGGATCATGCGCACGGGGGAGCCCTTGATCGCCAAGGTCGAGCGCACGACTTTGCGCGACGGCCACCGGGGATGGGCCTCCACCACCAAGATGCCCTGGAAGGACGCGGCCGGGAACATCATCGGCACCTTCGGCGTGACCCGCGACATCACCGAGGCGCACGACGCGGAGCGCCGGTTGAACGACGAGCGCATCCTGCTCCGCACGATCCTCGATCACCTTCCCAGCCGTCTTTACGTCAAGGATGTCAACTCCCGCTACATCCTGAACAATAGCGCCCACCTGGAGCTGCTCGGCGCTCCCTCGCAGGAATCCGCGGTGGGGCGGACCACCTCGGATTTTTTCCCCGGTCCCCGCGGTGAGCAGGCCCTGGCCGATGACCGGCGCGCCTTCGCCGGCGAGTCGGTGATCAACGTCGAAAAATCCGACTTTGGCCCCGACGGCGACGTCCATTGGTCCCTGGTGACCAAGGTTCCCCTGCACGACGCCTACGGCGAGATCGTGGGCCTGGTGGGCATCAGCCACGACATCACGCGGAGGAAAGTGGCCGAGGAGGAGGTCAAGCGCCGCAGCCAGGAAATGGAGACTGACCTGCGGATGACCAGGCAGGTGCAGGAGGCGTTCCTGAACCGCCCCTATCCCGTTTTTCCCGCGGAAGGCGGGAATAGCCGGCTGTCCTTCGCGCATCGCTACATCCCGGCCTCGACCCTCGGCGGGGATTTTTTCGACATCCTGCGCATCTCCGACAGCCGTTGCGGCGTGCTGGTCTGCGACGTGATGGGGCACGGAGTGCGGGCCGGGCTGCTGACCGCTTTGATCCGCGGGGTGGCCGAGGAGGTGGGCATGCGCACCGCCGATCCGGTGGCAGTCGTGACCGAGATCAACCGCAGCCTGATGCCGATCGTGGAGCAGACCGGCCAGCCGGTTTTCGCGACGGTCTTCTTCGGCCTCATCGATCTCAACGCCCAGCGCCTGTCCTTCGCCTGCGCCGGCCACCCGGCTCCCCTCCTGCGGCACCCCGGAGGCAGGATCGAGCGACTCACCCCGCAGGATCCCGAACCCGCCGCGGGCCTGCTGGCGGATTTCGGCTACACCCGCCTCGAGACCGACTTCCAGCCCGGCGCGCAACTGTTGGCGTACACCGACGGAATCCTCGAGGCGACCAACGCCGGCGGGCAGATTTTCGGCGAAACAAGGATACAAGCGGTCCTCGCCGCCACCGAGGGTCTGGCCGCCACGGAACTCAACGAACGGCTGGTCGGCGCCGTCCAGGCCTTTTCGGGCCGGAAGGCCTTCGAGGACGACGTCTGCGTCGTGGCCATCGAGGCCGCGCCCTGAGGTCGCCGCTCAGTGGGTGGCGCCGCCGCTGATCCGGCGGTCACGTCGCGCCCGGAGCGCGGTGCGGAGCATCAACCCGGTCGCGTCAATCAAACCGGAGAGAGGCAGCGAAGGCTCACCCGGCGAGGCCGCCTCGCGCATCGCGGGAACGTGGACGAATCCCGCGCGCACGCCGCGCCGGCGGCGCACCGCGTGCATGAGCCCGTAGAACACATGATTGCAGAGGAACGTGCCCGCGGTCTGCGAGACCACGGCGGGAAAACCACGCGCCCGCAAGTCGGCGACAAGCGCCTTGACCGGCAGGGTCGACCAATACGCCGCCGGACCGCCGCGCACCACGGGCCGGTCCACCGGCTGATGCCCGGCGTTGTCGGGAATCCGGGCATCGTCGACGTTGATCGCGACGCGCTCCGGCGTGATCGCATCGCGGCCGCCGGCGACGCCGAGACAGAGCACGAGCGACGGCCGATGCCGCAGCAGGAGCCGGGCCAATTCCCGGCGCGCCTCGCCGAACACGCAGGGCAGCACCGCGCCGACCACCTTCGCGCCGCCGAGCTCGCGCCCGTGCCAAGCCTGGGCGATCTCCCCGGCGGGATTGCGTCGGGCGCCGCCAAACGGCTCGAAACCGGTCAGCAGGATGATCTTCGGGGAGGAACGGTCGCGCATGTTCAGAACCGGTAGACGCAGAGCGCCATGAGGACGACGTTGAAGATCCAGATGGCAGCAGCCATGGGCGCCTGCGCGCGGATCACCGCGTGGCGGTCGCGCAGGCCGAGGAGGATGGCCGGCACCAGGTTGAAGTTCGCCGCCATCGGGGTGACGAGCGTGCCGCAGTACCCCGAAAGCATCCCGAGCGCGCCCATGATGGCGGGGTTACCGCCATGCTCCCGCACGATGAAGGGAATCCCGATGCCGAGCGTGACGACGGGGAAGGCCGCGAAGGCGTTGCCCATCGCGATCGTGAAAAGCGCCATCGCCGCGCAATAGGCCACCACGGCGACCAGCGGGAGGTGCAAGGGCAACGCACCGCCAACCGTGTTGGCAACCACCTCACCGACGCCCGCCTTCGCAAACAGTCCGCCCAGCGAGGCGAGCAATTGCGGGAGGATCAGCGCCCAGCCGATCGCGTGCACGAGGCGCGCGCCCGCGCCCAGAGCCGCCGGCGCGCCGGACCGGGTGAAACGCAGCGCGACCAGAAGCGCCAGGCCGCAGGCGAGGCCGAGCGCAACCTGCGTGGCCTGCGCGGGCGCCACCAGGCGCCAACCACCGGCCGAAACCGATGGCAGAAGGTAGCCTCCGGCGATCACGCACAGGGGGATGAGGAGGACGGGAACCAGCAGCCGATTGCCCAACTTCGCCGCCTCGTTCCCGCGGTCGGGGCCCTCGTCAACTTTGGCGGCAGGCGGACTGACCGACCGCAGTCCCGCGAGGACCGCCATCACCACCACCATCAAGCCCACCGCGGCGGGCGGCAGGTGCTTTCCGCCCGCGAAGCAAATCGCGAGCAAGCCCCAGAAAAGCGCCGCAGCCGCCCGGCGCGGATGGCTTCGATCCATCGCCACCCGCACGGCCATCGCCCCTAGCCCGAGACCGGCCAGCACCAGGAAAATTTCCAGCCCGAGGATCGTCATCGTCCCCTGCCCTCCAGCCGGCGGTCCAGCGCGCGGTAACGCCAGGCTCCGACGAACATGACCCACAGGGCGGTCGGAGCTCCCCACCAGGCGATCGCCAGCAGGTCGGCGCGAACGCCGGCGGCGTCGAGGACCCCCTTGATCAGCAGCACCGGTCCCACGGCGACGAGGATGTCATCGGCGAAGAAATTACCGAGGTTCTCCGCGGCGGCGGCGTGCGCGCGGATCTCCGCCGTCCCTTTTTCACCGGGCGTCTCCCGCCGCGCCGCAGCACCCTCCGCCATTGGCGCGATCATGGGGCGGACCATGGAGGCATGCGTGCCGATGTTCACCGCCACGGTGCTAGCGGCGGCGCGGAGCGCGTGATACGCGAACATCACGCGGCCGGCCGTGGCCGTGGCGCTCCTCCGGATCAGCGTGGCGACCCGCTCCTGGAGTCCGTGGCGCTCCAGCAGGCCCACGACCGGCAGCATCAGGAGCACCGGCAGCGTCATGAAACGGTTTTCGACGAAGTACGTCCCCAGCAACGCGAGCACCTCGGTGAGGGACAGACCCGCCACCAGGCCGGTCGCGACGCCCGCGGCCACGACCACCAGCAGCGGATTCAGGCGGAGAGCGAAGCCGGCCGCCACGATCAGGATGCCGATCAGCTTGATCATCGCATGAAAGTCCTCACCTCCACGCCCGCCGCCGCGAGGCCTTCCCGGAGTAGACGGGCGAAAACATCCGCCCGCGGTCCGTCTCCGTGCAGGCAGACGGTTTCACCCCGCAGCACCACATCCTCTCCCGTGCTCGCCCGCACGCGGCCCTCCCGCGCCAGGCGCAACACCTGCGCGACCGCGGTCGCCTCGTCGGCGATCACCGCCCCCGGCAGAGCCCGCGGCGCCAGCGTGCCGTCCGCGCGGTAGGCGCGATCAGCGAAAACCTCGGCCACGACGCGCAGGCCGCCGCGCGCCCTTGAAACTCCCTCCTGCACGCTCGCCGCCGGCACCACCAGCGCCGGCACCCCTGTTTCCCGCACCGCGTCGTGCACCGCGACCGCGAGCCCGGGGTCACGCGCGACCTGGTTGTAAAGGGCACCATGCAGTTTCACATGGCCGATCTCCACGCCCTCATCCGCGGCGATACGCCGCAGCACCGCGACCTGATCCCTCACGAGTTCCGCCGCTTCCGCGGCGGAGACGGGCCGCTCGCGGCGACCAAAGTTGGCGGGGTCCGCGAAACCGGGATGCGCGCCGGCCGCGACCCCGTGCCGCCGGGCGAGCCGCAGCGTCGCGCGCATCGTCGCCTCGTCGCCCGCATGCCCCCCGCAGGCGATGTTCACGGTGGTCACCCAGGGCATCAGCTCCGCGTCGCGGCCCGCTCCCTCGCCGAGGTCGCAATTCAGGTCCATCATCACTTCAGCCTCTCCTTGATCCCCGCGCGGAGAATGGCGAGCGCATGCTCGCGCGCCGCCAATTTCCCCCTCGCTTCCTCAAGCGTGACGGCACGGAACCGCACGCGATCCCCGGCCCGCGCTTGGGCGAGGAGCGGCAGGTCCACGGTCGCGACGTGCCCCGCCGTCGCGTACCCGCCGATGGTCTGGGCATCCGCCAGCAAAACGATGGGATCTCCGTCCGGTGGCAGCTGGACGGTGCCCGGAACCACCGGCGCCGACCCCAGGTTTCCTCCCCCGCCCGCCTCGCGCTTAGGCCCCTCGAGGCGCACCCCCATGCGATCCGAACGCGCGGAGACCGTGAACTCCCGAGCCAGCCCTTCCGGCAGCGTGCAGGCCCTGCCGGCGGGGACCAGCCGCACCTCGATCTCGCCCGCGTAGCGCGACAGCAGCCGCGTATCCACTTGCCAGCGACCCCGCGGCGCCACGCCCGGATCCGGACCCACCGCCAGACGATCGCCGGCCCGGAGGGCGCGCCCGTGGCCTCCCCCAAACCCGGCGCGCAGGTGCACCCCCCTGCCGCCGAGAACTTCAGGAACATCGATGCCGCCCGCCACCGCCAGGAATCCCCGGCAACCCCGGCGCGCGCCTCCGAGATCAAGCGTCGTTCCGGCCGCCACGCGAAAGGGAATCCAGCTGGACAGGCCGGTAAACTCCCCGCCGCCGATCGCCACCCAAGTGTCGCGTTCGAAACGGAGCTCCGGACCGGAAAGCGTGAACTCGAGGCCCGCGGCATTCTCGGGGTTTCCCACGAGTGAATTCGCCACCCGCGCGGCCATCTCGTCGGCCGCCCCGCCAGGTCCCACGCCCGCGTGCCGCCAGCCGGATCGTCCCAAATCCTGCACGGTGGTGAGCTGCCCGGCGCGCAGCACGTGGAGCGCGGGACGACCGGCTTGAGGCGCACAAACGCCCGCCGCCGGAAACTCCGCCGCCGCCACCGGTGTGAAGCGAACGCGGTCGCCGGCGCGCAGCAGCGCGGGCCGGTCGCGCTCCGGGTCGAAAAGACGGAGCGGGGTCCGGCCGATCAGATTCCAACCTCCCGGCGAGGCGCACGGGTAAACCCCGGTTTGAGCTCCACCTATGCCAACGGCTCCCGCCGGCACGACCGTGCGCGGGGAGGCCCGCCGCGGACACGCCAGTTCGGACGGGAGTCCCGACAAATAGGGAAACCCCGGAAGAAAACCGATCGCCTGCACCTCGTAGTCAGCCCCGGCATGAAGGCGAACCAGGTCGGTGGAAGAAAGTCGGGCACCCGCTGCGACCTCCCGCAGGTCCGGCCCATCCTCCCCTCCGTAAACCACCGGTATTTCCCTTGGCTCGGCCGAGGGCGAATCCGCCGCCGGCGCGGCGAGACGCCCCAAGCGGGAGGCGACGCGTTGCCCTACTTCCTCCTCGGACGGAATCGCCTCCCGACGGAAGAAAACCGCGACCGTCGCATAAGCGGCCACGACCTCGGTTTGCCCGGGCCACGGATCTCCACGCAAGGCGTCGGCCAAGGCGGCGACCTGGGTCGAAGGCACGCCGTCCAGCGTGACCGCGTACGCGCAATCGCCGAGAGGCTGGACAACCATGACTTCATCTCCGCCCCGGCGCGCTCCACCGGCAAAGCAAAAAGTCCGGGCTGAAAATACTGGAAACCCCCGGAGCGGATTCCGGATGGATTGGGTTGAGTTTTCATCACCCCGCGACGACTTCTTTCCGCTTATGAAAGCCCTGCCCGCCCTCGCCGCCGGCCTGACGGCGTTGCTCGCCGCCACCGGATGCCAGAAGGAGGAAATCACGACTTACCGCGTGCCCAAGGAAGCGCTGCCCGCCGCGCAACCGGCCGCTGCGTCCACCGCGCCGACCGCTCCCGCGGCCGCGACCGGCACAGGCGGCTCCTCGATGGCCAATACCCCGGTTGCCACCGCCTCCGGCAACGCGCTGGTGTGGACGGCCCCGTCCACTTGGAGCGCCAAGCCGGCAGGCTCGATGCGAAAGGGCAGCTATGCGGTGAAAGGTGACGGCGGCGAGGCCGACATGGCGATCACAGCCTTCCCCGGCGACGTCGGGGGCGATCTTGCGAACCTGAACCGTTGGCGCGGCCAGATCGGATTGCCGCCGGTCGACCAGAAGGAATTCGACCGCACCACGGTGCACATCGACCGGAACGGGCTGCACATGAACGTCGTGGATATCGCCGGCACCGGAGCGAACGCCCAGCGCATCATCGGGGCGATGGTGCCTCACCAAGGAGCCACGTGGTTCTTCAAGCTCTCCGGCCCGGACGCTCTCGTCGCCCGCGAGAAGGTGGCGTTCCTCGCGCTTCTTGACACGGTCAAGCCGGCCGCACCCTCCCGATGAACGACCTCGCGCGCCAGTTCCGCGACTTCTTTGTCTCCCTCAAACTGACGGTCGTTCTGCTGGTGCTCAGCCTGGTGCTGGTCTTCGTGGCCACGCTAGACCAGGTGAACCTCGGCATCTGGGCCGTGCAGGAGAAGTACTTCCGATCCTTCTTTGTGCTCTGGAACGTGAAGGGCATCCCCGTGCCGGTTTTCCCGGGCGGCTATCTGGTGGGAGGTTTCCTCCTGGTGAACCTGATTTCGGCGCACGTGTACCGGTTCTCCCTCACCTGGCGTAAAGCCGGGATCCAGATGACCCACGCCGGCCTCATCCTCCTGCTGATCGGCGAGCTTTTCACCGGCCTGCTGCAGGAGGACTTCAGCATGCGCCTCGAGCAAAACCTGCCGCGGAGTTACTCGGAGAGTTTCCGAGAAAACGAGCTGGTGGTGATCGACACCACCGACCCGAAGACGGACGAGGTGGTGGCCATTCCGGAGACGCTGTTGAAACCCGGATCCTCCCTCCAGCACCCGCGACTCCCGTTCCGGCTGGTCGTGAAGGACTATTACCCGAACTCGGCGCTGCAGATGAAGTCCGGCGCCCCCCCCGGCTCACCGCAGGCGACTCAGGGTATCGGCACCACCGTCACCGCCGTACCGCAGGCGCTCACCTACAAGCAGGATGAGCGCAACATCCCCGCGGCATGGATCGAGGTTGCCGGCGACTCCGGCCCAGTCGGCACCTGGCTCGTGACCACAATCGCGGGCACGCCGAATTCGGCCCCGGTGCTGCGTCCCGCCCAGACCTTCCAGCAGGCCGGACGCAGCTACGTCATCGCGATGCGTTTCAGCCGTTCCTACAAGCCGTTCACGCTCACGCTGCTCAAGTTCAGTCACGACAAGTACTCGGGCACCGAGATACCGAAGAACTTCTCCAGCCGCATCCGCCTCGAGACACCCGCCGCGAAGGAGGACCGCGAGGTGCTCGTGTACATGAACAACCCGCTGCGTTACGATGGCTTCACCTTCTATCAGGCCAGCTTCGAGCCGGGTAACGACAAGGTGACGGTCCTCCAGGTGGTGCGTAACCCCAGCTGGCTGATCCCCTACATCGCGTGCACCATCATGACCCTCGGTCTAGCGTGGCAGTTCTGGATCCACCTCGCGGCCTTCATCGCGAAGCGCACCCGCCAGCCCCAAGCCGCATGAAACGTTTCCTCCCTCTCGCCGCCCTGCTCCTCGCCGTCGGCTACATCGGCTCCACGCTCCGCGCGCCCAAGAACCCCGGTGCCTTCGACGTGAACGCCTTCGGGCGGCTGCCGGTGCTGGTCAACGGCCGCCTCAAGCCGCTGGACACCGTCGCCCGCGGTTCCCTGCTGCAATTGCAGGGCCGCCAGACCGTCACCACACCCGACGATCGTCGTCTCCAGCCGAGCGAATGGCTGCTGGATGTCGCGTTCCGACCCAACCTCGCCGACGGCTATCAACACTTCGAAATCGTCAATCCCGACGTCCTCGCGATCTTCGAGCTGCGCACCGCGGACGGGCAAGGTGACAAGCGCTTCTCGCTGAAGCAGCTCCAGCCGAAGATCGCCGAGCTGCAACGCCAGGCGCGGCTCGCCGACCAGGTGGAGTCGGCGGTGCGCACGCCGTTCCAGCGCGGGGTGATGCAGCTCTACGGGAACCTGGTGCATTACCAGCGTCTGCGGCACGCGTTCGTGTCACCGGAGAGCGCCGATTTTCTGGGAGACCTGCTCAAGCTGCAGGACAACGTGAAGGCCGGGGTCGAGGCGGTGCGCGCACGCCAGGCGGGGCAGCCGCACGACGAGGCGGCCGCCAAGGCCATGACCGAGATCGGTGAGAAGTTCGTGATCATGGCGGAATCGACCACGTTCCACGTGGTGCCGCCGGCGGCGGATAACCCGGACCAGACGGCTTGGCGCTCGGCGGGAGCCGCGCTGCTGGAGACCTTCCGCACGGGCGCGGTCAACGCCGCGGCGCTGGCCTACGCGGGCTTCGCGCACGCGTGGCGCAACGAGAAGGCGGAGGAGTTCAACAAGCTTGCCGGGCTGTTCCGCGCCGACCTCCAGAAACGCTTCGCCACGGAGTTCGGCAAGTGGGACGCGGAGTCGCGTTTCAACGCGGCGCAGCCGTTCTACGCCAGCTCGGTCCTGTACGCGCTCGCCTTCTTCCTGGGGCTTTTTTCCTGGCTGGCCCTGCCGGCACCGCTGGCCCGCTCGGCCTTCTGGATCACCGCGGTCGCCTGGGTTGTCACCACCGCCGGCATCGGCACCCGCATGTGGCTGGAGGGTCGTCCGCCGGTCACGAACCTTTACTCCTCCGCCCTGTTCGTCGGCTGGGGCTCGGTGGGACTCTGCCTGCTGCTCGAGGCCATCTACCGCAACGCGGTCGCCAGCGTGGCCGCGGGCGCGATCGGTTTCGCCACCCTGCTCATCGCCCACCACCTCTCGCTGAGCGGCGACACGCTGGAAATGATGCGGGCGGTGCTCGACTCGAATTTCTGGCTCGCGACCCACGTGGTCGTCATCACCGCCGGCTACTCCGCGACGTTCCTCGCCGGCTTCCTGGCCATCATCTACATTTTCCGCGGCGTGCTCACCCGCAGTCTGGACGCCGCCACGGCGGATTCGCTCTCAAGGATGGTCTACGGCATCATCTGCTTCGCCACGCTCTTCAGTTTCGTGGGCACCATCCTCGGCGGCATCTGGGCCGACCAGTCCTGGGGACGCTTCTGGGGCTGGGACCCGAAGGAGAACGGCGCCCTGCTGATCGTGCTATGGAACGCGCTGATCCTGCACGCGCGCTGGGGCGGGATGATCCGGCAACGAGGCCTGATGAACCTAGCGATCGGCGGTAACATCATCACCAGCTGGAGCTGGTTCGGCACCAACATGCTCGGCGTGGGTCTGCACAGCTACGGCTTCACCGACGCGGCCTTCCTGGCGCTCTCCTCCTTCGTCGCCTCCCAACTCGCCATCATCGCGGTCGGCTGCCTGCCGTCGCGGCTCTGGCGCAGCTCAGGAACCGCCGTGGCGCGTCCCGCCCAGTAGGCCGGCGGCGTGCTCCAACGCGCTGCGGGACTTGCTGTCCCCCAGCATCCGAGCGAGCTCGGCGATCCGGGCCTTGCGGTCGTCGTGCAGCGGGGCGATTCCCACCACGGCGCGCTCGCCCGACTGGTCTTTGCGGACCACGAGATGGGAGGAAGCCTGCGCCGCCACCTGCGGCAAATGCGTCACACACAGCACTTGGTGACCGGCGGCGATCTCCGCCAGGTTGGAACCCACCACCCGTCCGATCTCGCCGCCGACATTCGCGTCGACCTCGTCGAAGACGAGCAATGGCACGGCGTCCAGCGAGGCGAGCACCGTTTTCAGCGCGAGCATGACCCGCGCGAGCTCGCCGCTGGAAGCGATGCGCGCCAGCGGAAGAGGCGCCTCACCGGCATTGGGGGAGAAGAGAAACTCCACCGAGCAATCTCCCGAGGGCCCGGGTTCCGGCAGCGGAGTGACCCGGATGCGGAGATCCGCCCGGGCGAAACCAAGGCGGGAGATCGCCGCGGCAGCCGCTTTCTCGAGGGACTTGGCGGCCTTTTCCCGCGCAGCGCGCAGCGTCTTGGCTTTCCTGCGGACCTCGGCCAAGGCCGCCTCGGCGGCCTCCTCAAGCCGGGCCAGCGTGCCATCCAGATCACCTTGGATCTCCAGCCGCCGCCGCATCTCTTCCCGGGCTGTGATCACGGAGGCGAGTTCGCCGCCATGGCGGCGACGCAACTCCAGCCAGGCGTCCATCCGGGTGTTGAGCGCCTCCGCCTGCGCCGGGTCGAGGTGCAGCTCTCGGCTGAGCGCGCCGAACTCCGCCCCGAGGTCGTTCAGCTCAACCGCGAGGGAAGCGAGGCGCTCCACCAGGGCCCGGCTGGCGGGATCAAGGGATTCCAAGGTGCGGGCTTCGCGCAGCAGGGCGGCCAACCGCGGCTGCAGGCCGTCGTCGCCCGTGAGACCCGCCTCCAGCCCTCCGCTGAGTTCCTGCAGTTCGCGCGAGCGCGATAGCCGCTGGTGGTCGCGCTCCAGCCCCTCGATCGCCTCGCCGTTGAGTTCGACCGTATCGAATCGAGCCAGCTGCGCCCGCAGAAAATCAATCTGATCCGGCGCCAGCCGCTGTTCCGTGGCGACCCGCCGGTGTTCCGCCTGCGCCTCCCGCCAGGCGCGGAAACTGGCGGCGTAATCCGCGAGCTGCGCCCCCGCTTTTCCGTGCAGGTCGAGCAACTCTAGCTGGCAGTCGGGCCGCAGCAGCCGGCGCGGCTCGGCGGGACCGTGGAAATCGATCCACAGCTCGCCGAGGCGCTGCAGCGCGGCAAGCGTGGCGAGCGCCCCGTTGACCGAGATGCGCGGGGCCTTCTCCCGCGGCAGGATTCTCCGCAAAATGAGCACGCCCTCCTCGCAGACCGGCAGTCCCAGCTCCTCGAGCGCGCGGTCCAGACGCGCGGGATCGCGAAAAAACAGGGCGGCCTCCACCTCGGCGGCCGGCGCCCCTTGGCGGATGATGGTCTTGTCGGCGCGCTCCCCCGCGAGCAGGCTCAACGCGCCGAGCAGAATGCTCTTGCCGGCGCCGGTCTCACCCGTGACCGCGGTGAAGCCCTCGTTGAACTCCAGCGACACCTCCTCGAGGAGGGCGAGATTGCGGATGCGCAGCGATTGGAGCACGGGACCAACAGGCACAAAAAAACCGCCGGCAATCAAGCGGCGGTTTTTCGGAATCAGGGGCTGAGCTTCACCGCTTCCGCTCGCGATCACCCCACGCGTACTCAAGGCCGATGCTGAGCATCCAGACCTTGGAGAGATCAAGCACGGCGTAACGGTCGCCCTGCGCCGCCTTCAGCTTGTAACCACCGAGAAAATCAGCCCCGGCGAGAAGCGCCCAATGCGGGCTGAAGGTTCGGCGCGCGCGCGCACCGAGGAAATACCCGAGGTCCGAACGGCTGCGCGAACCCGCCGCGGTGACACGGGCTCCGGGCTGAAGGCCCGGGGCCTGGGCCTGCTCATCGACGGAGAACGACGCTTTCCCCTGCAGGAACGCGGCTCCTCCGCGAAGGAACAACGACCACCGCTCCCCTTCCCGCTGCGGAGGAGCGATCGTCGACGGAATCAGCTCCCACCACACACCGGCGCGGAAGACCGTCACACGACCGTCGAACCGGTGGGTGCCGTTGATGTTGCCGGCGACCGAGGAAATCGAGCGCGCCGGCGTGTCGCCGATCCGTTGATCTCCCGGCAGGGGCGAGA
>CAIUOU010000093.1 GCA_903900845.1 uncultured Opitutia bacterium
CGCCCCGACCGCTGGGAACCGCGCGCGGTCAAACGCCGACCCAAGCCCTATCCACGCCTCAACCGCCCTCGTCACAAGTATCGCCAAGCCCGCCACGGCACCTTCTACCGCCGCACTTCACAAACTTAAGCGCCATTCGGCTGGCAGCCTCGGCTACAACCGGCGGCCTCAATCATTCGTGTTCCTTCGTGTTCATTCGTGGTTCGCCCCTCCGCGAAGCGATACGGGAGCCCATGACGATGGTGCTTCGCGGTCTCACTCCTCCGTGCTTCGGTGGCTCCGTGGTGCGTGGCTCGGTAATGCCACTCACCCGTACGGCAAACCTGTCGGCCGTAAGGCTTCGAAGGCCGCAAAAAGCCCGCCGGCATTCTCAGCCGCAGGCTTCGAGCAGGCGCGCGTGCACGTCCGTCGCCGCGAGTTCCGCGCCACCGCCCGTGCCGATCAGCACCGGCCAGTCGGCCGAATCACGCGGACACACGCCGTGCGAGCCTTTCACCAGCGAGGGGTCCAAAGGGATCACGTCCATCAGCGCGCGGAAGCCCAGTTTCCGCCGTAGCAGGGTGGAAGCGATGCGCAGGCGGGGAAACGCGATCGCGGGGTCGAGGAACAACTCCACCGGGTCGTAGCCGTGTTTGCGGTGGATATCGACGCAACGCGCGAAATCCGGCGCGCGGCGGTCGTCCTCCCAGTAGTAGTAATTGAACCACGCATCCTCGGCCGAAAACGCCACGAGGTCGCCTGAACGCGGATGGTCGAGGCCCACCGCGCGCTTTCCATCGGCGTCGAGCACACGCTCCACGCCGTCGACCGACTCGACCGCGGCCCGCACCTCGCCGAGCAGGGAGAGGTCGTTGACGTAGATGTGCGCGACCTGGTGGTCCGCGATCGCGAAGGCCCGGCTCGCACCGCAGTCGAGGAGCTCGAGTCCGAGCTCGTCCTTCACCGTGAGCCAGCCGCGCGAGCGGAAAACGCGGTTCAGCGCGATGGAGCGTCGCACCGGCGTGATCCCGTACTCCGAAAGCACGACGACACGCACGCCACGGGCCGCGTAGAAATCCATGAGCCCGCCCGCAACGCGGTCGATCGCCTGGAGGTCGGCGCCGACCCGTGGATCGGCAGGACCGAGGCGCTGCAGGTTGTAGTCGAGGTGCGGCAGATAAACCAGCGACAGGTCAGGGCGGTGCCGCTCCTCGAGCCACTCCGCCGAACGCGCAATCCACTCCGAGGAGGCGATGCCGGCAGCCGGACCCCAGAAGGCGGGAAACGGGAACTCGCCAAGGTCGCGCTTGAGCGCGTCGCGCAACGGGAGCGGGTGCGCGGTGATGTCGAAGACCTTCCGTCCGTCGGACGGGTACATGGGCCGCGGCGTGACGGACCAGTCCGCCGTGGAGTACATATTGTACCACCAGAAAAGCTTGGCGCAGGTGAAGCCGGGGCGCGCCGCGCGGAGCTTCTCCCAGAGCCGCGGGCCCCGGATCAGCCGGTTGGACTGTTTCCAGAAATGATGCTCGGCGAGCTCGCGGTCGTACCAGCCGTTGGCGACCGCGCCGTGACCCGCAGGCGGCAGCCCGGTGAGGTACGTGCACTGCGCAGTGCAGGTCACCGCCGGAAGCACCGGCCGGACGCGCCGTAGTCCGCCCGAGGCGGCCGCCGCGGAGAGCCGCGGCAGATCGGGCCCCAGGTGGCGCGCGGAAAGCCCGACGACGTTGAGGATCGCCGTGCGCTCAGCCATAGCGCGTCCGCAATTCCTCGAAGGAGGCCTTCACCGCGGCACCGTCCATCTCGTGGACCTCGAGGCGGTTGCCCGGCGCACGGATCATCGGAATGGTGAGCCGGCCGCCGAGGTGCTCACGAAATTCCTCGAGCCCGTCGAGCATGTCCTGGCGGCCGCTGGAGGAGCGGATCTCGCGCACCGGGGCGAACAGGTCGAAGCCGAGCCCGCGGATGACACCGAGGATGCGCTCGGCGGCGGCCTCCCCCAGCAGTCCGGTGCGGCGCGCGTAGATGAGATCGATCGCCATGCCGACCGCGACGGCCTCGCCGTGGCTCACGCGGAATTCGGAGAGCTGCTCCAGCTTGTGCGCCGCCCAGTGGCCGAAATCCAGCGGGCGGGCCGAACCGCGCTCGAAAGGATCGCCGCCCGCCGCGATGTGCTCCACGTGCTGCCGGGCGCTCTCGCGGATCACGGCCTCGTACGGTTCGCGCTCAAAGCGCGCGAGCGCGGTCACCCGCGCCGCGATGAACTCGAAGAACGCGCCGTCGCGCACCAGCGCCACCTTCAGCGCCTCGATCAGGCCGGCGCGGCGGTCGCGCGGCGGCAGGGCGTCGAGGAACGCGAGGTCGTTCACCACGGCGTGCGGCACCACGAATGAGCCGAGCCAGTTCTTCTTCCCGAAATAATTCACGCCGTTCTTCACGCCGAGGCCGCCGTCGGCCTGGCTGAGGCTCGTCGTCGGCAGCCGCACGATCGGGATGCCGCGGTGGGCCGTGGCCGCGCCGAAGCCCGCCATGTCGAGCACCGCGCCGCCACCGATCGCGATCACGAACGAGTGGCGACACAGCTTCGCGGCGTTGATCTCGGCCCAGACGCGCTGGAGCTGGCTGAAATCATTCTTCACCGCCTCGCCGCCCGGCACGCACACCGGCGGGGCCTCGAGGGATACTTGTCCGGAGCGCGCCGCGAACCACGCGCGGATTTTCTCCGCAAACCCCGGCATCGACCGCTCCAGACCCGCGTCCCAGATCACCAGCGCCCGCGCCCGGCCGCCGGGTTCGCGTGGCGTGAGCAGGCGCGCGAGGGTTTCGTTCGCCGGCGCGAACACGTCGCGCGTGAAAACCGCCCGGTGGTCGTAACGCAGCGTGATCGGGAACGAGAGCGTGTCGGGGTCGGCGGACATCGGGGGCCGTCAGAAAAGCGCGCGGCCGGGCTTAATCAACCCGAAGCCGCCGGAGCGCCTCCGCGGCGGCGCCCAGCGTCGGATCCAACCGCACCGCCTCGGTGAACGCCGCGCGCGCGGCCGCGGGGTCCTTGCGCCGCTCGTGCAGCTGGCCGATCCGCCACTGCACATACGCATGACCGGGGACTTCCTTCCCGGCCGGTGGCGCCAACTCCAGGCACCGGCGCAGGCCGGCGAGTCCGCGCTCAGGCGCGTGGCCGGTGGTGGCGGCGAGCCGGCCGAGGTGGTAGAGAGACACGTAATCGTCGGGCGAGGTTTGGAGGACTTCCTCGAACGGCGCGAAGGCCTCGGCGAGTTTTCCCTCGCTCACGTACAAGGTGGCGAAGACGACGCGGCCGCGCGGTGGATCGAGCCGCTTGATCGCCTCCGCCTGCGCCACGGCTTTGTCGCGCCCGCCGCCCACCATCGCCGGGGCTTGCCGGTAGAACTCGAAGAGGCTCTCGCGGAACTCCGCGACGTCGGGCGCCAGCGCCACCGCGCGCTCGTAGGCCGCGAGGCATTTCCGGGCATGACCGAACTTTGAAAGTACCCCGGCTTTCTGGGCGCTGCGGCCTTGCGCGTGACCGTAATGGTAATGGTAGCGCGCCTCGCCCGGTGCCGCCGCCAGCGCCGTCTCCAAGTGCCGGACCGCCGTCTCGGTGTCGTCGCGCAAGTAGGCGAGGACGCCGAGCTGGTAATTGACCTCGGGGTGCCGCGGTTCCGCCGCCGCGAGCCGCTCGAAAGCCGCCTGCGCCTCCGCCGGCCGGCCCGCCTCACGCAGGGCCCGCGCGGTCGCGATCTGCTCCGGCGTCCCTGCGAGGACGGTGCCGGAAAGGACCACGGCGAGGCACGGGACGAAGCGGACCATACGCCCGCAGCAAGCCGCGCCCGCGGCCTTTTGCAACGCGGCGCGCGCCGGCTCGACCTCGCATCCCCCGCGTCCCACGCTCGAACCCTCCCCATGAAGATCCGTCCCAGCACCCGCCGTTCGTTCCTCCGGTCGGGCCTCGCCGGCATCGCCGCCGCCGGAGCCGCTCCCGCGTTTATCCCCTCCCGGTTGCTCGGGGCGGACGCCCCGTCGGGTAAAATCACCCTCGGTTGCATCGGCGTGGGCGCGCACGGGTTCGCGGTGAACCTCAAGCAATTCCTGCAGGAGGACGATTGCCGCATCGTGGCCGTGTGCGACGTCCATGCCGGCCGCCGCCAGCGCGGCCGCGAGGCGGTCGACGAGAAGTACGGCGGCAAGGGCTGCACGGAGATCGCTGACTTCCGCGCGGTGCTCGCGCGTCCCGACATCGACGGGGTCGTCATCTCCACGCCGGACCACTGGCACGTCACGATGGCGCTGATGGCGCTTGATGCCGGCAAACGCGTCTTCTGTGAGAAGCCCACGCTCACGATCGCCGAGGGCCGCGCGCTGGCGCGCGCCGTGGCGGAGAAGCGCCTGCTGTTCGCCACCGCCCTGGAGGACCGCTCCGTCATCCAGTATTACAAGATGGCCGAGGTGGTGCGGAACGGCGGCATCGGCCGGCTGCGCCGCATCCAAGTCGGCCTGCCCGTGAAGCCGATCTTCCCGAAGGAACAGCCGGTGCCCGTGCCGGCCGGCCTCGATTGGGAGATGTGGGTCGGCCCCGCGCCGTTCCGTCCATACACCGCTTCCGTCACCGAACCGCAGGTCTGGCGTCAGATCCGCGATTTCTCGGGTGGTTCGCTCACCGACTGGGGCGCACACCTCGTCGACACCGCGCAGGTGGCCAACTTCGCAGAGGACACCAGCCCGGTGGCGGTGCGCGGCTCCGGGGTCATACCGCCCGACTCGGTCAACACCGTGCCGCAGACCTACGAGATCACGTACACGTACGCCAACGGTGTCGTGCTCGAGGTGAAGTCCGACCAGCCCTCGATCCGCCTCGAAGGCGACGCCGGCTGGGTGGGTAACAAAGGCTGGCTCGGCCGCCTCGAGGCGCACGATCTCGACGTGTTCCGCCGGACCTACGATCCCGCCACCAGCAAGATTTGGCGGATGCGCCCGCGGGAGCACCGCGATTTCCTCGACTGCTGCCGCAACGGCCAGGCGCCAATGTACACCGCGGAGGCCCTGCATCGCCTGAGCACCACGCTGCACCTCGGCGCGATCGCGATGGAACTGGGCCGGCCGCTGAAGTGGGATCCGGCGAAGGAGACGTTCGACGACCCCTCCGCAAACGCGCTCCGCCGCCGGCCGACCCGAGACGACTGGCGCCGCCGCGGGTGAGGTCCGGTCGGATGGACGTTGAGGCTTCCGCTTAATCTGGGAAGTTCGTTTGCAGAAGCAGAGCCGAGCTCCTTCCAAGATGGCCCCCATCTCGCGCTTTCTTTACTGTGGCTGGCCCCTGGCGGGGCCGGCGAAGTCAGAAGCGCCTTCTGCGGACCTTCTATCGGAATAGGCCGGGGTCATCGGACCCCGGCTACATCAAAACAAGGTGCGGGATACGGGAACCGGACGAATCCACGACGGGCTAATCGCAGCCCGCAATCTCCCGCGAATAGGGCGCTTTATCATCGAGCGAGATGCCTCCGTCGGGCCGTGGCGCCCTCTACCCGGAAACGGGCATAGATGTTGATGGTGGCTCAGTGGTCAGGTGTTTGGCTCGGGCGCATGGCTATGCATCGGCATCTTCGCCGTCTCCGATGGGTTCATGTGCGGGAGCCGGTTATCTTCATCACGACATGCGTGGCTGGTCGCCATCACTTACTCGCCAACCCCATGGCGCACGGAATCCTGAGCGAGGAATGGCGAGAGATGTCGGCGCGGCGCGGGTGGGCGGTCGGACGTTACGTCGTAATGCCTGATCACGTGCATTTTTTCGTCCGCGCGCGCGGCGCGGATACGGAGCCGCTTCAGACCGCGATCGGAAGGTGGAAGGAATGGTCGGCTCGCCGCATCGGACTCACCTCGGGGCGGCCGGGAGGCCTCTGGCAATCAGAGTTCTTCGATCATGTGCTTCGCTCGGAGGAATCTCGCTCCGCCAAGTGCAACTATGTGCGCGAAAATCCGGTACGGGCGGGCTTGGTGATGAACGCCGACGACTGGCCCTACTCCGGCTTCATCGATTTTGAGTGAGAAAGCCGTTCAGCTCGGAGTCCCTTGGCAAAACCATCGGATTTTCCGAGAAAGCACCCCTATCGTTTAGAACCCCCTTCCCCGCCATGCCCCGTCGCTTGTTGTTCATCGTTTTGGTCGCGTGCGCCGCGCTGCGCGCGGCTGAGCCCTCGCTCATTTCGGTTCCCGACCTGCTGAAGCTGAAGCAGCTGGATGCGCCCGCGCTTTCTCCCGACGGCAAGCGCGTGGTCTACGTGGTGAAATCCATCGAGCCGCGCGCCGACACGCCGGGTGAATGGGATTACCGCACGCACCTGTGGATCGCCGCGACCGACGGCTCCGCCCCGCCGCGCCAGCTCACCTTCGGCGCCGGCAACGACGGAGACCCGGTGTGGAGCCCGGAAGGCGACCGCCTCGCGTTCACGCGCGCCGCCGAACGCGGCCGGGGACAAATTCATGTACTGCCGCTTGGCGGCGGTGAGGCCGCGCCGCTCACCAAGGCCGAGACCGGAGCGGCCCGGCCCCGCTGGTCACCGGACGGAAAGCGCATCCTTTTCAGCTCCTCGCTCACTCCCGCTCAGGTCCGCACCGCGTTGGAGAGAGCGGGCGCCGACGCCGCCCCCGGTTGGGGCACGGAGCGCCCGGGCCGGAAGCCCAATGACACCAAGGCGCAGACGTCCCGTGGGCGGAGCGCCGAGACGCCCGCCCGCAAGGGCGGCTCGCCGAAAGGGTCGGGCTCGAGCGGGAGCAGCGGCCATGGAACCGCTTCGTCCGTAACCGCCAGCGGCGGAGGCGCAGAGGGCAACGCGCTCGCCGGGGCCGACGGCTCGCTCGCTGAACGCCGCGAGTGGCTCGCCCGCAACGAGGCGTCCGGTGACCCGCGATCCCTGACGCGCCTCAACTTCCTCGACGAGCGCGATCTCAATCCCGACCTCACCTACGCCCACGTCTTCGTGCAGGAGGCCGATCCCGCGGCGACAGCAAAGGACCTCACGCCGGGTTACGTGAGCTACCAAGGAGCCGAGTGGACCCACGACGGCGCGGCCATCCTCGCCAGTGGACCGTCCCGCACCGACCAGCATCCCGACCGGGTGGAAACCTCGCGCCTCCACCGCATCGACGCCGCGGGCGGCGGGGTCGGCGTATTTTTGGAGATGGCGGGGTACAGCCTCGCGAATCCCCTGACCTCCCCGGACGGAACCCAGGTTGCTTTCACCGCGACGCGCGGGGAAGCCTTCGGCTACGCGCCGGCCGTGGTGGGAGTGGCGCCGGTCTCGGGTGGCACCGGAGCAAAGCTGCTCACCGAGGCGCTCGACCGCAGCGCCGGTTCGCTCCGCTGGCGGCCCGACGGATCGGAGATCCTTTTCGTCACGCCGTCCAACGGCGGTTTTCCGCTGCAGGCCGCGCCGGTCAACGGCGGCGCCGTGCGTCGGCTGACGCCTCGGCCTGACACCGGCGTGCGCGCCTTCGATATCGGCCGCGAGACCCTCGTGCAGGTCGTCACGGAACCCGCCAACCCGGCGGAGCTGCACGCCGGCGACGGCACGGGAGGCGGTGCGAAGCCTCTGACCCGGCACAACGCCGCGTGGATCGCGGGTCGCCAGCTGGCCGGCTACGAGGAGCACTCGCTGAAGAACGACCGCGGGATGGACGTGCAGTTCTGGACGATGCGGCCCACGCGCACCACGCCGGGGAAACGCCATCCCCTGCTGCTGCAGATCCACGGCGGGCCGTCCGCCATGTGGGGCCCGGGCGAGGAGTCGATGTGGTTCGAGTTTCAATATTTCGCGGCACGCGGCTTCGCGTTGGTGTTCGCCAATCCCCGCGGATCGGGCGGCTACGGCGAGGCCTTCCAGCGCGCCAACCACCAGAACTGGGGCCACGGACCGGCGGCCGATGTGTTGGCAGCGGCGGACTTCGCGGCCCGCCAGGATTTCGTGGATCCGGTCCGCCAGGTCATCACCGGTGGGTCCTACGGCGGCTACCTCACCGTGTGGGTCATCGCGCACGACCAGCGCTTCAAGGCGGCGGTGGCGCAACGGGGGGTTTATGATCTCCCGACGTTTTTCGGCGAGGGCAACGCGTGGCGCCTCGTCCCGCGGGCGTTCGGCGGCCTGCCATGGGAGCCGGCGACGCGCCGGATCCTCGAACGCGAGTCGCCGCTCACGCACGTCGCCGGCATCCGCACGCCCCTCCTCATCCAGCACGGTGACAACGACCGCCGCACCGGTTTTGTGCAGAGCGAGATGCTCTTCCGCAGCCTGAAGGTGCTCGGCCGCGAGGCGGAGCTGGTGCGCTACCCGCGCGCCTCGCACGAGATGAGCCGAAGCGGCGAACCCCGCCAACGTCTCGACAGTCTCGTGCGCTACGAGGAGTTTTTCCGCCGCTACATCGGCGAGGAGTGAGCCGCCGGTTGAAGGCGGTCGAAAACAAGGTTGCCTCGCCGTCGCGCCACACCCACGTTCCCGCCCCTTTCCGGACGCTTAGCTCAGTTGGTTAGAGCACCTGCTTCACACGCAGGGGGTCCGCGGTTCGAGTCCGCGAGCGTCCACCATCCTTTGCTCCGAGGAGCTTCGGATCCCGCTCCTATCCGGCGCTCAGAGGGCCGGGATCAGCCCAGCCAGCCGAGAGCAGTCTCACCAGGCCCGGGAGATTTCCGGGCTCGACCGCGCCAGGAAACGCCGCGTTCGGCACGAAATCCCCCGTCAAGCCGGCGCCATACCCTGATTCGGGTATAGCGCGGCGTCGCGCGCGGCCTCCCGCCCGGAACCGTCCGTCGACTCATCCGCCGCGTTTCCCGCATGTCCGGTTTCCATTACGTGTACCTTATCGACTCGATGACGCGCCCCAACCGCCGTCACATCGGCGTGACGCAGGAGTTCTCCGCGCGCCTCCGGGAGCACAACCTGGGCGCCGTCCCGGAAACGGCCCGGGGCCGGCCATGGAAGCTGCGGTCAGTGATCGCCTTTCGCGACGCCGATCGCGCCGAGAATTTCGGCCGGTTCCTCCGCACCTCCGCCGGTCGCGCCTTTGCGCGGCGCTGGCTGTGACGGCAAGGGGCGCCGGCTGCGCCCGGCCGCGGCGCGCGCAAGACCGCGCTTGTCGGAGTCGGCGGCGGCGGACACGGTGCGCGGAGAGCCCCCTTTCTACCCCGCACCGCCTCCGAACATGAAACGCCGCGCCTTCCTGCATTCCGCCGCCGCCGGCGGCCTCGCTTCCATCGCCATCCGCACCGCCGCCGCCGAGAAATCCGGCCGCCGCTTACGCACCGCGCTGATCGGCTGCGGGTGGTGGGGCGGCAACATCCTTGGCGAGGCCATCGCCAGCGGCGCCTGCGAGGTCGTGGGGCTCTGCGACGTCGACCGCCGGCAGATCGCGGCCATCCGCGAGCGAATCGCGAAGGTCACCTCCGACCAGCCCCGCGAACACCGCGATTACCGCGAGCTGCTCGCCAAGGAGAAGCCGGAGATCGTCATCGTGGCCACGCCGGATCACTGGCACGCGCTGCCGGTGATCGCGGCCGTGAAAGCTGGCGCTCACGTTTTCGTGGAAAAGCCGATCGGCCACACGATCGGCGAGGGCCGCGCGATGCTGAACGCCGCCCGCGCGGCCGGGCGCGTCGTGCAGGTCGGCACGCACCGCCGCACGTCGCCGCACACGATCCAGGCGCGCGAATTCATCCGTTCCGGCAAGGTCGGGAAGATCGGCATGGTGCGCTGTTTCGTGAACAACGCGGGCGCCGGCCCGGAGAAGCCCTCGCCCACCCTGCCTGTGCCGGTCGGCCTCGACTGGGATGCCTGGTGCGGACCGGCACCGCTGCGCCCTTACAGCTCCGCCATACACCCGCGCGGGTTCCGCCAATACCTTGACTACGCCAACGGCACGATTGGCGACTGGGGCATTCACTGGTTCGACCAGCTCATCTGGATCACGGACCTGAAGTGGCCCCGCAAGATCTTCGGGACGGGCGGACGCCCGATCAAAGGCGCGCCCGTGCTCACCGCTAGCGAGCAGACGAGCGACGCGCCCGACCACCAGATGGTCACCTACGATTTCGACGGCCTCACCGTCACGTGGGAATCGCGGCTCTTCGCCGGCCACAACGTGGAGAAGGGCGAGAACGCCGGCTGCCATTTCTACGGCACCAACGGCATCTTCCACCTCGGCTGGCGCGGTGGCTGGACGTTTTACCCCGCGAAGGCCGGCGAACCGGTGTTGCACGAGGACGCCAAGCTCAACGCGCCCGACGGCCAGAACATCCGCGAGCTGTGGGCCGACTTCCTCGACGCCATCCGCACCGGCCGCCGCCCGATCTCCGACATCGAGCAGGGCCACCTCGCCACGAATTGCTCGCTGCTCGGCGTGATCGCGATGCGCCTCGGCCGCAGCCTGGTGTGGGACGGGGCGAAGGAACGCTTCGTGGGCGACCCCGAGGCCGACCAGCTGCTCACGCGCCCGTACCGCCCGGGCTGGACCTATCCGGCGGCCTGAGCTCGCGACGCCAGGCCCGAAACACGTGTTTTTGGCGCAAATCCACTCGGTCACGCCCTAATCGCATTATCATCCGCGTGATCTGCGCCATCCGCGGTTAGGAATCGCGGGCCTTCGTAAACGCCTTCGGTCGTACGGTCGCCGACATAGTCCGGGGTCACCGGACCCCGGCTACAAACGAACCTCATTTATCCGTGTCGATTCGTGTCTATCCGTGGTTGCCCCACGCGGAGCGATACGGGCGCGCGTCACAACGAGCCATCCTTGGAAAAAAGGCCGGGAAGGTCGGAGAGACTTAACGATCGGCCCCTCATCCGCGCCATCTGTGAAATCCGCGGTTAACCCAGCGGAGCCCGTCGGAACAGCCTTCGGCGGTCCGGCCTCCGGCATAATCCGCGGCGGGCAGCCGCGCGCTTGAACTCAGCTTCCTCCCTTGCCGGCGGAGCGGGCGGGCCCTTGCCTCGCGGGGAAATCATGCCCTCCCCCGCTGCCATCACCATCGCGCGCGTCGGTTCCAACTTCGAGCGAGAGCCGCTCATCCGCCCGTTTGGCTTCAAGGGCGGCTACCAGACCGAGACCTGGCAGAGCGTGGCGGTGCTCGAGGCCGCCTCGGGTCGCCGCGGCACCGGGCTCTGCACGCAAGGCGTGCTCTGGAGCGACGCGCACGTGTTCGCCGGCCACACCGAGAGCGGCGGCAACGCGCTGATGTACGCGGTCACCGAGTGGGCGCTGCAGCGCCTGCGCGGGCGCACGTTCACCGATCCGGTCGAGCTGCTGGAGTCGGTGCGCCACGAGGTTTACGACCACGCCAAGCGGATCACCGCCCATCCGGGCCTGCGCGAAACGTTCGCGCTCAACGCGCTGGTCGGCGTCGATTTCGCCGCGTGGCGCCTGTACGCGGCGGAGAACGGCATCACGTCCTTCGACGACCTGATCCCGCCGGCCTACCGCCCGGCACTCGCGGCACGCCACGAGCGCGTCGCCTGCATCCCGCTGATGGCGTACGCGGTCCCGGTGGAGGAGATCCGCGGCGCGGTGGACGACGGGTTCTTCTTCATGAAGATCAAGATCGGCCAGCCGGGCACGCAGGCCGAGATGCTGGAGAAGGACAAGGCGCGGCTCACCGCCATCCACGCCGCGATCGGCGGCGCGCGCACCCCGTGGACCGCCAACGGCAAGTTGCCGTACTACTTCGACGCCAACGGCCGCTATGAGAGCAAGGACACGCTCCTGCGCCTGCTGGATCACGCCCGCGCCATCGGTGCGTTCGACCAGATCGCGCTGCTCGAGGAACCGTTCCCCGAGGAACTGGAGATCGACATCCGCGACATCCCCGTGCGCGTCGCGGCCGACGAGAGCGCGCACACCGACGCCGACGCGCTCCGCCGCATCGAGATGGGCTACACGGCGATCGCGCTGAAACCGATCGCGAAGACCTTCTCGATGTCGCTGAAGATCGCCCGCCTCGCGCACGAGCGGGGCGTGCCATGCTTCTGCGCCGATCTCACGGTCAACCCGGTGCTGGTGGAATGGAACAAGGCCGTCGCCGCGCGCCTCGCGCCATTCCCGGGCCTCGGTCTCGGCCTGCTCGAGACCAACGGCCACCAGAACTACCGCCACTGGGAGGCCATGCGCGCGCACCTGCCCGTGCCCGACGCGCCATGGACCCGTCCGCAGCGCGGGGTGTTCGAGCTGGACGCGGATTATTACGCCCGCAGCGGCGGCGTGCTCGCGCCGCTGCCCCACCACGAGAAACTGGGCGGACTGTGAACCCGGCGCGATGATCCGCCTCGTTTCCGCCCGACTTCACCGCCTCGAGCTGCGGGCGCGGATGCCGTTCCGTTACGGCATCGCGACGATGACCGACGTGCCGCAGGTCATCCTCCGCGCGGAGTTCGAACTCGGCGGCGCGCGACACCACGGCCTCGCCGCCGATCTGCTGCCGCCGAAGTGGTTTACCAAGGACCCGGCCCGCGGGTTGGCGGACGAGATCAATGAGATGCTGCTCGTGATCCGCACGGCGCTGCAGCTCGCGAGGGATCTGCGGGCGCCGACGGCCTTTGCCTTTTGGCGCGAGCTCGACGCCGCGCAGTCGGCGTGGGGTGCGGCGCGGCGCCTGCCGCCGCTGCTCACCGGCTTCGGAACCAGCTTCGTGGAGCGCGCGTTGCTCCACGCGTTGTGCCGCGCGCATGGCACGACTCTCTCGGAGGCATTGCGCGGTGGACTCGCGGGGATCGAACTTGGGGCCGTCGCGCCGGAACTCCGCGGGGTGGCACCATCCGATTTCCTGCCGGCGACGCCGCCGGCGGAGGTCTTCGCACGCCATACGGTCGGCCTCTCGGACCCGATCACGGCGGCGGACCTCGCGCCCGGCGAGCGGGTCGACGACGGTCTCCCGCAGACGCTGGAGGAGGTCATCCGCGGCTACGGTCAGCGGCACTTCAAAATCAAGGTGAACGGCGACCTCGTGCGCGACCGCGACCGTCTGGCGCGCATGGCGCGGGTCATCACCGCCGGCACCGGCGGCGATTTCGCGTTCTCGCTCGACGGCAACGAGAGCTTCCGGGACGTCGCCTCGTTCCGCGATTACTTCCGGGCGCTCCGCGGAGAGCCCGCGCTGGAAACGCTCTGGCCGCGGCTGCTCTATGTGGAACAACCGTGGCACCGCGACGTCGCGCTGAGCCCCGCGATCGGCGAGCTGGCCCGCGACTGGCCCGAGCGTCCGCCGGTGATCATCGATGAGAGCGACGCCGAAATCGCCAGCCTGCCCGCGGCGCTGGCGCTCGGCTACGCCGGCACGAGCCACAAGAACTGCAAGGGCGTCATGAAGAGCGTCATCAACGCCGGCCTGCTCGCGCGCCGCCGTGCGGCGGGACTCGCGGCGGTGCTGAGCGGCGAGGATCTGGCGAACGTCGGGCCGATCTCGACCCTGCAGGATCTCGCGGCGCAGGCCGCGCTCGGCGTGACGAGCGTCGAGCGCAACGGCCACCACTACTTCAAGGGGTTGGCGCAGTTTCCCGCGGCGCTGCAGGAGCACGCGTTGCGCTGGCATCCCGACCTTTACGCGCGCGACGAACCCGGCGGTTGGCCGCGGATCAGGCTCCGTGAAGGCCGGCTGAAAG
>CAIUOU010000094.1 GCA_903900845.1 uncultured Opitutia bacterium
CTGCGCCTTACCGGCGCCATGGCCTGGTTTGATGTCGTTGTCATGTTCGACCACGTAGGCGCGTTCGCCCACCAGCGCGAGGTCGGCATCGTGCGCGCCTTTGACCTGAGGGGCGCTGATCTTGATCATCCCCGCCATCACCTTATCGCCGGCCTGCTTGGCGTCCCAGCCGTCTTTTAGGACGGGTTCCGCGAAGGCGACGGTGGCTACCAGCGTCATCAGGGACGTCAAAAGGAATGAGTGCATTCGGCTCATGCTTCGAGACAGGCAGAAACCTCCGAGATGTGAAGACCAAAGGAATCGGAGCCGCTCACTCCGCGAAGATCCGCGCGTTGCCCTTCGGCAGGGCCCGGCAGGGGGCTTCACTTGGACTGAAACTGTCGGCTTTCGACGAGGGCATGGATGAAGGCCCGCACATGATAATCGTCCGCCTTCGCCTTTCGGACGATCTGATCCGCGAGTTCCGCGTCGGAGAAGCCGTAGGGCCGTCCCAGCGCGTACTCGATCAGCGCCTCGGTGAATCCCCGCGCGAACATCTCCGGTCGGCCGGCGATCTGGTCGCGCAGTTCGAAGTAGTCACGGAAAGCCGGGCCTTTGTGGAATTCGCCGCTGGCGTCGATCGGCCATTCCTTACGGCCTCCCACGGCCTTCGCGTAGAGCTCCGTGGTCCGCCATTGTCCGGAGGCATCGAAGTTCTCCAGGCCGAAGCCGATGGGGTCGATCTTGCGGTGGCATTGGCGGCACTGGGGCTCTTCTTGGTGGGCGACGACCCGTTCGCGGGGACTCAGGGGCCTTTCGCCGAGTCGGCTGAGCTGCGGCACGTTCGGAGGAGCCGGCGGGGGCGGATCATGGAGCAGTTTGCGCAGGACCCAGGCGCCGCGTTCGACCGGACTCGTCCGTTCCCCGTTTCCGCCCATGGCGGTGATCGCGGCCATGCCCAGGAGGCCTCCGCGGGGTGAATCCTTGGCTACCTTCACGGGACGCCAGACGTCACCGTGCACGCCGGCGATTCCGTAATAATCCGCCATCAGCCCGTTGATTATGATTTCATCGTTCCTGAGCAAAAGCGAGAGGCTGCGGTCCGTGCGGAGCAGATGCTCGAAGTTCGCGAAGACCTCTTCGCGTGCCGCCATCTTGGTGCTGTCGTCGAAGCGCGGGAAGAGCTGGGGGTTGAAGCGGAAGAAGTCCAGCCGATCGAGGCCAAGCCATTGATGCGCGAAGGCGGTCACGAGGTTCCTTGACTTCGGGTCGTCGATCATGCGGTCCACCTGGGTCCTCAGGACCTCCGTTGAGCGGAGATTCTTCGCGGCGAGCAGCGGCACGTCGGGAGGGGAACTCCAGAGGAAGTACGCGAGGCGGGTGGCGAGTTCGCCGTCGGTCAGCGGACGGGGTTTGCCCGCTTCGCCGGGTTCGCTGAGGTAGAGGAAGCTGGGTGCGGTCAGCACGACGCTGAGGGTCTCCTTCAGCGCGTCGTCATGGCTCATGCCAGCGGCCTTGCGTTGGTCGTATAGTCCGACGAGTCGACCGAGGTGGGCCGCGTCCGGCTTCTTGCCGCGGAACGCCTTCGTGGCGAATGCGACGATGGTTTCCCTCGCGGGCTTGTCGGCGAAGATCTCGGAGCTGGCCTCACGAACGGGTCTGGCTTCAAGTTCGACCCAGTCGATCCACATCGCGGGCGGATACCAGGTCTTGTGCTTGTTGCGGTAAAGTACGGCGAGGGCGACTTCTTGTTCGCGCGAGTTCTGGCGCTTCTCGCGGATGGCGAAAGTGCGGCTGCCGGTGCTGGTCAGCGTGACCGGAATCTCGATGACCTGGGGTGATTCGACGCTTCCCGTGACGTGGTGGGCGCTGATCAGGTCGAACGCGCCCGGTTCGGTCGGATGTCCGGCTTCGATGAAATGGCGCTGTGCGGGCGTATCCGCCAGCGCGGCCATGCGAACACGAAGGACGTATTCGCCGGGAGGCCAGTCCTTGGGTGCGACGATTCTCTCCTCGGGGCGCACGATGAAGACGAACAGGTAGGAGCCACGGTTGGCGTAGGGCAGCTGGAAGTATCTGGCGGCGTCCCCCGTCCCCTCCTCGAACTGATGTTTCAATGATTCCCCGTCGGCGGCATCTTTGAAGCCGAACTTCACCGGCGAAGGCGCATCTTTCAGCTCCGCCCAGTGTCGGTAGAAGCGCCGCGGCTCTTTGATTACCTCGACCAGGGCGCGGATCTCGGAGGACTTGACGACGTTTTCCGGCTTGCTTGCGGCCGCGTCCACCTCGGCGGTCCACCGATGATACGGCGCGATCTTCTTCGCGAGGTAGTCGACCGCGCCGTGCAGCTGTATGTCGGCCGTCTTCTCGGTCTCGGTATGAATCTTAAGAGGTTTCGTCCCTGTCGCGTGGCGCGCGAAGGCGTCGTCCAGCGCGCGCCGGCCCAGGGTCAGGTATTGCTCGATCTGGTCGCTCGACATGAAGAGCGCCGAGCCGACGGTGTCGAAGGTGCCGGCGCCTCCGTCCGCCGGCAAGGTGCGGACGTCGATCTCGACGCCGAGCAGGTCGCGGATGGTGTTCTGGTATTCGCGTCGATTCAGTCGGCGGACGACAATCTTGCCTCCGCTATCGCCGAGAGATTTGCGGGCGCTCACCAGCGTCTGGGAGAGGGCCTCCAGGAAATCGGTCTTCGGGCCGGCGACGGGTTGTTTTGCGTCGTCAGGCGGCATCTCACCGGAATTCACCTGGTTCAGGACCTTCTGCCAGCGATCGGCACGTTCGACCGTGTCCAAGGAAAACGGTATATCGTCGAGTCGCAGTTTCCCTTTTTGTTTCTCGGGTCCGTGGCACTCGACGCAGTAATCCTTCAGGAAGGCGCGCTGCTTCTCGTCAAGCTGGGCGTTCAGGCTCACCTCGGCGCCGCAGAGGAGATTGGACCAGCAGAAGCCCAAGGCGAAGAAGTAAGCTTTCATGGACTCAGGACAGCAGCTGCGTCAAGGCGCCGCTGCTGTCCCCATGCCTGACGACGTCGATGCCGTTGCCCCGCAGCAGGGTAAGCCAGACGTTGCAGAGGGGCGTATCCTTCGGAAGCACGAGATGCTGGCCCCGTTTGATGCCCGCTCCGCCGCCCGCGATCACGGTCGGGCAGTTGTTCAGGAAATGGACGGAACTGATGTTGCTGCCGTAGACCACGGTCGAGTGGTCCAGCAACGAGCTGCCGTCCGCTTCTTTGGCGGCCTTCAGGCGGTCCAGGAACCCGGCCAGCAGTTCGCTTTGCGCGGCGTCCTTGCGCTGCGAGAAGGACATCCGGTCTCCCTGCGACCTTTCATAATGGCTTAGGTCATGGCCCGTGTAGGGCACGTCGATGCTGCGCAGCAGGCTGTCGACGGGCTGCCGATAGGTCAGCACGCGGGTCGAGTCGGTCCGAAGCGCGGCCACGATGATGTCGTACATGGCCTTGACCTCTTCCTTGCCGGCAAGTCCTGCTCGGGGCTCGCTCATGCCAGGCTTGGGTTTGGGTATGCCGAGCCATTGCTCGTCTTTGCTCAGGCGCGTCTCGATGTCACGGATGCTCTGGGCGTACTCTTCCAGCTTGTCGGTGTCCTCTCTCGACAAGCGCGCCCGCATGCGGGCGAGGTCGTCCGCCAGGGTGTCCAGGACGCTCCGCCTTTCGGCCAAGAGAGCCTGTCGGCGGGCCAAGGGCAGGTCCTCGGCGGAGAAAAGGCGGTGAAAGGCGGCGACGGGGTCGTCGTGCCCGGCAAGGGGTTTGCCTCGCTCGTCCCAGGCCAGCGAAAGTCCGGGGCCGTGGCCTTGGTCATTGGCTTTGGCGGTGCCCAGTTGAAGCGACTTGAAGCGGGTGTCCTTGCCCAGGCGCGCCGCGGCCACCTGGTCGACGGAGACGCTGTTGCAGAAGCTCCGTCCGGGCTCGGCATAGCGGTTGGCGCCGGTGAGCCAGAAGGTGCTACCCCAGTGGGCCTCGTTGCTGAATTTGTTCGAACAGCCTTGCACGACGGTGATGTCCTGCCTGTGCCGTTCCAAGGGGGCCAGTCCCGCCGGCAAGGCATAGTCGCGGCCGGTCCGGGTCGGGTCAGGGAACCAGGTCTCGCGGGTGACGCCCCATCCGAAGCCTAGGAAGACCATCCGCTTGGGCCTGGGAGCCGGCGGCGTGCTCGCCGCGAATCTCCGGAAGTCCAATGACTCTAGGAAGGGCAGGGCGATCAGCGCGGTGCCGCTGCGTAGGAATTGACGTCGGTTTCGGAGGCTCATGCGGAAAGTTACTCCACGAAGATCAGGGCATTACTGTTCAGCAGGGCGCGGCAGAAGGCGGGCTTGCCGTGCTGGGCGATGAGCTTCTCGGCGGCGGCGCGCTCGGTGGCCGTGGGCGGGCGCTGGAGGGCGATGGAATAGGCCTGGGTGACCGGATCGGCTCCGTCGAGGCGGGCGGCGAGGGCTTTGGCCATGTCGAGGGTGAAGCTGTTGTTGAACAGGGTGAGGGCCTGGAGAGGGGAGGTGGTGTTGGCCCGCTTGGGTGCCGCGAAGGCGATGTCGGGCAGGTCGAA
>CAIUOU010000095.1 GCA_903900845.1 uncultured Opitutia bacterium
GAGCGTGCCGGGGCTGGAGGTGCGGTACACGTTCAACGGGGAGAGCACGAGGCCGGTGAACGCAGGCACTTACACGGTGGTGGCGGTGCCGGCGGACGGGAACTACACGGGTAATGCGACCGGGAGCTTCACCATCGAGCGCTCCCCGCAGTACATCGTTTTCGCCCCGCTGCCGGAGACGCCGCTCTCGTCCCTCAAGACGGATTTGGTACTGCAGGCTTCCTCCTCCTCCCGTCTTCCCGTGACCTTGAGTCTGGCCAACGGCAGTGCGGGTTCGCTATCCGCGGAAGGGAAGCTCTCTGCGATTCCCGCCACCGGCAACGTTACGGTCGGGGCGGTCCAGGCTGGTGACGCGAACCACTTCCCCGCGCCGGAGGTGAATCTCGCCCTCGATGTCTCCAAGAAGAACCAATACGTGGAGTTCACGGCGGTGTCCGATCTCGCGGTGACTTCCGCTCCGATCGAACTGAAGGCCTTCGCTTCCTCCGGGCTTGAGGTGGTTTTCGCGGTCGTCAGTGGTCCCGCGACAATCAGCGGCAAGATCCTTTCCCCGACCGGCGCCGGTACGGTCGTGGTGAAGGCCTCCCAGACGGGCGACGCGCAATTCAATCCCGCCCAGGAACGCCTCCAATCGTTCCGCGTGCTCCTACTGTCGCAGACCATCGCGTTTCCGGCTCTCGGGAGCGCGACCTACGGGGATTCCCCCGTGACCCTGCGAGCGTCATCCGACTCCGGCTTGCCGGTTTCCTACGCCCTGATTTCGGGTCCCGCCACCCTGACGGATTCGTCGCTCGCGATAATCGGTGCGGGAGAAGTGGTGGTGCGGGCCTCCCAGCGCGGCAATGGTACCTACGCGTCGGCCTCCGACGTCGATCAGGTGCTCATCGTGGCGCCCCGGCCTCTCGGGGTCGGCGTTAAGCCCGTCGTGAGAGCCTTCGCATCCGCGAATCCCCCGTTTGAACTCACGTTTGACGGATTCCTGACCGGAGATGAACCGTCCGGCTTCGAAGCGCGACCCGCGGTTGCCACCGAGGCCAATGAAGCCTCGCCGGCTGGCGTTTACACTTTGAACCCGAACGGCGGACGCTCGTCGAAGTACCGTTTCGTCTTCACCCCGGGCCAGCTGACGATCGTGAAGGCGTCCCAAACGCTGGTTTTCGACGCCCTGCCCAACCAGGCTCTCGGCAACCCGGCCTTCACGCTGGGAGCGGTCGCGAGCTCGGGCTTGCCTGTCTCCTATCAGGTGGTGAGCGGCCCCGCCACCGTCGCGGGAAACCTGGTGACTCTCGTCTCCGCAGGCCGGGTCGTGATCCGCGCGACGCAGGCGGGCGATGGCAACCTCGAGGCCGCGGTGCCGGTCGAGCAGGCCTTCAGCATCGCGGAGCGGATCGAGGTGATCGCGCTGAACTCGACGGCGAAGGACGGACCCTACCGGAGCGGTCAGACCGTGGAAATTTCGGTCTCCTTCTCCGGTATCGTGACCGTCACCGGAGCCCCGGCGCTCCAGCTCAATTCCGCGGCGCAGCGATCGGCCGCCTACGTCTCCGGCGCGGGCACCAATGTTCTCACCTTTTCCTATCAGATTCAGCCCGGCGACCTCACCGCGGATCTGGATGCGGCCGGGTCCGGCGCCCTCATCGGGACCATCGGCAGCGTTTCCGGCGCCGTGGCCCCTTCCCTTGTGCTCCCTGTCGGATCGGCCTCCGGATCACTCGCGCGCAGCCGTGATATCATCGTCGATACCGTGGCGCCGGCGCCGCCGTCCTTCGCCCTGCCAGGGTTTGTGGGCACCAGAAGGCCTCCTCTCAGCGGTCAGGCCGAGCCTCGGTCGGTCGTGCAGATCTTCCGCGACGGCGGGCTCCTGGCCTCCGTGACGGCGGATGCGGGGGGCGCCTGGAGCGCGACGGTGACCGCGGACCTTCTTGAGGGCAGGAACGAGATCACCGCTCGCGCCACCGACATCGCCGGCAACACCAGCGCCCTTTCCGCCGTGACCGTTCTCGAGGTAGATCTTTCCGTTCCGGCCGCGCCCGTGATCCTGACCTCCGGGCCCACGAATCTCGCGCGGCCCTCGATACGTGGCACCGCCCCCGCGTCGTCGTCGGTTACAGTTTCCAGAGGAGGCACCTCTGTCGGCACGGCGATCGCCGGGTCGGACGGCAACTGGTCGTTGACTCCCTCCGGCGACTTGGTGGCAGGCGCGAATCGTCTGACGGCGGTGGCGACCAACCGCGCCGGCACGGCGAGCGCGACGTCCACGGAGGTCATCGTGGAACTCGACACCGTCGCGCCTGCCGCGCCGGCTTTCACGCTTCCGGGTCAGGTGATCGGCGCAAGGGTCGCCATCACCGGGACGGCGGAGCCTCTCGCCGTGGTCAGCCTGCTCGACGGCGCGGTGGAGATCGGATCCGGCCGGGCGAGTACGGGCGGGCAGTGGTCCGTCGTTCCGCTGGCTCCTCTGCCCGCGGGCCCGCGGCAGCTATCGGCGGTAGCCCGTGATGCCGCGGGTAACACGGGGCCCGCCTCCGCGAAATTCAACGTCACGGTCGATCCGTATCCGCCCGGAACTCCGACCCTCAACGTTCCGCGGTACTCCTCATCCAAAACACCGCTGATCTCGGGGCGCGCGGAGGCATTCAGCACCGTCCGGGTTTTCGACGAAAACAAAGTCGTGGCCGAGGTGGCGGTGGCGGCCGACGGGAGCTGGACGTTCACACCGGCGCAACCCTGGGCGGAGGGTTCCCATCCCCTGACCGCCTTGGCGCTTGATGCGGCCGGGAACTCCAGCGGTTTCTCCCCGCTGAGTCTGGTCATCGTGGACTCGGTTCCGCCCGCCGCGCCCACCCTCAAGCCGGCCTCTTTCGCGGTGCCCGCACCGAAGTTGACCGGCAGCGCGGAGCCGTCGGCCTCCGTCCGGCTCCTGCGGGGCGAGCAAGTGGTCGGAGACACAACCGCCAACAGTGCCGGGGAGTGGGCCATCACGCTTTCCGCGGCCCTGACCGAGGGCATCAATCTGATCTCCGCCGTCGCAACCGATCTCGCGGGTAACGCGAGCGTACCCTCGGAGCAGGTCGCAATCACCTACAATCCGAACGTTCCCGACGCCCCCGCCTTCACCCGCGCTTCATGGGTCACCTCCTCCGCTTCACCCCTGATCGACGGGCGCGCTTCGCCGGGTCTTTCGGTCGTCGTGAAGGAGGGTGATCTGGTGATCGGCGAGGCGCAGGCCGATGGCTCGGGCCGCTGGTCGCTCCGGCCGGCGGCGGCGCTGACGGAGGGCGTGCATCTGCTCAATGCATTCGCCCGGAGTGAAACGGCTACCAGCTCCGCTTCAGTTGTCCTCACGCTGCGGATCGACCTCACCGCCCCGTTCTCACCGACGGCTCAGTTCAGGTCGCCCAGCAACCTCACCTCCGTGTCCTTCTCTGGCAGCGCCGAACCCCGCTCCTACGTCAGGATTTTCGTGAACGACGAACTGCTCGGCGGCACCGCTGTCCCGGCGACCGGCCAGTGGTCCTTCGCCTCGATCCGCACCTTCGCCGAGGGCTCGTACCGCATCCAGGTCACAGCGGAGGATGAAGCGGGCAATGCCAGCGCGAAATCCGAGGAGCGCCTTTTGGTGTTCGACCGGACTCCTCCGGTCGGGCCCTCGGTTTCGTCGGCGGCCCTGCAGAACTCCTTCCTCCCCACCGTGACCGGTGGCGCCGAGGCGTCGGCCGTGATCGAGCTGACGAAGGGAACCGCCGTGATCGGGAGCGGATTGGCGGGCGCCGACGGCAACTGGTCCGTCACACTGACCACGCCTCTGGCGGACGGTGAGCACGAGATTGCCTGCGTGGCGGTTGACGCCGCGGGGAACAGGAGTCCGGCGGTTCCCGTCAAACTGCGGATCGACACCACGGCGCCGGGGCAGCCGGCGCTGGATGCGGTGACTCCATTCTTGAACAAGGTGCGGCCCGAGTTTTCCGGCACGGCCGAACCCGGGGCGCGGATCGTCGTTCAGGAGGGATCCGTTGAGCTCGGCCAAAGCCCCTCGGGAGAAGACGGCAAATGGCGGGTCGTATCCAACCTCGAACTTGCCGAGGGGCGGCATACCGTTACCGCCGTCGCGATCGACGCGGCTGGTAACCGTAGCCCCGTCTCCGCTGGCGCCTCGTTCGAGATAGACACCACGCCTCCGCCGGCCCCCGCGTTCTCCGCCTCGCGTGAATTCACCTCGGCCCGCCCGGCGATCAGCGGAACCGCCGAAGTCGGCGGCACCGTGCAGCTTTTCGCCGGCGAATTGTTGCTCGGCAGCGGGCTGGCTAACGAGGCGGGGCAATGGACGGTCACGCTCGCTCTCCCGCTGCGCCGCGGAGCGAATTCTCTCACCGCGTCCGTCCGCGATGCGGCGGGTAATCCCGGCACCGCCTCCGCCTCGGCCAGCTTCACGATCACGTTGCCGGCTCCCGTGCCCCCCACCGTCCTTTCCGCGGGGCCATCGAACTCGCTTCGCCCCGTCCTTTCCGGTCTGGCTGAACCGGCGACCACGGTGCGGGTCTTCGACGGCGGCTTGCTGATCGGTTCTGCCGTCGCGGACAACGCGGGCACGTGGACTCTGACCCCCGCGACGGCTCTCGCTCCCGGTATCAGGGTGCTGACGGCCACCGCGACGGACAGCGGGGGAGCGGCGAGTGCCGTTTCCACCGAGGTTCGCTTTGAAATCGACCTTACCGCCCCGGCGGCCCCGACGATCGACGCCTTGGCCGCGACCCGACTTACGAAGGTCGCGATCGCCGGAAACGCCGAGGCTGGTTCGGAGGTTTCGCTCTTCGACGGAGGGGTTTTCCTGGCGCGGGTTACCACCGGCACCGGTGGCCGCTGGGCGTTTTCGCCGTCCGTGGATTTTTCGGAAGGTACTCATCCTTTGTCCGCGGTGGCCAAGGATGCCGCCGGCAACAACGGGCCTTCGTCGGCGGTCGTGACACTGATCGTTGACCGGACTCCGCCGGCCGCACCCTCGGTGAACGCGTTTGTTTCCCCGAACGCATCAGCCCGCCCCGCGTTCAGTGGTCGTGGTGAGCCGGGAGCCACCGCGCGCCTGCTGCGGGGAACGGAACTGCTCGGATCAGCGTTGGTGAACCCGGCGGGCGAATGGTCGATCACGCCGCTCGCCGCGCTGCCTGATGGCACGCAGCCCTTGATCTTCCTGCAAGCCGATCCCGCCGGCAACGTGGGCGCCGAGACCGCGCGTTCCGTGGTGATCGACACCGCCGCCCCCGGTGTGCCGACGGTCTTCCCGCTGAACTCGACCTCCGCGACGCCGGTTCTTCGCGGGCTGTTTGATATCAATGACACAGTCGTGCTCACCGTGGCCGTCGACGGGGTAACCTATTCCTCCACCCGAGGTGAAGTGACCCTCTCGCGCAGCAATGGCATCTGGGAATGCCCGGTGCCTTCGCTCAATGCACTTCGTGCCGGAACCTTCTCCGTTGACGTAATCGCGCGGGACGGAGCCGGCAATGGGAGCACCGACCCCACGGCCGGGGAGGTCTTCATCGGCCCGCGAAGCGCCACCTTCGCCCCGACCTCGGCGAAGATTCGGCCGGTTTCCGACCTCGCCCTGCTCATCCGCGTTCGCTCCGCCGCCAACCTAACCGTCAACCTCGCCGAATTGTTCATCGATCCGACGGGCCGCGACCTCGGCTTCTCGCTGCGCGAATTCACCAACGGCGCAGGTGCCGTCGCGGGCTCCCTGCTCTCCGTGCGCTTCAGCGCCACGTTCACCAGCTACGCGACGGTTAAGGTGGTGGTTTCCCCGGCGGGCGGCACGGCCGACGAAGCAGTGATCTACTCCCTGAACTTCGTACTCGATACCGACGGCGATGGCGTCGCCGATGCTGATGAGGCGACAACCGGCGACTTCAACGGCGACGGACAGCCCGATTCATCCCAGACCGCGGTCGCCACAGTTCGTGTAGGCCAATCTGGCGCTTCCGCCCAAGACGTCATGGCGATCGTGGTGGGCAGCTTCGCCGCCGGCGATCTCCGGGGCGACCGCAACGGCGTCGTGGTTGATGCCGGAGCCGTCGTCCGTGACGCGAAGACCTACTCCGTCGATGAATTCGACGCGAAACCGAAGGACTGGGTGGCGCTTTCCCCCGTCGTGCAGTTTGAACTGGCCAACGCCCTGTTGAAGCCCGACGGCTCGGTGGAGCTTGTAATCACCCTTCCCCGGGGCGCGCAGGTGCCCACCAAGATCTTCAAGTTCGGCTACGAGAGCGCCTCCGCCGTGGTGAAGACTTTTTACGCCTTCGAATGGGACGGCCGGACGGGTGCTCAATTCATCGACACCAACGGGGACGGCCGACCCGACATCATCCGCATCGTATATCGCGACGGCGAGCGGGGCGACGACGATCGGCTGGCCAACGGAGTCATTCTCGACCCCATCGTCGTGGCCGGTGAATCATCGACGACCGCGGCGCCGTTGATCGTCGGGCTCAGGCCCAGTTCGGTGGTGAATCCGCCGGTGATCTCCGGTACCGCGGTTGCCGGAGCCACCATCCGGATCTACGACGGCGATCAACAGCTGGGCTCAACCCTGGCCGATGCCTCCGGCGCATGGTCCTTCACCCCGCCTACGGCACTGGCGGAGGGCCCCCATATTTTCGGCGCTTCCGCCGTGCTCGCGCCTTCCGCGGTCAGCGCTCTGACTTCTGCTCCCCAGGAGATCATCCCTCTTTCCGCCGCCTCCCCGGTCAACACGGTACCGTCCGCCCGCACCGTAGCCGAGGATGCGGTACTGGCTTTCACTGGCGCGGCCGCGGTCAGTGTGGCCGACCGTGACGATAATCTTACGGGAATCCGTCTGACCGTGACCAATGGCAGGCTTTTCGTGAATATTGCTGGCGGTGCCGCGCTGAGCGCTGGCGCGAACAACTCCGCCTCACTTTCCCTAGCGGGCTCGTCGGCGCAGGTGAACGCGGCCCTCGCGACTTTGACCTACCAAGGGGTGCTTAACTTCAATGGTTCGGACACACTGACGGTTCTGTCCACGGACGCCCTGGGCGCGACGGACGCGGACACGGTGGCGATCACGGTGACGACGGTGAACGACGTGCCGGTGAACACGGTGCCCGGCGCACAGAGCGTGGCCGAGGACACGGTGTTGGCGTTCAGCGGGGCCGCGGCGATCAGCGCGGCGGACGTGGACGGCAACCTGGCGACCACGCGGCTGACGGTGGGGAACGGCACCTTGGCGGTGACCCTCGGTACAACCGACGCGACGATCAGCGCGGGGGCGAACAACAGCGCGACGCTTACGCTCGCTGGCACGCAGACGCAGATCAAC
>CAIUOU010000096.1 GCA_903900845.1 uncultured Opitutia bacterium
ATGGTCGGCTTCGACACCGCGCCCGGCGGAACCGTGGCCCCGATCTTGGGAGCGGTCGACCTGGGTAAGCTGCAGGACTTCTCATCCCTCAACTCGCCGGTGGTGCTTCTTGGAACGAGCTCCCAGGCCGAATTGCGCGGCTCGATTCTGCTTCGCTCCAATGAGACCACGTATCGTTTCGGCGCGTACAAGGGGGGGCAACTCACGGTCGTATCTCCGTTGACCTCCGGTTCCGTCCAGATCGGTGACAGCTCTGGCGGCGCCTTCCAGGCCAATCCCATCAACCCGACGTCGATTTCCACCGTCACTTTGTCGGGAAACAATTCCTACACGGGTGGGACCAGCCTGCTCTCCGGATTGCTCCTGCTCGGAAACGCGAACGCCCTCGGCACGGCTGCCCTTACGATTTCCAAGCCATCGACCTTCACCGGTGGTTTACCCGTTGTGCCGATGCTGGGTTCGGCCTTGGACGGGCTGTCGGTCGCAAATCCGGTGACACTCTCGGGCGCCAACCTTTCCCTGACTGGAAGCAACTCCTTCACGCTGACGGGGACAGTTTCGGGCAACGCAGGGGTCTTCAAGGCGGGCTCGAGCACCGTTACCTTGACGGGCTCGAACTCCTTCAGCGGCGTTTCCATCGAGCAGGGGACGCTTGTGCTAGGTACCGCATCATCGGCCTCCTTGGGGACCGTGTCCTTCTCCGGCGCGAGCAGCGGCACGCTCCGTTTTCTGGATTCCTTCACGGTCGGCAACATCAGCGCCGACTCCTCCTCCGCGCGGATCGAGGTGGCGGCGGGAAAGACGCTCACCGTGAATCCGCTTTCGAGCGGTTCGGGCAGCTACTCGTATGAGCCGGTTTTTTCCGGCAGCTTCGCCCCGACCTCTGGGGGCGGAGCTTTTGAACTCGTGTTCTCCGGCACGGTCTCGACCGGCCACAGTATGCCGCAGCTTCGGTTGACGGGCCAGAGTTCGTACTCGGGCACGACCCGCGTCCGTGGCGGTATCGATTTGACCGTGGCCGACTCCGCCGCCTTCGGACAAAGCTCCGTCGCGCTCGAGGGTGGGCGCCTCGCGCTGGCCTCGGGAGTCGAACTCGCCAATCCGCTCACGCTCTCGTCCGGCACTCTCGCGGGTGAAGGCGGGATCAGCACATCGAGCGCGATCAGTGTTGGAGGCGGGGTGATTCTGCAGCCGGGCTTCGACTTGGCGGCGACGCTCACCTTTACCGCGGCTGGCTCCTACGCCGGCACGGTCCTGTCCCTCAACGGTGGAGGCGCCTACCGCTGGAAGATTGGCGACGCCACTTCCTCCAGCGGCGAATGGGATCGCGTCGGCGTTTCCGGTGCGGTGTCGATCGGGGCCACTGCCGCGGCACCCTTCACGGTGCAGATGGCACCGGTGGGATCCCTCGGTCTGCTGACGGGTGGCATCGCCGGTTTCGATCCCTCCCAAAACTACAACTGGCCAATCCTGACCGCTTCCTCGATCACCGGCTTCACGGCCGGGGCGTTCGTGGTCGACTCTTCGGCCTTCGCGACCCTTGCGCCGGACTACAAGTTCAGCGTCGGTCTCGACTCGCTCGGTAGCTCCTTGGTTTTGAACTACAATCCCGCCGCGGTGCCGGAGCCATCGACGTGGGTGATGTTGCTCAGCGGCGCTGCCGCGGGAGCGCTCTGGTTGCGGCGCCGCCGGGCCTGAGGGGAGCCGTTTCCGCGACGCTCAGTTCTTCCGCCTGCGGGTGGCGGGTGCGGCGGCGACCGCCGGCTCCGGCGGGACGGGAAGGTTGTCGCCCGGTTGATCCCACATTCGGAAGGGATCTTCGAAGCGCCGCATTTCGGCCAGCAACCGATCCTTCATTTCCCGCAGTTTGGAGGCATGGCGCGGATCCGCGGCCAGGTTGACCTGATGTGGTAGAGGCCGGTGGCCGGTGAGTGCGACGACCGCGGGGTCGTGATGTTGAATCACGAGCTCGTCGGGATTCTCGCGGAGGTTGAAGAGCTGGGTCTCGCGTACCCGACCGCCATGGACGTCATACTGAATGAGTTTCCAGTCCCCATGACGCACGGCGCGGATGCCCGGCCGCGTGCCGCCGCAGAAGACGCCGTACATCGTGTCTCGGATCGCCGGCTGCTTTCCCTCCAGCACGGTGCGGAAACTCAGCCCCTCACTGGTGGCGGGAGTGGGAATACCGGCGAGATCGCAAACCGTGGCGAGCAGATCGAGCAGGTAGAGGTTACCTTGGGCGCGCGTCCCCGGCGGAATCCCGGGTCCGCGGGCGATGAACGGCACCCGCCAGGAGTGCTCGTAAAGGATCTGCTTCCCTTGGATCCCGTGGCGTCCGATCGCGATGCCGTTGTCGGCGGTATAGAAGATGTAGGTGTTGTCCAGTTCCCCCATCGCCTCGAGCCGTCGCAGGACCCGGTCAATCTGGGTGTCGATGTTCTCAACGCAGGCGAACTGGCGGCCAAGTTCGTTGCGCATGGTGCGCTCGTCGCGTCTCTCCCAGACGCCGCTCGCCTGGGTTTCGTCGCGCTGACCTGGTTGGTTGCCCTGGTCGAATGGGTGGGCGGGCAGGTAGGCGATCGGCAGACGCGGTTGTTCGGGGTGCGCCGGCGGGGGCGAATCGCGGTCGGTGTGATTGGTTGCCCCGTACTTCGCGAGGTACTCGGGTTTGCCGTCGCGGGTGTCGTGGGGGTGGGAGAATCCGAAATGAATCAGGAATGGTCGTTCGTCTTTTTTGGCCTCCCGGTCCTTCAAGTAATCCAACACGCGTTCCGCGTGCCACGCACTGCCGGTCTCTTCGGTTCCGCCGCGTTTGTCCGCGTCGTACCTCACTTGGAAAAGCCGGTTGGCCGCCTGGTAACTGTTCCCGGGCTTGCACGTGCGCATCGTAGCGTAGCCGGCCCGGTTGAAGACCGCGGGGAGGGAGTGCTCTGCCAGGTCCGGCGGCACGAGTCGCGGATCTGCGTCGTTTGGGTTGTGACCGCGACCGCTTGCGTCGGGAGCGTGCCAGAGCGTGCGCCCGGTCATCATCATGGTGCGCGAGGGCGTGCAGACGCCGCCCACCCAGCCGCCCATGTAGTAGGCACCGTCGATGACCATCCCCTGCGCGGCGAGGCGATCGAGGGCGGGGGAGCGGAGTTCCGAGCGCGGATTGTAGAACTGGAAGTCGAACGGCGACTGGTCGTCGACGACGATGATCAGGAAGTTCGGCGCGCGTCGCGCGGGCTTCGAGTCGGCGGCCCGGAGTGCAAGCGGCGCTTCCGTGAACAGGAAGGCGGTGAGGAGAAGGGTCGGGGTGATCGCGCGGGTTCCGGTGAGCATCGGGTAAAGGGGCCGAAGGGTTATCCGGCGGGCGGCCTGCTCTCCGCAAGCATGACGCACGCGCATCGGGCGTTCATCGCGATGCATTCAAGGGGTCAGGGCGTTGGGCGTTTTCGGTTCTCGAGCCCGGTCCCAAACATTCAACGCCCTGACCCCTTACGGTCGCGCTGGGCGGGTTGTGGCCACTCCACGCTTGGTTCCGCGCGGGGGCGTCCCCACCTTCGGTCATGATCCTGGTTTTACCCCCAAGCCGATTCTTGCTGATCGGATGCCTGCTGGTCGCGGGCGCATCCCGGGCAACGTCGTCCTCGCAGCTTCCCGGGTGGCAGCCCGACGGTTCGGTACTGCTGCCGAACCAGTGGTCCCTCAAGCCCGCCGGGCGTCAGGTTCCGATCGGTGATTTCCCGCTCAACCTCGCCCTGCATCGGGACGGGCGCCACGCCGCCGTGCTTCACTGCGGGTGGGGTCAACACGAGGTGCGTATCGTGGAGGTGAAAACCGGTCGCGCCGTATCCCAGGCCGCGCTCGACGAGGCGTTCTACGGTCTAGCCTGGAGCGGCGATGGGGCGACGCTCTTCGTCAGCGGCGCCGGTACCGAGGTCGTGCATGCGTTCACTTTCACCGACGGCTATCTTTCCGCGAGACGCGAGCTCCGGACGCGTCCCGTCAAGGAGCGCGGGGTGCCGGCGGGGATAGCGGTCTCGGGTGACGGGACTTCGCTGTTCGTCTGCGAGGTCTGGGGCCAGCGCGTTTCCCACCTTGCGGTGGCGGGCGGCGCGCCGGTCTGGTCGCGCTCCCTTGGTCCGCGGCCGAGCACGCGCCGGATGTCGCATGAGGAGAACCGCGTGGAGACCGAGGCGAGCTCGGCGGCGCCTTTCCCCTACGCGTGCGTCCTCGATGAGGAGCGCGGCCGGCTCTATGTGAGCCTGTGGGCGCAGTCCGCGGTGCTCGTGCTCGACGCGTCGACCGGAACGGAGATCGCGCGCTGGCCCGTGGGTCCGCACCCCAACGAGATGACCCTCGCGCGGGACGGCCGGTTGTTCGTGGCGGAGGCGAACCATAATTCGGTGAGCGTGATCGACGTCGCGGCGGGCCGCGTGCTCGAGCGCCTCTCCGCGTCGCTGTACCCCGACGCGCCGCCAGGCTCGATGCCCAATGCGCTCGCGCTTTCGCCCGACGGCGAGCTGCTCTTCGTCGCCAACGCGACGAACAACAACGTGGCGGTTTTCGACGTGGAGAAGCGTGGCCAGTCGCGTTCGCTCGGCTTCATTCCGGTGGGTTGGTTCCCCACGAGCGTGCGCGTTTCGTCCGACGGACGCACGCTGCTTGTCGCCAACGGCAAGGGTGCCGCTTCGGCGCCGAATCCGCGCGGCCCATATCCGGGCTCGCCCGCGCCCCGCAACCTCGAGGAGTACATCGGCGGGCTTTTCAAGGGCACGCTCTCGATCATCGACTTGCCGGAGGAGAAGGACCGCGAGGCGCGATTCGGCGCGTGGGCGCGGACGGCCAAGGCTTGTTCCCCGTTGCCGGAATCTGGCCGGCCCCGGGGCGAGCGGCCGGCGGGAAGCCCGATCCCCGCCAAGGTGGGAGATCCTTCGCCGATCCGGAACGTGATCTACGTTGTGCGCGAGAACCGCACGTATGACCAGGTGCTCGGCGACCTGGAAAAGGGACGCGGCGATCCGCGGTTGTGTCTCTTTGGCGAGAAGATCACGCCCAACGCCCACGCGCTCGCCCGCGATTTCGTGCTTTTCGACAATCTTTATGCGGATGGCGAGGTCAGCGCCGACGGGCACGAATGGACCATGGGCGCTTACGCGACTGACTTTGTGGAAAAGTCCTGGCCGCTCAGCTATGGCCACAACGCCCTGCGAAAATACGACTATCCCTCGGAGGGCGCTTACCAGATCGCGACGCCGGCGGGCGGTTACCTGTGGGACCGCGCGGCCGCGGCAGGCGTGAGCTACCGCAGCTACGGCGAGTTCTGCTTCACTCCCACCAAGCCGGGGCCGGTGCAGTCGATCGCCTCACTGCCCTCGCTGGTGGGGCACATCGATGAACAGTACCGTGCGTGGGACATGGATTACCCCGACGTGAAACGGGCGGAACGTTTCATCTCCGAATTGCGCCGCTTCGAACGCGACGGCGGCATGCCGCGGCTCCAGGTGTTGCGGCTCGGCAACGACCACACGCAGGGGACCCGCGCGGGCAAGGTCACTCCCGCCGCGATGGTGGCCGAGAATGACCTCGCGCTCGGCCTGATCGTCGAGGCCGTGAGCCGCTCCCGGTTCTGGAACGATACCGCCATCTTCGTTCTCGAGGATGACACCCAGAACGGCGCCGACCATATCGACGCGCACCGCATGCCTGGGTTCGTGCTCGGGGCGTGGGTGAAGCGCGGGGTGGTCGATTCCACGATGTATTCCACGAGCAGCATGCTGCGGACGATCGAACTCATCCTCGGACTGCAGCCGATGTCGCAGTACGATGCGGCCGCCATGCCGATGTGGAATGCCTTTTCGGACCGGCCAGATCCGGCCCCCTACATTGCGCGGCCCGCGCAGATCGACCTCAACGCAAGGAACGCGGCGCTCGCCTGGGGCCGGGCGGAGTCGGAGCGCATGGACTTCTCCGCGCCGGACCGGGCCGATGACATCCGGCTGAACGAGATCGTGTGGCGCAGCGTGCGGGGGGCCGACTCGCCCATGCCGGCCCCGATCCGAGCGGCCTTTTTCAAGGCCCATCGCGACGACGAATGATCACCGCGTCTGCTTCCTCATGCGGTGGCGGCAGTCTCCAGCCCCAACCCTTCCTGTCACCTCGACCATGAGCCCACTTCGCCAAATATGGTCCTGCTCCGTTGTCATATTTGCCGCGGTGGCCTCTAGCCCGGCCGGTTTGCTTGCCGCCACCTCGCCCGATCGTCCGAACATCCTGGTGATACTGGCCGACGACCTTGGTTACGGGGACGTGCACGCATACAACCCCGAGCGGGGAAAGATTCCGACGCCCAACCTCGACCGCTTGGCGCGCGAGGGCATGCGGTTCACGGACGGTCACGCCTCATCGGCCGCGTGCTCGCCCTCGCGCTACACCCTGCTCACGGGCCGGTATCACTGGCGCACGCGGTTGCAGACCGGCATCGTGGACCTGTGGGAGGAGCCTTTGATCGCGCCGGGCCGCCTCACGGTGGCGGGTCTCGCCCGCCAGAAGGGCTACCGCACTGCGGCCTTTGGCAAGTGGCACCTTGGTTGGGACTGGCCGATCAAGCCTGAGCATAAGCCGTTGATGCGCGGTTTGGGTGGCCGGAGCGGCCGGTCCAAGGACAAGCTTGTGACCACGCCAACGGACGCGCACCGCGCCGCCTGGAAAGAAGTCTTCTCGCAGCGGATCGCGGGCGGCCCGGTCACGCGCGGCTTCGAGCACTACTTCGGCACCGATGTGCCCAATTGGCCTCCGTACGCCTTCATTGAGGATGAGCATACGCTTGGTGTGCCGACCTCGCTGTTGCCGGCGACCATGATGGATGGATTTCAGGCTAGCTTCCAGGGGCCCGCGCTGCCCGGGTGGCGCTTCGAGGATGTTCTCGGGACGCTGGTGGACCGCGCGTCCGCGTACATCCGCGAACGGGCTTCGCGCGCGGAGCCGTTCCTCGTGTACTTGCCGCTCACGACGCCGCACACGCCGATCTCCCCCAGCGAAAAGTGGCGCGGTCGCAGCGGGCTCAATGATTACGCCGACCTCGTGATGGAGACCGACGACGCGGTCGGACGCGTGCTCGGCGCCCTGGACGCGGCGGGCGTGGCGCGGAACACCTTCGTCTTCCTTTCGAGCGACAACGGCTACGAGACCGCGATCGGCATCAAGCCGCTCGAGGGCCTGGGGCATTTCCCGAGCGGGCCGCTGCGCGGCTACAAGCGCGACGTCTGGGAGGGCGGCCATCGGGTGCCGTACATCGTTCGCTATCCAGGCACAGTGCAGCCCGGATCGGTTTCGGATGCCTTGGTGCATCAGGCTGATTTGTTCGCGACCGTCGCTGAACTTCTGGGAGTTGCGGTGCCGGTGGACGCCGGGGAGGACAGCGTAAGCCTGCTGCCCGTTTTGCGCGGAGCGGCGACCACCGTGCGCCGGCACGGGATCAGCTGCGGCGTCAACGGCACGCAGGCGTTGCGCGACGGCCCTTGGAAGCTCGTCTGCCTCCCGAAGCCCCAGCTCTACCACCTCGGCGACGACCTTGGAGAGAAGGTCGACCTCGCGGCAAAATATCCAGATCGCGTCCGCGACATGCTCGCTCTGCGTGAGCTCTTCATCACCGAAGGCCGCACGACGAACGGCCCGGCGCAGCGCAATGACGTCCCGGTGCGCCGCTGACCGCGGGATGGGTTTGGTGAAGATCCGTAGATCCTAGATTTCACCAGTCCCGCCACCGCGGGACTTGGCGGAGGCTGGCGGAGGAGGAGGGATTCGAACCCCCGGTGAGCTGACGCCCACGTCTGATTTCAAGTCAGGTGCCTTAAACCACTCAGCCACTCCTCCGTGGCGCTCACGGCGCCGACCGTGTCGGGCGCGGCCTGGACGTCAACCGTGGAACCGTGCGCGTCGAGCCGGTTCAAGCGATGATGTCGTTCACGACATGTCCGTGCACGTCGGTGAGGCGGAAGTCTCGGCCTTGGAAGCGGTACGTTAGCTGCGTGTGTTCCAGTCCGAGCAGGTGGAGGAGAGTGGCGTTGAGATCATGGACGTGGACGGGGTCGCGGACGACGTTGAAGCCGAGTTCGTCGGTTTCGCCGTGGACATGGCCCTTCTTCAGGCCGCCGCCCGCTAGCCACATCGTGAAGCAGCGGTTGTGATGATCGCGGCCGTCGTTCCCGCCTTGGACCATCGGGGTGCGCCCGAATTCGCCGCCCCAGACGACCAGGGTATCGTCGAGCAGGCCGCGCTGCTTCAAGTCCTTCACCAGCGCCGCGCTGGCGCGATCGGTGTCCTCGCAGTTCTTCTTGATGGCCTTGGTAAGGTCTCCGTGTTGGTCCCAGGCTTCGTGGAAAAGCTGGACGAAGCGAACCCCGCGCTCGATCAGGCGCCGGGCGAGCAGGCAGTTGCGCGCGTAGTTGGACTGTTTGACGTCGGTGATGCCGTAGGCCTCTAGCACGTGCGCGGGCTCGGAGGAGAGATCCATGAGCTCGGGGGCGGAGGTCTGGAGCTGGTAGGCCATCTCGTAGCTCTGGATGCGCGCGGCGACCTCGGGGTCGCCGGTATCGACGCGGGCGAGCTCGTTGAGTTCGTTCAGGGTGTCGAGCGACGCTCGCTGGGCGCGGGCGTCGAAGCCGGCCGGATTGGAGAGGTAGAGGACGGGGTCGCCGGTCCCGCGGAAAGGGATTCCGCCGTAGACCGTCGGCAGGAAGCCGCAGCCGTAGTTGCTGGCGCCGCCACTGGTCCCCTTGGCGCTGGTAAGCACGACATAGCCGGGCAGCTTCTCGCTTTCCGAGCCCAGTCCATACAGCGTCCAAGAGCCGAAGCTGGGCCGGCCGAACTGCTGCGAGCCGGTGTTCATCATGATCTGCCCGGGGGCGTGATTCACGGCCTCGGTCTGCATGCTGCGGATGACACAAAGATCGTCCGCGATGCTGGCGATGTTGGGGATGAGTTCGGAGAACGGTATTCCGGACTGGCCGTGGGGGGCGAAGTTATACTTCGGGCCCAGCAGGGCGGAGTTGGGATTGATGAACGCGGCCCGGTAATCCTTCAGCAGTTCAGCGGGAGGCAACTGGCCATCCCGTTTCTGCAGTTCCGGTTTGTGGTCGAAGAGCTCGAGGTGGCTGGGAGCGCCGGCCATGAACATGTAGATCACCCGCTTGGCCTTCGGCTTGAAATGCGGCGCTCGGACGGCGAGCGGATTCGCGGGAGCCTTGGCCTGCGCGTCGCGCGCGAGGAGGGAGCTGAGGGCCAGACCGGCCATGCCCACCCCGCAGTCCTGCAGAAACCAGCGGCGGGAGAGGAGCCGGGCGCGCGCGGCGCGGAGTTCGGCGGAGGGAATCATGGATTCAGGATTTCGTCAGGGTTTCGTCGAGATTCAGCAGCACTCGCGCGACGATGGCCCAGGCGGCCAGATCCGCGGGGGTCGCGTCGGACGGAAGGTCGGAAATTTTGGTCAGGGAGGAGAAGGCGATTTCGTTGGCCTGAAGCTCGCCGGAACGTATCCGGGCGCGCTTGTCGTCCAACAGTCGCCGGAGCGCGGCGATCTCGGCCGGGCGCGCGCCGCGCGAGGTGCAGAGCCGGTAGGCGTAGTCGGCCCGACTCTCGTCAGTCGATCCGCCCTCGCGCCAGATGCGAAGGGCGAGGGCTTGGGCGGCCTCGACGAACACAGGCTCGTTGAGGCTGGTGAGGGCGGCGAGTGGGGTGTTGGATCTCGGACGACGGGCGCAGGCGAAGTCGCCGTTAGGGGCGTCGAAGGCGCTGAGCATCGGGTCCGGCATCGACCGTTTACGGAAGAGATAGAGACTGCGGCGGTAGCGCTCGGCGTCCTGCGGCGGATTCCAGTACGTGGGACGGACGTAATTGTAGGCCAGGACGTTCTCGGGCACAGGCGGGAAAATGCTCGGCCCGCCCACCTTCGGATGCAGTAGACCGGCGATGGACAGCGCGGTGTCCCGCACCACCTCCGCCTCGCCCCGGAACCGCGGGCCACGGGCCAGCAGGCGGTTGGCGGGATCCCGCTCCAGCAGCGCCGGCGCGCCCGCGGAAGTTTGCTGGTAAGTGCGGCTGGAGATGATCGTTCTGAGCAGGTGTTTGTGGCTCCAGCAGTTCGCCATGAAATCGACCGCGAGCCAGTCGAGCAACTGGTGATGCTCGGGCACCGGGGTCCGCGTGCCGAAGTCCTCCGGCGTTTCAACGAGGCCGGTCCCGAATACCGCCTGCCACACCCGGTTCACCGCGACCCGGGCTGCGAGCGGAGATTGCGGTGAGACGAGCCAGCGGGCGAATTGGAGGCGGTCCTTGGGCGCGCCCTCGGGCCATGGATTGAGCGCGGCGGGCACGTGGGGCGGCACCTCGTGCCTGGGCTTGTCCCATGAGCCGCGGTCCAACAGGCGCGTGGGTCTGGTTTGCACGCGGTCGCGTTCGGCGAGATGGAGCACGGACGTGGCTGCGCCCGGATACTTTTTCCAGAGAACTTCAGCCTCGGCATTGAACTTCTTCGCTTCGGAGAAATTCGCCCGCCACGCGCGGAAGATCGTGGTTCGTTGTTCCTCGGTGCGCTGATCCGCGGGGGTGGAAAGGGCGAGCACGGCGCCGTAGTCGACCGGTTCCGCCTTCGGGGCGGACGCGTTCGTGAGGGATATGCGGCAGCACCCCAGGGCGGTGTTGTGGCGTCCGTTGTCGTCGCCGCTGTGGTGCATCCGCAGCAGTACCTTGAGCTTGGTGCCCGCCGGGAGATTCAGCGGCTCGACGAACTGGACTACGGCCACGGAAGGGGAGTTCCGGCGTCCTGGCCCCCGGTCGGCGCGCCAAGCGGTGTCGTTGGAGCCGTCGATCATGAAGTCGGCGGGGCCCACGATGCGCTTACGCTCCTTGTCGAAACCGGCTTTCCACTCCTCCTCGAGGCCGCGCACGGCCTCCGCAAAGTCCGCGGTGGCGTGGCGGAGCGCGACCTTCTCCCATTTGTCGCTGTCCGGAGCCTGGGTGCTTACCTCCAGTTCGCTCAGTGCCCACGTGCCGTACTTACTGCGTCCGGGACCGCCGAACTCGAGATCACCATGGGTAAGAGCCTCTAGTTGTAGGCCGGTGACGCCGTTCAGTTCGGGCTTCGCGAGCACAAAGATGTCCCCGCGGGTGGTCGGGTGGCCGAGGGTGAGGATGGACTTGTCTGGCAGTTGCACCGGGTGATTGAGCCCGCTGGTGCTGGCCAACTCATAGGGCTCGAGCGGGGTCCACTTGATCCGGCGATCGACGATCCCGGCCTCCCAGGCAGAAAGCTGTTCGCGCCACTCGGTAAGCGCCTTCTTGGAACGTTCATCGACCCCCCGCAGGTCGGAATGCAGGCGGTCGAGTTCCTGGCGCTGCTCGGGGGTGCGCACCCATGACTGGGCTTCGTAGGTGTTGTTCAGAAAGCCGTAGAGTCCGAAGTACTCGTCGTGCGTGATGGGGTCGAACTTGTGGGTGTGGCACTGCGCGCACTGCAGGCTGAGGCCCATGACGGCTTTCCCCACGCAATCCATCCGGTCGAACATACCCTCGATGCGGAACTGCTCCGGGATGATCGCGCCTTCCTCGTTGACCATGCCGTTGCGGAGGAAGCCCGTCGCGATGATCTGGTCCTGCGTGGCGCCGGGGATCAGGTCGCCGGCGAGTTGGTCGATGATGAACTGGTCGTAGGGTTGATCGCGGTTGAAGGCGTTGATGACCCAGTCGCGCCACGCCCATTGTTCGCGGGGCAGGTCCTTCTCGAAACCGTTGCTGTCGGCGTAGCGGGCGACGTCGAGCCACACCCGCGCCCAACGCTCGCCGAACCGCGGGTCTGACATCAAACGCCTGGACAAGGACTCCACCGCCGCGGGCAGGCCGGACGCCGCGGCGCCGGCGACGAACTCGGCGACCTCCTTCGGCGAAGGGGGCAGCCCGATCAGGTCGAGATGGATGCGGCGACAAAGAACCGCGGGATCCGCGGGCGCGGAGGGCGAGAGGTTGGCGGCACGCAGCCCGGCCGCGACGAAGGCATCAATCGCGTTGGGAGCGGCAGTGGGGTTCGCCGCGGTGGAAGCGGGGAGGGGAGACTTGGCGGGCGGAACGAAAGCCCAATGCTGCGCGTAGGGCGCGCCCTCCTGCACCCAGCGCTTCAAGGTCTCCTTTTGCGCGGCGGTCAGCTTCTTGTTCTCCTTCGGCGGAGGCATGACCTCCTCGCTGTCGGCGGAGAAAATCCGCGCGATGATCTCGCTTGCCTCCGGTTTGCCCGGGACGATGCCCGGAAGGTCGGAGCGTCCGCCCTTCAACGCCGGATCACGCAGGTCGATTCGGTAGCCAGCCTTTCGATCCTTGTCGTCCGGGCCGTGGCAGTGGAAGCAATGCTCGGCGATAATCGGCTGCACCTCGCGGGTGAAGTCGACCGTGGCCTTGGCGTGTACTCCGAGCAGGAGCGCGAGGACGACTCCGGCGGTGATGGCGGGGTGGGATGGCGGTCGCGGGGGAACAGTCATGCCTATGCGGCGGAACGTGGGTTTATCCCTTTGCTTGGCAAGTGGAAGCGGACCGCGGTTGCTGGCATCGGGCGCCCTCTCCTCGTGGCACCGGAGAAAAAGACGGGCAGACTTCCAGCATATGGGAAACACGCCGCTCCCTCGGCCGCGCGGCGCGCGGCAAGAAAGCGAGGGCGCGCTCCGTGCCCTTGACTAAAGCTGGATAGGCAACCCCACCTCGATGATCTGCATCGGTGGGAGGTGGTAGTAGTCGCGCGCCTGGCGCGCGTTACGACTGAGGAACCCGTAGAGGTGTTTCTGCCACTCCCACATGCGGGAATCGCCGCCGGTGATGACCATTTCGCGGTTGAAGTAGTAGGTCGCCTCCGAGGCCCGCAGGGGCACGCCGCGCTCACGGATTTCCTCGATCAGGGCGGTGACGTTGGGCGACTCCATGTATCCGTAGCGCGCGACCGCCCTCCAGATGCCCTCGCCGATCTCGCGCACCTCCAGCCGGGCGGCGGCCGAGACGTAAGGAACCTCCTCCGTGAGAATGCTCAGCATCACCACCGTCTCATGCAGGACCTTGTTGGCCTTCACGTGATGCAGCAGCACCAGCGGCGTGCCGGACGGATTGCCGGCCATGAAGACGCCGGTGCCGCGCACCCGCGTGATGTGGCGGCTGGAGGCTATCCGGCAGAGCTCTTCCTCCGTGATCTCGTTGGCGTACACGCGCCGGAAAATCTCCGATTTGCCGAGCTTCCACGTCGCCATCACCGCCAAGACCCCGCCCGCGATGACGAGCGGTAGCCAGCCGCCGTCGCCGAACTTGTGCAGGTTGGACAGGAAAAACACCGCGTCCAAAAGGAGAAAAGCGGCGCACAGCGGCAGCGCGCGCCAGAGTGACCATGACCAGGCGCGACGCATGACGAAGTAGAGGGCCAAGGTGGTCACAATCATCGTGCCCGTCACCGCGATGCCGTAGGCTGCGGCGAGCGCCGAGCTCGACTTGAACCCGAGCACCGTGGCGATGGATCCAAGGGCGAGCGTAACATTCACGAGGGGCAGGAAAATCTGCCCTCGCTGGTCCGGGTTGGTGTGCCGCACCATCAGACGGGGAAAGTACCCCAGCTGGATTGCCTGCCGCATCAGGGAGAAGGCGCCAGAGATCAGCGCCTGGCTCGCGATCACGGCCGCCAGCATCGAGAGGACGAGGAGTCCGTAGCGCACCGGACCCTCGGGAGCGATGGCGAGAAAGGGGTTGGTCGCGGAGCCGCGGCCGGAAAGGAAAAACGCCCCCTGTCCGAAATAGTTCAGCACCAGCCCGGGGAGCACGACCGCGTACCAGGCGAGGGTGATCGCCCTGCGCCCGAAGTGGCCCATGTCCGCGTACAATGCCTCGACACCGGTGAACGCCAGAACCACCGAACCGAGCAGTACCGAAGCCTCCGCCGGATGCCCCGCGATCAGCCCGAGTCCTACCCGCGGATCCAGGGCCTGCAGGACCGTCGGGTTCTCCAGCACTCGCCACAGGCCCAGGATTCCCAGCACGAGGAACCAGAGCAGCATCACCGGACCGAAATACCAACCGATGACCTTGGTCCCGCGGCTCTGGAACGCGAACAGTCCGCCAAGGATCACACACGCGGCCGGCACCACGATCGCGTCCGCGCCCGACCACACTTCCTTCACGCCCTCTACCGCACTGAGCACGGTGATCGCCGGGGTGATCACGGCCTCCCCGCAGAGCATCGCCGCGCCCGCCAGGACCACCAGCGTGCCGGTGTTGAGGCCGATCCTCGTCGCGGGCTCCAGGCGTCCCAATGACAGCAGCGCGAAAATGCCACCCTCGCCGCGGTTGTCGGCGCGCAGCACGAAGACCGTGTACTTGACGCTGACCACCAGGATCAGGGACCAAAAAACGAGGGACAGGACCCCGAGCACCGCGGTCTTGTGTTCCGCCGGGGGCAATGCGTGGAGGCACTCCCGGAGGGTATACAGGGGACTGGTGCCGATGTCCCCGAACACGACGCCCAATGCTCCCAGCCCTAGGGCTAGTTGGACGGCGGTGCCGCGGGGCGATTGCCCGGAACTACTCATGGATGGGCGGGGAGTGTCGTGGAAACGCCCGGCGGTCCAAGCAGTTTCCCCGTCCGGCCGGAAATCAGCTTGCTTTTGCCGGAGCTGGATCCGCCGGCGCGCGTGACAAGCGGGTAGGGAATCCCCACGCTCCGCCGCCATGACTCCCGATTGGAAAGTCGCCAAGACCTACACGGACATCCTCTACCACAAGGCCGGTGGCATCGCCAAGGTGACGATCAACCGGCCGGAGAAGCGCAACGCGTTCCGGCCCCAGACGGTGACGGAGATGATCGACGCGTTCCTGGACGCCCGGGAGGATCCGGCGATCGGCGTCGTGTTGCTCACCGGGGCGGGACCGCACTCCGACGGTAAATACGCCTTCTGCGCCGGGGGTGACCAGAGCGTGCGCGGGCATGCCGGCTACATCGACGCCGGCGGCATGCCGCGGCTCAACGTCCTTGAACTGCAGAAGCTCATACGCTCCATGCCCAAGGTGGTTATCGCGCTCGTGGCCGGTTACGCGATCGGCGGCGGTCACGTGCTGCACGTGGTGTGCGACCTCACCATTTCCGCCGACAACGGCATCTTCGGCCAGGTGGGTCCGCGGATGGGCAGCTTCGATGGCGGTTTCGGCTCCAGCTACCTTGCGCGGGTGGTCGGCCAGAAGCGCGCGCGGGAAATCTGGTTCCTGTGCCGCCAGTACGACGCTTCCGAAGCCCTGCGCATGGGACTGGTGAACGCCGTGGTGCCGGTTGCGGAGCTCGAGAACGAGGGCGTGAAGTGGGCGCGTGATGTCCTCGGCAAGAGCCCGCTTGCGATCCGGATGCTCAAGAGCGCGTTCAACGCCGAGCTCGACGGTCAGGCCGGCATCCAGGAACTCGCCGGCAACGCCACCATGCTGTACTACATGACGGAGGAAGCGAAGGAGTTCATGACCGCGCAGCGGGAGAAACGGCGGCCGGACGCCACGCGGTTTCCTTGGTTGCCCTGAAAGCCCGTCCTTTTCGATCCATGGTCCGAGCCCATCCCTGCCCTCGGTCGCGACGCGGACTTATCCTCGCCGCCACCATCACCGCCGCCGCGACCGTCTTTGGCGCCGCTCCCGCCAAGTCACCCGCCCATGCGCCCTCCTACCGCTCGTCGGATCTGCCCCGCGGGGCGGATTATTTCGAGCTGCGCGACGGCCTGGCCAATGCGTTTGACGCGTTCACGCGCGCAAAGGCGGGGCGCGTGGCGTTCCTCGGCGGCTCCATCACGGCGATGTCTGGTTGGCGCGAGCGCGTGATGGCTGATCTCCAGCGGCGGTTCCCGGAAACCCGCTTCGACTTCATCGGCGCCGGCATCGGCTCGCTCGGCTCCGTGCCGCACGCCTTCCGGCTGGATCGCGATGTGCTTGCGCGCGGACCGGTGGACCTGCTGTTCGTTGAGGCGGCCGTCAACGACGCCTCCAACATGCCCGATCGGCACGACCTGATGCTGCGGGGCATGGAGGGCTTGGTGCGGCGTGCGCGGCTGGCAAATTCGCGCACCGACATCGTTCATCTCCACTTCGTCATGCCGGAGCACATGACGGACTACTTCGCGGGCCGCGTGCCCGAGGTGGTGCGCCAGCACGAGCGGGTCGCCGCCGCCTACGGCAATCCCTCGATCGATCTCGCCCGGGAGGTGACGGAGCGCATCGCGGCCGGACAATTCACCTGGGAGGGTGATTTCCGGAATCTGCATCCCTCGCCGTTCGGACACGCCGTCTATGGCGACAGCATCGGGCGGATGCTCGACGCGGCTTTCAGAGCGGCGGGCAAACCCCGGGCGCATGCCGTCCCTGACGTACCTCTGGACGCGGGTAGTTACTTCAACGCGCGGATGATCGCGCCCTCGTCGGCGCGGAACATTCGCGGTTTCAGATTGGAGCCCGCGTGGCGTCCCGCCGGCGCTTCCAAAGGGGTGCGGGCGGGGTTTGTCGATGTCCCCGCGTTGGTCGCGGAGGAGCCGGGCGCCGAGTTCGAATTCGAGCTGCAGGGCAGGGGAGCGGGGTTGTTCATCACCGCCGGACCTGACGCCGGCGTGCTGGAATGGAGCGTGGACGGAGGGCCCTTCCGGCCGTTCGACACGTTCACGCGCTGGAGCAAAAATCTTCATCTGCCGTGGGTCGTGATGCTGGACGACGGACTTCCCGCCGGCCGGCACGTGTTTCGCGTCCGAATCGCCGCGGGGCGCCATGCCGAAAGCGCCGGGACGGCGCTGCGGGTGCAGCATCTGCTTTTGAACTGAAGCCGCGCGATGCGCGTCGCGCGCCAGCTTTCCCGTTGACCCGCCGTCCGGCGGACGGGTTCATGGAGACATGGTTCCCAGCGTGCTGATCGTCGACGACGAGAAACACACCCGCGAAGGGCTCCAGCAGGCGCTTGCGGAGAGCTACGACGTCTCGGTGGCGGCGAGCGCCGACGAGGCTTTCAACCTGCTCGACGCCCAGTCTTTCGACATCGTGCTCACGGACCTGAGGATGCCGGGAAAGTCCGGCTTGAAGGTGATCGATAAGGCGCTGGCCCTGCCGAACCGGCCTGCCGTCCTGATGATGACCGCCTACGGCAACATCGAGACGGCGGTCGAGGCGATGAAGCGCGGCGCGGTGGATTTTCTCACCAAGCCCGTGAACATCGAGCGCCTCGAGGTGCTGATGCAGCGGGCGCTGAAGACGCGCACGCTCGAGGTCGAGGTCCAGCAGTTGCACGAGCGTCTGGATGAAAAGTTCAAGCTCGATGGAATCATCGGCGGCTCGGCGCCGCTGAAGGCGGTCCTGGATAAGATGCGTTTGGTGGCGGCTTCGCGCGCGACGATCCTGATCGAGGGAGAGTCGGGCACGGGTAAGGAGCTGATCGCGCAGGCCGTGCATCAATCCAGCCCACGTTCCCGCGGCCCGTTCGTCGCGGTGCACTGCGCGGCGCTTTCGGAGAATCTGCTGGAAAGCGAGCTCTTCGGGCATGAGCGCGGGGCCTTCACGGGCGCGATCGAGCGGAGACTGGGACGTTTCGAGTCGGCCGACGGAGGCACGCTGTTTCTCGATGAGATCGGGGAGATTTCCCAGTCCACCCAGGTTAAGCTACTTCGCTTCCTGGAGACGAAATCCATCGAGCGCGTCGGCGGGACGCGTCCCATCGAGCTTGATGTGCGACTCGTCGCCGCGACCAACCGTGATCTCGAGCACGAGGTGCGGACGGGAAAGTTCCGGGAGGACCTCTTTTTCCGGCTCAATGTGGTGCGGTTGCGGATGCCGCCGCTCCGCGAAAGGTCCGATGACATCCCCCTGCTGCTCACGCATTTCATCCGGGTTTTTTCGCAGGAGAACAGCGTCCCCCCGCTCGCGGTCGAGCCCGGCGCGCTGCGGACGCTGCAGGGCTACGGGTGGCCCGGAAACATCCGCGAGCTGCGCAACTTCTGCGAGAACGCGGTGGTGCTGCGTCGCGGAGGGACCCTGACCGAGTACGACCTCGAGCCCAGGTTCCGGGGGGAAACGCCTCCGGCCTTGCCCTCGCCGGGCGCTTCCGCGGGCTTCCTGGCGGTTGGAAACTCCCTCTCCGTGGAGGAGAACGAGAAGCGGCTGCTGCGTGAGGCCCTGCTCAAGGCTCGCGGCAACCGCACCAAGGCCGCGGAATTGATGGGGGTGAGTCGTCGCACCCTGCACCGGAAGATCGCGCAGTGGCCGGAACTCGACGTGGTTGACCGGTGAGCCGCCCCGGTTTTCGACCCGCGGCCCGCCGGTCCGTTTCCGCATGAGCCGGCCGCGTACCGCGCAGGAGTTGATCCACTGGCTCGACGCCGGGACCGGGGCCCGCTGGCTGCGCCAGGCGGCGTTCCTCGCCCTCGCACTGGTGTTGTCGCTGCGGGTCGGCTGGACGCAGTTTCGCGGCCCGCAGACGGAGGCGACTCTGATCCAGGCTGAGACCGGCAAACGGATCGCGGCGAGTGCCGGTTTCTCGACCGGGGTTAATTTTCCGCAGACC
>CAIUOU010000097.1 GCA_903900845.1 uncultured Opitutia bacterium
ACCAGAGCGGGTACGCCTATGTGCATCGCCTCGTTGACCGCCAGGCCCCACGTCTCGTACAGGCCGCTCGAGGGCAGCACGAAGACGTCGGCGAGCAGGTAGCGGGCGGGCATCTCGCTTTGGTTGGCGAAGGGCAGGAAGCGGACGTCGGCCGCGGGATTTTCCGCGGCGATTGACTGGAGTTCGGGGTCCAGTGGGCCGTCGCCGACGAAGAGCAGCGTGGCGCCGGTGTCTTTCAGGGCAATGAACGCGCGGAGGAGTTCGACCGGCTGTTTGGCTGGCACGAACTTTCCGGCGAACAGGACCACTTTGCGGTCGGAAGGCAGCGCTAGATCCCGGCGCAGCTTTTCCGCCGCCGCGCGGTGGTCCAGCCTAGCCGGGTCGAAAAGGGAATCATCCACCGAATGCGGGGCGAAAAAAAGCCGTTCCGCGGGTACGCCTAAGGCAAGGAAATAGTCGCGGTTAGCTGCACCCACGTAGAGGAAGGCGCTGAATTGCCGATAGAGCAGGCTTAACAGCCAGCGCGTGAGGCGAGGCGGGTTTCCACGTCCGATAAAGTGGGAGTCACCGCGGAAAAGGAGCGGCACGCGGTTGCGCCGCGCCCAGAAGATGGCCCGGAGGTGGCTCTTCCATTTGTAACCGAAAAGAAGCAATGCGTCCGGCTGCCAGTCGGCGAGGCGCTTCGTGAGGGCTGGGTTTTCCAACCCGCCGAAGTGGTGAGTCCCGGGATCGCGCGCGACGTTCCGAACAAACTCGTGCTCATAGCCCGAGAGCAGATCGATATCCCATTGGAATGCCGTACCGAATTGACGATCAGTCTGCCGGGTAACCCCGAATTCCCAAAGGTAAAAGACGCGCAGTTCGATTTCTGCCTGCATCTGAACATACCTGAACCAAGGGCTGTAGTACTGAGTCGGGTGGGATTGGACGATGGCCAGCCTCATGCTTCCTCCGTCGGCGCAGAACTCCGAAACGTCGCGGGAAAAATGATCCGCAAGGCCAGGGGTATTGCGATGACTACGGCCGTCGCTTGGAGTAGCGAAATAAACCAAGTGGCGAAGATCTGCTCGCTCTGGAATGACCAAGCTCCGAGCAGGATGCTGAGCAGGCCCATCGCGGAGAACTGTGGCGCGCCCATCGCCGCCGACGTCACCATGCGGTAGAAAAGACCGAGGATTGCGCCCATGATGGCGCAGCCCCAGAAGCCAAAGTTGGCAAACGACTCCGCGATCATCCCGAAGGCGATGCTCACACGAGCGGAGCCGTCGTCCGGCACGAGTTTGTAGTGGATCGCGAGCAGAACGTTGCTCTTCAGGGAGGATGGTTTATTAGGCCACAGGAAGGAAGGTATCAGCTGGGAAGGTATGTAGAGGTAGGATTCGCCCGTTAAAAAGGGTTCCTTCTCAGGTGTGCGATCGATCACGAAGCACAGCATGTGGAACAGGGAAGCGCGTTCGAAAAGGCGTCCGGTCAAGGAGCTCGAACCAGGCAGTTCCGACGAGTCCTTGCTATCCAAGCCCGCCTCGGCCCACTCGTAAAAGAACCCGGGCAAGTCCGCCAATCCGGGCAATGCTTGCCCTCCCTCCCAATAAACGGTGCGCATGGCCGCCTTGCCGGAGTGCAGCAGCCCGAGTGCTGGAAGCAGAAACACGATCGGGATCCAAGGGATGCGGCGACTCGAGGAAACGTAGGCGAGGGCCGCCACGAGCAGCAGCGATATGGAGACGATGAGATAGAGCTCCCGTATAAGCAGAATGCCCTGCACGGCCAGGGCGATACCGACGGCCAATTTTTCCCCGGTGCCCAGGCGGCCGGCTCCCCAGCGACGCATCTCCACGTAGAGGGAGATGATGCCAATCCCGAAGAAGGCGGCGCGGAGCGGCAGTCGCAGTTCGTTTGGAACCAAGTCGGTGGAGCCGTTGACGAAAATGAAAGCGGTATTCAGCCAAAGTCCGGCTTGGGCGTAACGCATAAAGCCGTCTGGCAGCAAGGGCATGATCAACAGCGGTTCGCGGGCCGCCGGCGGTGAGGTGCCGTAAAAAGCGGCCAGCATCCCGCCTTGAAAGATCAGGACCGCGAGCGCCCCCGCTCCGGTCGATTCCTCCCCGAATCCCAGCATTTCCGGGTGCCCGGCGAGCATGGAGATGCCGTAAAACGGCACGAAGGTGAGGAGAAACACCTCGAAAATCGGGAAGTGCGAATCTCCCCGTCTCGCCCAGCGCAGCGCGGGAAAAGTCGCTAGCAAAATAATCAGGATGCCGGCGCTCAGGAGCGTCAAATCCTGCACCGGCGACGTGTAGATAACCCAGGCGATCAGCCCCGCGACCCCGAACGCACCCGCTTGAAAGAGACGCAGGCTTGTGGCCTGACTCGCGCGGGAAAATCCAAGCTGATCATCGTCATGCTGACGGTTACGGTCGGTCATCAGGCGGGATTACGGGACGTAAGGGCGGGTGGGCTGAACTCGTGTTATTCCGGAAAGAGCGTCAGTTACGACGGAGCCTCATCGGGCCAGGTCAGGTTTCGGGATCCCTAGTGATTGGGCCACCACGGCGAGCAAGGTCGCCTCCTCCCGTTCCCAATGGTACCGTGTTTCCGCAAGCCTGCGGGCTGCATTTCGACGGGCCTTCAACCTTACCCGGTCTGCCGTGAGTTCGCGTAGACTGCCCGATGCATCTGCTTGGTCGAGGTCCAGAATAATCCCTGCTTCGGGATCGTGGGCCAGCACCTCCCGCTGACCGGCCGTGGGCGTGGCCACCACCGCAAGTCCCGCGTTCAGGTACTGGAGGATCTTGTTCGAGATCGTTAAGTCTTTGTTTGCAACCGTAGTCACTTCGAGAGCGAGCCCGATGTCGTGAGCAGCGATGACCGCCGGCAGATCGACCGGGGGAACCAGCGGACGGAAACTTAGTTTCGAGCGGCAGTCCGGCGGCACCAAGCGCCGGAGTTGTTCAGCGTAGTGTCCCCGATCCTCGCCGAGGAGTACGACTTCGGAATGGCTTTCCGAGCGCCCCCAGGCCCGTAGGAAGGATTCCAGCCCGCGCCCCGGCCCTAGGGTTTGCGAAAACCAGAAGAAGCGTGCCGGCGAAACCCGCGAGGTCTCAGGAGTCAGCGGGTCGGGCTGCAGCGGAAACGAGTTTGTGATCACCTCAGGCCGGCGCCCGCCGTAGCGCGCGTGGAGCGCGCGGGCCAACGAGTCCGATGTGGTGGTTACGTGGCTGCAGCGATGAAGGAGCGTCCGTTCGACGGAGCGTAGGAGGTCGATCGGGCGGTGCTTCCGGTCCTCAGGTAACAGGTCCTCCGAGTGCCAATCCTCGACGTCCGCGGCTACCCGGCATCCGCGATCGAGCAACCGCACCCCCGCCCAGTGGGCGATCTCGTTGTGGCAGATAGTGAGATCGGCGGGCCGACGCTGGGCGGCGCGGAGCAACGCGCGGGCGGGTCCGAGCGCGCCGATGGACTTCCAAACACCGCGGGCCGCGAGCTCGCGCCGGAACCTCACCTCCAAGCGCAGGAGAAAGGACGCCGGCCCGCCGCCCGGCAGCAGGTTGAGGCTCTCGAGTCGGAATGGGGAGGAGAGCACAAGATCCGCGTCCAATCGGTCGGAAGTCGCGTGGTTCCGTACCCCAACTACCGTAACTTCATACCCGGCTTTTCCCAGGGCGGTGGCCTCCTTAAACACCCGCGGGTTACGGCAGAGGTGGCCGTTGGTCAGGATCAGGACGTGAAGTGGGGAATTAGCCAAGTTGGTTACGAATGCGTTTCGCCATTTTCCAGCCGATGAACTTGGCGAGGAGGGCGTATCTGGGGCCTGCCTGGTAGCAAAGACGGCTGCCTCCGAGGACGGCTATTTTCCTTTCCATTTCGGCTCTGATGGCGTGGCAGAAGGGATACGCATCAAGACAATCGCGCCGTATCGCATCGGCCGCGGCCTGCCGGGCCGCACGGGTGTCGGAAGCAGCGAGCATGTGATCGACCGTGAGGGCGGTGGAACGCAGTTGAGATCGCCAGGCTCGTTCCGATCGGCTGCGGCTTAGGCTGCCTGCCAGTCCTGACCGGTAGAATGTGATCGACTCACGAACGTGCCGGATGCGTCCTGCCGCGAGAACGATCCGGGCGAAGTACTCGCCATCGTCGTTCAGCGACAAATCTTCGTTCCAGCCTCCCGCCGCCCTGCAAACCGCCGTAGGGACGAGCCAAGCGGCGGGATGCATCATGTGGTGATGCTGCAGGGCCAAGCGGATGAAATCCGTGGCGGAGAGATCCGCCGAAAGAGAGTTGATCTCCCTTTTTGAATCGATGATCGAGCTCTGGAATCGAGCCCAAGAGGCGGACGTCAAGCGGGTGGATGGGTCGCGTCCGAACTCCCGCAGTTGCCGCTCGATCTTGTCTGGCGCGAGTAGGTCGTCGGCGTCCAGATACTGGATGAAATCCCCGGTCGCGAGGCGCAGGCCGTGGTTGCGTGCGGCGGAGGCGCCGGCGTTCCGCTGCGTTACGACCCGCACCCCCGCGGGCTCGAAGGTCCTTGCGCGGCGCAGGCTGTCATCGGTCGAGCCGTCGTCGATCACGATGATCTCCCGGTCTGCGTGTGTCTGGGCTAGCGCCGAGCGGATTGTCTCCTCGATCCATGGTGCAGCGTTGAAGCAGGGGGTGATGATGGAGACGCGGGGCATCTAATGGTTTATACGTCGAGCTTGGTTGATGAGATAAATGTTGGTGTCAGCGGTTTATGCTTTTCTTAGGTGCGTTTTCCGGCGGCTTTCCGCCACGCGTAGCGGAAATACCCTCGCTTGGATAGATCTACATAGTGATGCAGTACCGCGGTGGGATGGCGGCACTCGTGTTCGTCAGGCATCAGGCGGTAGTCGACCTCGGAGAGCCGTAACGGGTTTTGGGTCGAGGCCTGCAGGGCGACGAGTGCCTGTTCAAGGTAGTAACTAGTGCCGTGGCGCCGGATCAAGGTCGCCGCCGCGTGCTCGAGAAAATCCCAGTCGATATCGTCGCTGCGGAAGCCGCAGATGCCTACGTTCACTTTTTCTGGCACGGGTTCCTTCGTCAGCGCAGCGAGCGATGTTGCCGGGTAACCGTAGGCGTCATGCACGTCGACCATGTGCACCGGTCGTTCGGGTGCGGCGAGCCAACCGAGCAGGGTTTCCGGTCGGCGGAAGAACAGCATGTCGGAATCGAGCACCAGCCGCCAGTTGCTGCGTCCGGCGTGAACGTCGGTGATCTTGCGCAGGTGCAGGTAGGTGAGCCGCTGTGCCCGCAGGGTGGGGTAGCGGGAAATGGGCAGCAGCGCGTCCAGCCAGGATTCGGTTTCCGCGGCTCCGACGACACGGCAGCCGGGGAACTTCGCCGACATCTCCGCGGTCAAGGCCGCGTCGAAGGAGCCGTCGTCGATGAAGACGGCACGGACGTCGCCGCCGTGGCGGCGCAGCGAGTGCAGACAGAACGCCGTCTGGTACCAGAATCGACGGCCCGTTAGGAAATACACCTCAGGAGAGTTTGGTGGAGGCTCGGGCCAGACGGAAAGATCCTTTGCCGCCCGTCGCATCGCGCGTCGCCCGCGAGCGTCGAGCCATTGCTGCCATGGACCGCCCTCCCGGCGGCTACGAGCGACGGATGCTTTCGGGCGGTACCATACAAGGTACGCCAGGCGGCCGAGAGTGAATTTTTGCGTCGGCAAGGGTTGGGCTTCAGGTCGTGCGTTTGTTCGGCGGCGAAAGCTTGTCGAGGAGCGCCCTGACGGCCGCATCGTCCATCGACCGGCAATTCTCGTAGCTTCCGTTCTGCCACCGCCGCAGCAATCGCGCCGCGGCGGCAGGTCCCATGCCGCACGCCAGGAGTTGAAATGCTTTTCCTCCCAGCTTCGCGGTATCGCGGCTTTGCCGCAGCGTGCGCCAAACCTCCAGCTCGCGGCGGTCGAACTCGCGGGAGAAACCCCGCGGAAGCCGGCGCCAGGCGTGGAAAGCCTTTTCCGCCACGAGCTGGCGTGCGCGCGCCGTCGCCGGAGTGCGCGGGCAGGTCCGCGCAAACGCCTCCATGACGGCGAGGGATGCCACGCCCAAACGTTCCCAGTGGTTGGTGAGACGCGTGCCAGGATGACTGCCAATGATTGTATGCGGACCGGGGACTTTTACCGCCAGCGAAGGATGGATGGCGGCGTTATGGTAGAACCAGATCTCCGCTACCGGGTTATAGAGGGGGTCTGGCGGGAAGCAGGCTTCCGCGACGACCTTCCGGAGAAAATCCGTCCGGAAGACCGGGCTGTGCGGGGCGGGCTGGACGCGGATGAAGAAGGTGGTCCCGTCGGCAGTGGTCTCGGCCGGTGCGTCGGGTTCGATCACTAACTCATCAAACTCGCGGTCGAGGGTGGTCCGCGCGGTGTCGGAATAGCTCACTTCCGCCCCGGACTCCTCCAGCGCGGCGATCTGTAGACGCAGTTTATCGGACGAAATGAGATCGTCGGAATCCAAAAACAGCACGTACTTTCCGGTCGCCGCCCGCAAACCCGCGAGGCGCGCGAAAAGCAGCCCTTGGTTTTCCTGCCGGATGATCCGCTCCGGCGAAAAACCGAGACGTCGGATCGCAGCCTCCGCGGGTTCGGTTGAGCCATCATCCAGAATGACAACTTCGATCGAGAGACCTTCGGACGCCCGTCGTACGCTTTCCAACGTGTAGCGGATCAGATCTCCCCGGTTGCAGACCGGAATTATCACGCTCAAAGGCGGCCTAAGTCTGTCCACTATCCTGCTCACAGTTCGGGAAGCTTAACCCTATGCGACCGTAGCGGTCGCTCGGGCGGTGATTCAAGAATTCTAAGCGCCGCGGCGAGCACCGTTTCCGGCTTTATCATTTTCATGCACTCGACGTCGTGCGGACAACCTTGGCGCAACCCGCACGGAGCGCAGGCTGGGGCGGCGCCGATGTTTTCATTGCAGGGATAACCAACCGACTCGGCGGTGGCGCGGCCGCCGAGGATGACCACGGCGGGGCAATCCACGGCTCGGGCCAAGTGGGAGAGAAAGCCCTCGAGACCGATGAACACATCCGCACTGGAAATGAGTGACGCCGCTTCGCGGATGGATGTTTTCCCCCTTCGATCCTCGTCAGCCTCGCAGGCTGGATCGGAGTGGGCGCCGATCTGAATCACCTCGGCGTGACGCTTGAGAGCGGTGGAAAGGGGCCTCCACGCAGCCTGCACCCAGTCCTTGGTCTCGAAGGGTGACTTCGCGGAGCGGGTGGAAGTGTGAATGACGATTCTTTTCCGCCGGGAAGCATGGATAAGGTTTTCCTTAGGAAGAAGGTTCAGATAGGGTCGCACCTGAATTTCCCCTGTAATTCCCGCGAGCCGGCACATTTCAACGATGATGTGGTGCCGCGGCAGGATGTCTCGGTTGGGTTCCTTGGGATTTCCGCCTGCATAATAAGGCTTAATCACCCGTCCCCCGAGACGCCGAAGTCCGGCGGCAAAAAAATCATCAAGCGGCAGGATCGCTGAGGCGTCCTCATTCCCTGAGAAGATTTCGGGCCTTGCGGTCATCATCGCGAACGGGCTCCCGCGGTTTCGCGCCTCACGGAGAACTGCTGTGCAGAGCAGGTCGTCTCCCAAGCTGAGCCCTCCGAAAAGAAGCGTCTTGGGGTGGTATCCCCTACGCAGCAATAGGAAAGGGAACGCTGCGTAGGCTAAAAAGCGGTTTATATTTAGCAATATCTAGTGTACCTAATTAATTTTATTAGCGCTTAATATTAACCCATTGAAAAAGCGCAGGATTATTTCAGCAATAAATCCAATGTGCTAAAATCGTAGCAAATCCGCTTGGCCTTCAAATTGCCCGAGCATTCCCGCCCAACGGACTTTTTTGGCTGGTCCGCGCCAAGCGCGTGTGCGGACGTAGGCGCGGGCGGCGCGGAGGGAAACTGATCCGGGTGCTATGGCCGGCCAAGGGCATTGGCCATGCAGGGCCAGGACCTGCACCCAGGTGCGCATGATTCCGCGGTGGAGGCGTGCGAGATACGCTGGCGCCAGCCGCGACGAGGGGATCAGGTGGCGCAACCGGAGGTTCGGAAAGTAGCCGACGTCTCCGCCGGCATGGAGCGTGGTGAAGACGAGGTCATTGTCGCCGCCCGACGCCAGACTAACTCCCGAGCGGTCGAGTTGGCGACGCCGAGGATCGCGTTCCACCGCCTGAGCGTAAGCC
>CAIUOU010000098.1 GCA_903900845.1 uncultured Opitutia bacterium
CGGCACCCCGCTGCTCGTCGCCCTCGCGGCGATCGAGTTCAGCGACATCATCTTCGCCGTCGACTCGGTGCCGGCCATCTTCGCCATCACCAAGGAACCGCTGGTGGTGTTCACCTCCAACATCTTCGCCATCCTCGGCCTGCGCTCGATGTTCTTCCTGCTCGCCGGCATCGTGCACAAGTTCCGCTTCCTCAAGTACGGCCTCGGCTTTGTGCTGATCTTCGTCGGCCTCAAGATGGCGTGGCTGAACGAGCTCTTCGGCGGCAAGTTCCCGATCACCTGGTCCCTCGGCATCATCGGCGGACTGCTCGGGGCCTCCGTCGCCGCCTCGTGGCTGATCCCGCCGAAGGACGACGTCAGCCCGACCAAGCCCGCATGATCCGCTGGGTGATCTCGAAAGCGACCCCCGCGAACAGCGTGAAGTAGGCGAGCGTGGCGAGCAGTAGTCCGTAGGCCACCGCCACCGCCGCCCCGTCGCGCTCGAGCATCCCGAGCGTTCCCACCACGACCACCAGCGCCGGCAGGGTGTTGGTGAAAGGGATGCCGCCCAGCGGCAGCAGCAGGAGGGCGGCGCCTCCGCACACCGCCAGCGAGTGCAGACGCAGCAGGCCGCGGCCCGCCGTCAGCCAAATCCAGCGGGGCCGCATGCGGCGCTCGATCCATCCCAGCAGGCGGCTCGTCGCCTCGAGCAAAGCGCGGAAAAATTTCGGCGGCAGCTCGACCGTGAGCAGCCGCTGCGGAAGCCACAGCGGACGCCCCGTGGCGTAACCGGCCGACAACAGCAGGATCACCGCACCGAAAGGCAGCGAGAGGCCAGGGATCGACACGGGCGCGCAGAAGGGCAGCGCAAGGATGACGACCAGCAGCGCAGTCGCCCGGTCACCCAGCGTCGCGATCACCTCGCGCAACGTCACCGTCCGCTCGCGGAAGGTCTCCGCCAGTTGGTGCAATTCCGCCGAGAGGCGGGCCGGCGGCGGAGCGGACGGAAGGGAGTCGGGCGAACGCATCGCGGGAGGAGATCAGGTGCCGCGGCGATTACCGTAGAGCTCGAGGTGAAGCCGGTGCGCGTAGCGGTAACCGCCCCGTTTGCAGGCCTCCGCCAGCCACGCGGAACGCGTCCGCATCGTCTCCGGCGTCGTCGCCTCCGGCATCAGCAGCACCTTGTGACGCGGAATGTCGCGCCGCAGCGCCGCCAGCATCGTCTCGAGTTCCTCGATATCCTCCTCCCGCGCGACGACGAACTTGAACTGGTAAGGATAGGCGTCGACCCAACTGCGGACGACATCCGGCTGCCAGCGCGTCGCCTCATGCCGGCGACGCCACGTGGCGTGCCTCGCGGCGTCGGGCGCGGAGTTGAGGAGCTTCGGGGAAAGGGAGGCCAGGTCACAGGCGATCCCCGCCGGCGCCACCGTCGCCGCGGTTTCGATCGTCAGGTGGCGACCGGTCGCCTTCACCGCCGCCGCCAGCTCCGCGGCATCGCGCGCGATCATCGGTTCACCCCCCGTGAAAACCACGTGACGGGTCGCGGGATGCTCCTCCACCGCGGCGATGATCCGTGCCACCGCAAGGGCCTCGCCCTCGGGGTTCCACGAGGCGTACGGGGTGTCGCACCACGCGCAGCGCAGGTTGCAGCCGCTGGCCCGCACGAAAACCGACGGCACCCCGGTCAGCTCGCCCTCGCCCTGCAGGGAATGAAAGATTTCCGCGACCAGCATCGGTTCGTCCTCAGCCGCGCGCTCCCGCCGGTCCCGCCGGCAAGGGCGGCCGCGCCTCGTAGGCCGTGGGGTCCACGAGCCCGGCGCGCAGGAACGCCTCGCGGCGCTCCACGCAGGTGCCGCAGGCGCCGCAATGCCGCTCGCCGCCCTTGTAGCAGGAATACGTGGCCGCGAAATCCACCCCCAGCCGCCCGCCCAGCGCCGCGATCGCACCCTTGTCGAGGTGAATGAACGGCCGCAGCAGCTGCACGCCCGCGTAAGTCCCCGTCCGCATCGCGTCGGCCATCGCGCGCATGAAATCCTCCCGGCAATCCGGATAAATCGTATGGTCCCCCGTGTGCGCGGCAATCACCACCCCCTCCGCACCCGCACTCTCCGCCACTCCGCAGGCCACCGCGAGGAGGATCGCGTTGCGAAACGGCACCACCGTCTGGCGCATCGTGTCGTCGGCGTAATGCCCCTCGGGGATCTCATCGCCGCCCTGCAGCAGCGCCGAACGGAAAAGCCGGCGGACGAAATCCAAACCCGCCACCTCATGCGCCAGCCCAAGCCGCCGAGCCTGCTCCGCGGCCATCGGCAGTTCCCGCGCATTGTGCTTCGCTCCGTAGTCGAAGCTTAGCGCCAGCCGCACGTCATGCTCCCGCCGCGCCCAGTGCAGCGCAGTCACCGAGTCCATCCCGCCGGAACAGAGCACGATCACTTTCATTCCCGCCCAACTTGGCGGCGGCCGACTGTAAAGTCACCCGCGGAAACGATTTTCCCGAAGCCACCCCGGACGGTTCCACCTTGGGTCGCGACGGGCGCTACCCGCGGTTCAACGGGCTTGTTCCGACCTGAAGCGCGCGTACGTTCACACCTCCGTCATGCTCATCCTCCACGACCCGCGCTGCTCAGGCTACGGCTCGGCGATGCGGCCGGAGCAACCGGCCCGCGTCCTCCGGTCGGCCGCGCACCTTCGCCGGACCCATCCGGACTGGACGTGGCGGGAGCCCGAGGCAGCCGACGGCGACGACGCCACGCTGCTCACGGTCCACAGCGCGGCCCACGTGAAGAGGCTTTCCCAACCGCGCGATTTCGACGCGGACACTCCTTTCTTCCCGGAAATCGGCGACCATGCGCGCCGCTCGGTCGCCGCCGCCATCGGCGCCGCACGCCATGCCCTCTCCTCATCATCTCCCGAGCCGGTCTTCTCGCTGATGCGCCCGCCGGGGCATCACGCGACCGCGGAACAGGCCATGGGATTTTGCTACCTCAATCAGATCGCCATCGCGGCGCTGGTGGCCCGGGGGAGACTCGGCGCGCGCCGGGTCGCCGTGTGGGACTTCGACGCCCACCACGGTAACGGCACCGAGGCCATCCTCCTCGGTCGCGACGGGGTGCTTTTCACCTCCGCCCACCAGCACCCAGCCTACCCGGGCACAGGCACGCAGGACCGGGCCCCGAACATCCGCAACTGGCCCGTGCCGCCGCGCTCCCCGCGCCTCCGGCACATGCAGGCGCTGCGGGCGTCTTTCGACGCCGTGCTGGCGTTCGCGCCCGATCTGATCCTCGTCTCGGCCGGTTTCGACGCCTACGCGCGTGATCCCATCACGTCGATGACACTGGAGGCGGAGGATTTCGCGGCACTGGGAGGCTGGCTCGGGCAAGCCCGCCGGCCCGCGGCGGCGGTGCTCGAGGGCGGTTATCACGATGACCTGCCTTTGCTGATTGATGCGTTCCTAACCTCATGGGATAAGGCCGCGAAAGCACCTGCATGATTTCCCGCTTCCTGCCGCCTCCCGTCCGTCGCCTCCTCGGCGTGAAGGTGGCCTCACGTCCGCCCTCTTATCTGCTCCTCGACCAGCCCGGCTCCCTCGGGCCGCTGTTGCAGGCCCTTGGGCCGGTCCGCGAGGTGACCCTCGATACCGAGGCGGACAACATGTACCACTACAAGACGCGGGTCTGCCTCCTGCAGTTCATGGTGGGCCGGGAGGTGTTCCTCGTCGACGTGCTGGCGCCCGGCCTCGACCTCCGCCCGCTCTGGCAGGCGCTGGCGGGCAAGCATCTGATCATGCACGGCAGCGATTTCGACATCCGGCTGCTGCACGATCTCTGCGGATTCGTGCCGCACAGCCTCTTCGACACCATGCTCGCCGCGCAGCTGCTCGGGCGCCAGCGCTTCGGTCTCGCCGCTCTGCTGGAGGAGCACTTCGGCGTGCTGCTCGACAAGGACGGCCAGAAGGCCAACTGGTCCCGCCGGCCCATCACACCCAAACTCCTGAACTACGCCGCGCTCGACGTCTGGCACCTGCCCGACCTGCGCGACATCCTGGCCAAGGAACTGCGCAAGCTCAGCCGGCTCGGCTGGCTGGAGCAGCAATGTGAGGCCCAGATCCGCTCCGGGGCCGAAGGTTTCGCCCCGCCGACCGAGAACGACTGGCGCATTGGTCGCAGCGAGCGGCTGCGTGGTCCCGGCCTCACGGTCCTCCACGCCATCTGGCATTGGCGCGAGGCCCAGGCCCAGCGGATCGACACGCCGCCCTTCAAAGTCTGCGGCAACGCGCTGATCCTGAAGATCGCCGAGGCCGCCGAGGCCGGCGAAGCCGAGTCTGCGATCCTCTCCCAGATTAATCTCGGCAAGCGCCACGACCGCATCTTCCCGTCGCTCGCCGCCGCCATCCGCGCCGGTCTCACACGCGACCCGCAGACGCTGCCGCGCCGCCCCGGACGCGATCCCAACCACGTCTCCCTGACCCAGAAACAGGTCGAGTTCCAGGACCGCATCAAGGCCGACCGCGACCGGGTCGCCGCGAAACTCGGCATCGATCCCACGCTGATCGCCAACCGCTCGCTCCTCGCCCAGATCGCCCGCCAGCCGGGCGATCTCGACCGCATCCTCCTGCCCTGGCAGGCGGATCTTTTGCGGGCGGAGCCTTCCTTGAACGCCGCGCACTGACCCGCGACCCGGGGAGGCGCCGGTCCTCCCGCGGTCACCCGTGTTGCCCTGAGGTCACCGGGTTGAATCCGATCAAAACCGCGCCCTTGCGAAACTTCCCCCCGCCAGCCACCGTCCTCCCCCCGACGCCCATGAAACCCAAGCTGCCCCTCGTCGCCGCCCTTCTCACCGCGCTGCTCGCATCCGGGTGCGCCACGCGCAACACCGCCAGCGGCGGCAAGGAGACGAGCCTGCTCGCCGGTGCGGTCACGTACTCCAGCGACTCCTTCCAGCCCGTGAATCCGGCGACCGTGAACGCCGATACTTCCGCCATCGTCGGCAAGAACGGACCCTCGGGGAAAAAAGTCACCGTGCTCTGGGGGCTCATCACGCTGCACGACTATTGAACCGGCCAAAGGTTCAGGACCGCCGCGCCGCGATTTCGCCGTCGCGGCGTTTTTGTTGCCCGGTTCCCGCGCGCGCCGCACGTTCGGCGAAGCCATGACGCCGCCCGTCCATCCGCCGGCCGCCGAGGAGGCCGCGGCGGCCAATATCGCCCGCCACCTCGGCCTGATGGCCGCGACCCGGCCGGGCGCCATGGCGCTGAAGGTGCCACGCGGCACCACCGCCGGCGGGGACATCGACTACCTCTCGCTTTCCTTCGCCGAACTCGATGCGGAGGTCGGCGCATGGTGCGCGCGGCTCGACTCCGCCGGGCTTCGGGCGGGGGACCGCACGCTCGTGATGGTGCCGCCCGGGCTGCCGCTGATCGCGTGCGTCTTCGCTCTGTTCAACCGCGCCTTGGTGCCCGTGGTGATCGATCCCGGGATGGGACTGGCCAACTTTCTCCGCTGCGTCGCCGCCACGCGCCCGCGCGGTCTGGTCGGCATCCCGGCGGCGCGGCTCGCCAGCCGCATCTTCCGGCCGTCGTTCCGCTCCGTCGCCGTTCGCGTGCCGGCCGAAGGCGCGCTGACGAGCCGGTTGACCAAGTCCGGTTCGCGGCTGCCTGCACCCGCCGTCCGCGGCACCAAACCGCGCGATCTTGCCGCCATCCTGTTCACCTCGGGCTCCACCGGCGCGCCCAAAGGCGTGCGCTACGAGCATGGCATGTTCGAGGCGCAGGTGCGGTTGATCCGCGAAGCCTACGGAATCGAGCCGGGCGAGATCGACCTGCCACTGCTGCCCGTTTTCGCGCTCTTCAACCCAGCCCTTGGGATGACGACCATCGTGCCGGAACTAGATCCCCGGCGGCCATCGGCGTTCGATCCCGCCCGAGCCATCCGCGCGATCCTGCAGGAGCGCGTCACGAATTCCTTCGGTTCGCCCACGCTTTGGCGCCGCATCGCCGCCGAATGCCGTGCCCGCGGCGTCACCCTGCCCACCTTGCGCCGCGTACTCTGCGCCGGAGCCGCCGTACCCGCGGATCTCTGGGCCGCCTCACGCGAATTCCTCCCGCACGGCCGGCTGCACAGCCCCTACGGGGCCACCGAAGCCCTGCCCGTCTCCTCGGTTTCCGCCGACGACGTCGACGCCGGATCCGTGCACGGCGCCTGCGTGGGCCGGCTGGTGACCGGCATCCAGGCGCGCGTCATCGCGCTCGACGAAGCACCGTTCGCATCACCGGCCGACACCCGGCCGCTGCCGACCGGGGAAATCGGGGAGATCATCGTCCGCGGACCGGTCGTGACGCGGGAGTACGACGGCAATCCCGCGGCGACCGCCGCCGCCAAGATCCCCGACGGAGAGTCGATCTGGCATCGCATGGGCGACTGCGGCTACCTCGATCCCCAAGGCCGCCTGTGGTTCTGCGGGCGTAAGGCGGAACGCGTCGAGACGACGGCGGGCACGTTGCACACCGAGCCCTGCGAGCAGGTTTTCCGGTCCCATCCCTCGGTCGCGCGCTGCGCCCTGGTGGGTCTCGGGGCACGCCCGGGGCAGGAGCCCGCGATCGTGATCGAGGCCACCTTGCCTGACCGGGCCGCCGGGCAGGCGCTCGCCCGCGAACTGCGCGCGCTCGCCCTGCGCCACCCGCATACCGCCACGATCCGTCGCTTCTTTTTCCACCCGCGATTTCCGGTCGACGTGCGTCACAACGCCAAGATCCACCGCCTCACGCTCGCCCGCTGGGCCACCCGCGCCCGCGCCTACGACGGCGACGCCGAGTGAGACGGGGAGACGCGTACGACTGGGGCGACCGGTGAGACGATAAAGCACTCGATCTCCGCGGCCTCCGTTGCCTCCTTTTCCAGGCCGGGCCGACCGGAGCCTGAGGAGAACGGCGTGATTCCGCGGATCAGCAGCTCGGTCGCCGGCGCGCGGCTCTCGCTTATCGGCGGTGCACTCGGGAAGGCATTCGACGCGGCCGCCGCTACACGCGCCGGATTTCGAGCCCGGGTTTTTCCGGTCTCGTGGTTTCCGCGGGTCTCCCGGTCCGGTTTCGTGCCTTTGGCGTGTTTCGTGGTTCTCTCCGGTGCCACGCGCGTTCATCCGTGGTTCACGCTCCGGCACCGCCCCGCTTAACGCTTTCCCGTGATGACATCGCCGTCCGATCCGCCGCCGCCCGACACCCGCCCCGTGCTGGTGACCGGCGGGACCGGTTTCCTGGGAAGAAACCTGGTCGAGCGCCTGCTGGCGCAGGGACGACCGGTGAACGTCCTCGCGCGCAACCCGGCGCCGGACCTTGAGCGACGAGGCGTGCGCTTCATTCGCGCGGCGATCGACGACGAAGCCGCCGTGGCGGCCGCATGCGCGGACATGGGCACCATTTTTCACGCCGCGGCGCGGGTTGGCGTCTGGGGCCCGCGGGAGGAATTTTTCCGCGCCAACGTGCTCGGCACGCGCGCAATCCTGGCCGGCTGCCGCCGCCACGGCGTGAGCCGCCTCGTTTTCACGAGTTCCCCGAGCGTGGTCTACAACGGTCGCGATCTCGCGGGCGCCGACGAGTCGCTCCCCCTCACGACGCGCTGCCCGAGCCCCTATCCGGTCTCCAAGGCCGCCGCGGAACGCGAGGCGCTCGCGGCCGCCGGCGGGGAGCTGCGCGTCACTGCCCTCCGGCCGCATCTGATCTGGGGAGTCGGCGATCCGCATCTCGTCCCACGGGTGCTTTCCCGCGCCCGCACCGGACGCCTGCGCATCGTGGGCTCGGGCCGGAATCGGGTTGATATGGTGCACGTCGCGAACGCCGTTGACGCGCACCTCCTCGCCGAAGCCGCTCTCGCGCGCGGCGACCAGGAGGCCAACGGCCGCGCCTTCTTCATCACCAACGACGAGCCGGTCGTGCTCTGGGATTGGATCAACGCCCTGCTCGCCGCGCTCGGCGAGCGACCCGTGAGCGGTCGCGTGCCGTTGCCCGTGGCATTAGCCGCCGGCGCGGCCTGCGAGCTGGCGTGGCGTGTATTCCGCCTCCGCGGCGAGCCGCCGATGACGCGCTTCGTGGCCGCCGAACTGGCCAAGGACCACTGGTTCGACCTCGGCGCGGCGCGCCGCGTGCTCGGCTACTCCCCGCGCGTATCGATGGCCGAGGGCACCGCCCAGCTGGTCACCCACCTCCGCGCCGCGACCCCCACCGGCTAGCCGGGTTTACCAAATATTTACACGCGCATCACAAAAAAGGAGCGCGCGACACACAATTCCCTGACGGTCCCGGGCCAGAGTGGGCGGCGTGATCCACGCCGTTCGCTTCCTCATCCCCGCGTCCGGGGGTGGCGAGCGGCGCCACCGAATCCGTCCATGAAATACCATCATCGTCTCCTCGCCGCCGCGGTCCTCTCCATCGCCGACGCACTGCTCGGCCAAACCACCGAAAACAACGTCCGCCCCGCTCACCGCGGAGGCGGCCCCGAGGCTCACGCCGGCAAGGGCGGCCCGGGGGGCCGCGGCAATCCGGTGATCCGCACCCTCGACACGGACCACGACCATGAAATCTCCGCGCAGGAGATCGGCCTCGCTCCCACCGTGCTGCCGCTCCTGGACCTCGACGGCAACGGGGTCGTCTCGATCGACGAGTTGCGGCCGGCGCGTCCGGAGGGCTCCGCTTCACGTCCGCACCAGCCCGACGGCGCGGGCCGCCTGCTTCTGGTCGATCCGGTGATGTTCGCCCTCGACGCCAACGCCGACGGCAGCTTGGCCAACGCGGAGATCGCCAACGCGGCCGCCAGCCTACGCGCGCTGGACGGAAACCAGGACGGCAAGCTCACGCGCGAAGAGTTGCGCCCGCTGCCGCCCAAGGCGCCCCGCGACTGATACCCGCCCCCGCGCGCACCCTGCTACGCGAGGTGATAGGTGACCGAGTAGGGAAGCGCGCGGCGGGCTTGACCCGGGGAACCGGCGGGCCGGAGCCGGCTGGAACCCGTTTCAGACGATCAGCGCGAGCTGCTCGCCGGGGCCGTGGACGCCCTCGATGAGGATTCCCTCGACGTCCGCGGTCTTGGAAGGGCCGGTGCACCAGATGACATTCGGGTCGTCCCCCAGCGCGGCCACCGCCTGGGAGATGTCACAGTGGATATCCTCTCGCCGCAGCACGGCGACGTGCACCCAAGGCGCCAAGGCGGCCAACCGCGAAGAGGTGATGGCGTCGCTGAGGATGAGGGAGCCCGATTCGGCGATCGCGCCCGCGGCCCGCGTGATGCCGAAGGTGTAGTCGTCGACCCGCTTGCGGTCGAACGCCTGCTCGACGGTGAAACCGTCGCCCAGATGCGAGGCCAACGCGGGCCAGAGCGCGGGGTCGCAGTATCCATGCCGGCGACCACCCGCGCGCAGATGGGCCGCGAGCGCGGCCGGGTCGGTGAAGGCCAGCCCGCCCACACGCTTCAACCGCTCGGCGAACAGCTCGGCGAGATCGCGTCCCGCGAGGACCTGCCGCAGCACGGCGATCTCGGGGTCGTAATCGGGTAGCGGCGCGCGGCGGTGGAGCGGCGCGAGGGCGCCGCGTACGCGGGAGAGGATGGCTTCGCGGTCTTCGTTCATGGCGGCCGGCGGGCGGCGGTTCCTGAAGTGCCAGCGGTCGGGAAAAATGCGAGCGCGATGCGGGCCGAATCAATTCCGCCGAGGTCCGAGCACCCGCTCGCGCGCGACGAGATAGAGAAACACCGCGATGGCGGCGAAGGGCAGCAGCGCTAGCAGGTCGGCGTGAGGACCGGCGAAGAAGGGGTTGTTCTTCTCCGCCCAGCGTCCGACCGCCGCGTCAAAATCGCCCAAAACACCCGCGAGGAACGCGATCAGGATGCCAGCGATCGCGCCGCCCGCGATGTAGCCCGAGGCCAGCAGCACGCCGGGGCTCTTGTCGCTCTCGGCGGCGAATTGCTCCTCCGACATCCGCGCGTGCGCCGTCTGCCGCCGCATCCGTCGATCGACGATCCAGCGGATCAGTCCGCCGAGCAGGATCGGCGTCGAGGCCGACAAGGGCAGGTAAACTCCCACCGCGAACGCCAGCGCCGGCACAAACGAGAGTTGGAGCGTCACGGCGATCATCACCCCGAGCAGCACGAGCGCCCAAGGCAGCTTCTGGTCGAGGATCCCCTTGATGATATAGGAGACGAGGGTGGCCTTCGGGGCATCGAATTTGCGCACCTCGGTGCCGTCCGGCCGGCGGTTGTGGGAACCGTTGATGCCGGGGTCGACGAGCCACACGGCCTCGCCGCGTTCGTTGATGAGATACTTTCCGGCCGGCCCACCCGGACCTTCGGGCTTGTGCCACACGCGGTAGGAGGCCGCGTCGTCCTTCGCCTGCGGTCCGGCGAGGCTCTCCCGCGCGGCTCCGAGGGTCGCGGCGTCAACCCGGAGCCCCGGCGCGACCTGCGCGGCGGGCACGTAGACCGTGGCCGACTCGTTCAGGCGCAGAAGGATCGGGCCGAGCACCAGCGAGGAGGCGAAAGCGCCGATGAGGATGGCGATCTGCTGCAGGCGGGGCGTGCCTCCGAGCAGGAAGCCGGTCTTGAGATCCTGCGAGGTGGTTCCCCCGTTGGAGGCGGCGATGCAGACGATGGCGCCGACGGACAGCGCGGTGACGTAGTGGGTGCCGCCGGTCCAGCCGACGAGGAGGAACACGAGGCAAGTGAAGAGCAGCGTGGCAACCGTCATGCCCGAGATCGGGTTGGAGCTGGAACCGATTTCGCCCGTGAGCCGCGAGGAGACCGTCACGAACAGGAAGCCGAAGAGCACGATGAGCAGGGCCCCGAGGAGGTTCATGTGCAGGGCGGGTGCGAGCACGATGAGCGTCACCAGCACGATGATGCCGATGCCCGTGAACTTGAGCGGAAGGTCGCGATCGGTGCGCGGAAGGCCGTCATTACGCGCCGCGCCGCCTCCGCCGGAGAGTCCCGCCAGGCCCGCGCGGATACCGTGCAGAATCGTGGGCAGGGCCTGGAAGAGGCTGATGATCCCGCCCGCGGCCACGGCGCCGGCGCCGATGTAGAGGATGTAGGCGCCCCGGATGCCGTTGGGCGTCATCTCCGAGATGAGCTTTGTGCCCGGCGGCAACGGCGCGACCAGCCCGGCGCCGAAGAAAGAGATGAGCGGAATCAGCAGGAGGTAGGACATCACGCCACCCGCGCACATCACCGCCGCGATCCGCGGCCCGATGATGTAGCCCACGCCCAGAAGTTCCGGTGAGATTTCGGCGCCGACGGAGCCGGACTTGAGCGGGGCGCCGAACACCTTCTCGGGCACGTCCTTCCAACCCTTGAACGCCACCATCAGGGTCTTGTAGGCGAGCCCGAGGAAAAACCCGGTGAAGACGACCTTGGCGCCCGCCGAACGACCAAGGCCGGCCGCCTCGGCGGCCCGCATCTCCGCGCGGGCGGACTCGGAGGCCTGCGCGCGGCAGGATTCGTTCGCGCCGGCCTTGAGCACCGCCGCGCACGCGGTCCCCTCCGGATACTTGAGCACGCCATGCTCCTTCACGATCAGAGCCCGTCGCAGCGGGATCATCATGAGGATCCCGAGCAAACCACCCAAAAGACCGACCAGCATCACGCGCGTCAGTTCGAGATCAAAGCCGAGGATCAGGATCGCGGGCATCGTCACGCCCACGCCAAACGCGATCGACTCGCCGGCCGATCCCGCCGTCTGGGTGATGTTGTGCTCCAGGATCGTGGCGTCGCGACCGCCGACCTTCGACCACGCGCGGAAAAGCGCCAGGGAGATCACGGCGACGGGGATCGACGCGCTCACCGTGAGACCGACCTTGAGGACAAGATAAAGGGACGACGCGCCGAACACGATGCCGAGGACCGTGCCCGAGAGGACGGCACGGAGCGTGAACTCGCGCATCGCCACGTGCGCCGGAATGAAGGGTTCGAACGACGGGGAGGATTGCGGGGCGGACATGGGTCGCAGGGTACGGCGGCCAACCTGCACCCACCCCGGCGGGACACAATCCCGGAACCGGAAAGCCGCCCCCTCCGCCCACCCGGCGCTTGCCGGACATCTCCGATCCGGGCTTTGCTCCGCACGTTCTCCATGCGAATCCCCTTACCCCTGATCCTGACCCTGACCGGCCTCCTCGCGACCGCCGTCACCGCCGCCGAGACCAAGACGAAAGGCAAAACCGCCGGGAAGGCGGCCGCTCCCGCCGCCTACGCCACCTCGGTGCCCAAACCGACGCTCGCCGAAGTACGCTACGGAACCCACGAGCGGCAGGTCCTTGACCTCTGGAAAGCGGCATCCAACTCGCCCACACCGCTCGTCTTCGTGATCCACGGCGGTGGCTGGCAAGGCGGGGAAAAGGAACGCGTCGATCGCTTCGTCGACGTCGCCGCGCTGCAGGTGGCCGGAATTTCTGTCGCGGCCATCAATTACCGGCTCATCCGCCACGCCGAGGAGGAGGGCGTTGTTCCTCCCGTGAAGGCCCCTCTGCACGACGCCGCCCGCGCGCTGCAGTTCGTACGCAGCAAGGCGCGCGAGTGGAACCTCGATCCCGTCCGCATCGGCGCCGCCGGCGGCTCCGCAGGCGCCTGCTCCAGCCTGTGGCTCGCCTTCCATGACGATCTCGCCGATCCGCGCAGCCCGGATCCTGTCGCCCGGGAGTCCACCCGCCTTTACTGCGCGGCCGTAAACGGCGCCCAGACCACCCTCGACCCGCTGCAGATGAAGGAGTGGACGCCGAACAGCCGGTATGGCGGACACGCGTTCGGCGTCGGCGCTTTCCCGCAATTCCTCGCCGCCCGGGAGAAAATCCTGCCGTGGATCAACGAGTATTCGCCGTACGCGCTGGTTAACGCCGGCGACGCTCCCGTTCACCTTTTCTACAACGCCCCGCCTGCGCTCGGGCAGGACCAGAAGGACCCCACGCACACGTCCAATTTCGGCGTGAAACTGCAGGAGCGCTGCGCCGCCGCCGGCGTCGCGTGCGAACTTGTGTACCCCGGGGCCCCGGGCGTGAGGCACACCGACGCCACCAGCTACCTCATCGCGATGCTAAAGGCGCGGTAGGCAGCAAGCGGGCACGAATCTTCGCATTTTCCGCCCCGCTCTAAAATGTGCGGCCAGCAATCCGCCACCTTCGGAAACGCCTTCGGCCGTCAGGCCCACGACATGGTCCGCGGCTGGCAGCCTCGGCTACAGGAAGCCATCGCAGCCTCATCTGTATCTATCTGTGTCCATCCGTGGTTGCCCCCTCGCGGAGCTGTTCGGATACGCCTCACGACCCCAAGGCCAGCCCTCCCGACACAACTACAACCTTTCCGTCGCGGCGGAGCCGCGCCGGGGAATCCACGGTAAAAACTCCGCCCTCTATGTTGCTCCATCTGCTCACGTTCCTCGCCGGCACCGTCGCCGCCGCCACGGCCGCTGCCACCGGGCCGGCTTCGCGGCCGAATATTGTTTTCCTTTTCTCCGACGACCAGACGGCGCGCGCGATCGGCTACGAGAATCCGGAAGTCGCCACTCCGCACCTTGATCGACTCGCGCGCGAGGGCGTGCGGTTCACCAACCATTACAACACGACGGCGATCTGCATGGCCAGCCGGTGCAACGTCCTCACCGGCCTCTACGAACACCGCCACGGCTGCAATTTTTCCCACGGTGACCTGGCGCGGCGGCACCTTGAACAGTCCTATCCCGCGATCCTGCGGCGCGCCGGCTACCACACGGGTTTCGCGGGCAAGATCGGGTTCGAGCTGAAGGGCGAAGGCTTCGAGGCCCTCGCTCCGTTCTTCGACGCGTGGGCCGGCGGGCCTGACCAGACGTTTTACGAGACCGCTAAAAATCCTGGCATCGCGAACTACGCCGACCGGCACCCGCACTCATCCCGCGCCTACGCCGCGTGGGCGGCCGACTTCCTCCGGAACGCGAAGCGCACGGGCAAGCCGTTCTGCCTCTCGATCAGCTTCAAGGCCCCTCACCTGCCGTTCACCCCGGACCCGCAGGACACGAAGCCCTACTCCGGCCGAAAGTTCACCCGTCCGCCCAACCACGGAGTCGAGAAAGGTCGCCACCTCTCGGCGCAGTCGCGCGCCAGCCGCGCCGCGACCGGTTATCGGGAGTGGATCAACAACTATGACGAATCGGCCGCCGCCTACTACGCCCTCATCACCGGCATCGACGCGGCCGTGGGCCTGATCCGCGAGTCGCTCGAGCGCGAGGGACTCGCCGCGAACACCGTCATCGTCTACACCTCCGACAACGGCTACTCGATGGGGGCGCACGGGTTCGGCGACAAGGTACTGCCCTACGAGGAGGCCTCGAAATCGCCGTTGATCATCCACGACCCGCGCCGGCCCGGCGAGCGGTCGGGAAAAGCGAGCGCCGCCCTCACCGGCAATGTCGACGTCGCTCCCACCCTGCTCGCGCTCGCCGGCGTGGCCGCGCCCGCAGGTCTGGACGGCCGGAGCCTCGTGTCACTGCTGGACGACCCCGCGGGACGCGTGCGCGACGCGCTGCCACTTTTCAACTACTGGGGTGCCACGGCGGCGCAGACCCTCGCGATCGTCGCACCGGGCTGGAAATACATTTTCTGGGCTTACGGCGGCGAGGGGATGCGGCCGACCGAGGAGTTGTTCGACCTGAGCTCCGATCCTTACGAGATGAGAAACGTCGCCGCCGATCCGCGCCACGCGCTGGTGCTGGCTGACCTGCGCGCCCGCTACGACGCCGAACTGGCCGCCATCGCGGGCTCACGCGTCGAGGGGCACGATTACGAGAAATATCCCGTCCTTTTCAGCCGGACGATTCCGTGGACGGAAAAACCGGCCGCACCTCAACCGGCTGCCGGCAAAGGCAAACGCAAGGGCGGCAAAGCGGACGATCGGTAGGTTGTTGGCCGTTCCGGAAGACGCGGAAGAACGGGGAGACGATATGAAGCGCTCGACCTCCGTTGCCTCAGTTGCCTCCTGTAAAACCGGCTCATCAGGAGCAAACGGAGGAAACGGAGGTGGGCCCACGCTCAGGCCCTGAGCGCGCGGCTCCGAGAGGTTTTAACCATCTGTGCCATCCAAGTGATCTGTGGTAAAAAATCAGGGGATTTCACTACAGAGTCACTGAGATGCGGAGAGGGGGAGACGGGGGGGACCGGGGAGACAGGCGAGACGCCCTCGTCGCATTCATCCGCAATCTTGCGGTTCAAGTTCGCCACCTTCGGAAAGGCCTTCGGCCGTGCGGTCGCCGGCATGGTCCGGGGGCAACGACCCCGGCTACAGACGA